>NZ_DASSMH010000052.1:0-10306 GCF_035688975.1 Intrasporangium sp. | reverse complement strand
CGCGACGCGGGCCTCGCGCCACGCCTCCCGCAGGGCCGCCGCCTGGCCGTCGACGTGCCGCACCGTGAGCCACGCGAGGGCGATCGGGTGGCGCCGCCACCCGGCATACGACCGGTAGTCGGGCGGACACTGGTCGAGCAGCCAGAGGACGGCCCGGTCCTCCCAGCCCGGGGTGTGCGCGGGTGGCACGCCGGGAGGCCACCCGGCAGGCGTCGTGGCAGGCATGCGCCCATTCTGCCCCGGCGCGCCGGTGGCACGCGGGGGCAGACCGACGGTTGCCGCCCTCAGCCGCTCACGAGCGAGCGCAGGACGTACTGCAGGATGCCGCCGTTGCGGTAGTAGTCCGCCTCGCCGGGAGTGTCGATGCGCACGACCGCGTCGAAGCTGACCGGCTCGCCGCCCTCCTTCGTGGCCGTGACCGCGACCGTCTGCGGTGTCGTGCCCTCGTTCAAGGCGGTGAGGCCGGTGATCGAGAAGGTCTCCGTGCCGTCAAGGCCGAGCGAGTCGGCATTCTGGCCTTGCGGGAACTGGAGGGGGACGACGCCCATGCCGATGAGGTTGGAGCGGTGGATCCGCTCGTAGGACTCGGCGATGACCGCCCTCACCCCGAGCAGGCTCGTCCCCTTGGCGGCCCAGTCGCGCGAGGAGCCGGAGCCGTACTCCTTGCCGGCGAGGATGACGAGCGGGACCCCGGCCTCCTGGTATGCCGTCGACGCCTCGAAGATCGTGGTCTGCTCGCCGCCGGCCAAGAAGTTGCGGGTGAAGCCGCCCTCGACGCCGTCGAGGAGCAGGTTCTTCAGGCGGATGTTGGCGAACGTGCCGCGGATCATCACCTCGTGGTTGCCGCGCCGCGAGCCGTAGGAGTTGAAGTCCTTGCGCTCGACGCCGTGCTCGGCGAGGTACTTCCCCGCCGGGCTGTCCGCCTTGATCGACCCGGCGGGGCTGATGTGGTCGGTCGTCACGGAGTCGCCGAGCCGGGCGAGGACCCGGGCCCCCTGGATGTCGGCCACGGGGGTCGTCTCCATCGTCATGCCGTCGAAGTACGGGGGTTTGCGCACGTAGGTCGACTGGGGGTCCCACGCGAAGGTGTCGCCCTCGGGCGTGGGCAGGGACCGCCAGCGCTCGTCGCCGGCGAAGACGTCGGCGTAGTCATCGGTGAACATGTCCTTGGTGATGCTCGCCGTGATGGTGCGCTCCACGTCGTCCGGCGCCGGCCAGATCTCGCGCAGGAAGACGTCCTTGCCGTCGGTGTCCTGGCCGAGCGGCTCGGTGTCGAAGTCGAAGTCCATCGTGCCGGCGAGCGCGTAGGCGATGACGAGCGGCGGGGACGCGAGGTAGTTCATCTTCACGTCCGGGTTGATCCGGCCCTCGAAGTTGCGGTTGCCCGACAGCACCGAGACGACCGCGAGGTCGTTGTCGTTGATGGCGGCGCTGATCTCCTCGTTGAGGGGGCCCGAGTTGCCGATGCACGTCGTGCAGCCGTAGCCGACGAGGTGGAAGCCGAGCTTCTCGAGGTAGGGCCACATGCCGGCCTTCTCGTAGTAGTCGGACACGACCTTGGAGCCGGGCGCCATCGACGTCTTCACCCACGGCGGGACGGTGAGCCCCTTGTCGACGGCGTTCTTGGCCAGCATGGCCGCGGCCATCATGACCGACGGGTTGGAGGTGTTGGTGCAGCTCGTGATCGAGGCGATCGAGACGATGCCGTGGTCGATCTCGAACTCGCGCCCGTCGGCAGCCTTGACCGCGACCTTCCTCGACGGGCGGCCGTTGGCCGTGCCGTCATGCGGGCGCTCGCCGCCGTCGTCCTCACCGGGGTCGCTCGCCGGGAACGAGCGGGCTTCGCCCGGGTCGCCCTCGTCGTGCGCCACGTACGTCGGCAGCACCTTGCGGAAGGCGTCCTTGGCGTCGGAGAGGGAGATCCGGTCCTGGGGACGCTTCGGCCCGGCGATCGAGGGGACCACGGTGGACAGGTCGAGCTCGAGGTACTCGGAGTAGCGGGCCTCGGGCTGGTCGGGGCCGGCGTTGAGCCAGAGGCCCTGCTCCTTGGCGTAGGCCTCGACGAGCGCGACCGAGTCGTCCGAGCGCCCGGTGAGGCGCAGGTAGTCGAGGGTGACCTCGTCGATGGGGAAGATGGCACAGGTGGAGCCGAACTCGGGGCTCATGTTGCCGATCGTGGCGCGGTTGGCGAGCGGCACCTGGCTGACGCCCTCGCCGTAGAACTCGACGAACTTGCCGACCACCCCGTGCTTTCGCAGCATCTCGGTGATCGTCAGCACGACGTCCGTCGCCGTGGCGCCCGAGGGGATGGCACCGGAGAGCTTGAAGCCGACGACGCGCGGGATCAGCATCGAGACCGGCTGGCCGAGCATGGCCGCCTCCGCCTCGATGCCGCCGACGCCCCAGCCGAGGACGCCGAGCCCGTTGACCATCGTCGTGTGCGAGTCGGTGCCCACGCAGGTGTCGGGGTAGGCCACGCCGTCGCGGACCATGACCGTGCGGGCCAGGTGCTCGATGTTGACCTGGTGCACGATGCCGGTGCCCGGGGGGACGACCTTGAAGTCGTCGAATGCCGTCTGGCCCCACCGCAGGAACTGGTAGCGCTCGCGGTTGCGCTGGTACTCGATCTCGACGTTGCGCTCGAAGGCGTCGGCCCGGCCGAAGACGTCGATGATGACGGAGTGGTCGATGACGAGCTCGGCCGGCGCCAGCGGGTTGATCCTCGCGGCGTCACCACCGAGCTCCGCGACGGCCTCCCGCATGGTGGCGAGGTCGACGACGCACGGGACGCCGGTGAAGTCCTGCATGATGACGCGGGCCGGCGTGAACTGGATCTCGGTGTCGGGCTGCGCGTTCTCGTCCCACGACCCGAGCGCCCGGATGTGCTCGGCCGTGATGTTGGCGCCGTCCTCGGTGCGCAGGAGGTTCTCGAGGAGCACCTTGAGGCTGTACGGCAGCGTCTCCTGACCCTCGATGCCGGCGAGCCGGAAGATCTCGTAGGACCGGTCACCGACCTCGAGGGTTCCCTTGGCCTTGAAGCTGTCAACACTGCCCACGACGGGCTCCTTCCAGCGGCGGAACGATTTATCTTGACGTCAAGATATCTAACCACACCCCCTGCGGCTTGTCAGCGGCCGGCATGGCGCGGGCCGGCAGGGCGGTGTCCCGAGTGTCTCCTACCCACGGGCGCGCCGCTCAGTCTGCCGCCGCTCCGTGGAAGATCGCACCCCGCCGCGGGGGTGCGATCTTCCACGCAGTCGCGAGGCCGCAGTCGCCGGGTGCGGTGCTCGAGCTGGTCACCGGAGTGTCTGCCGGGGTCTTCGACGCGTTGCCGGTGGTGGCGCAGGCGGCCGTGGTCAGCCGGATCGCACCGGAGCGGGTCCGAAGAATGGACGCTGAGGCAGCGGAGGCGGTGCTGGCGGTGACACAGCGGGCGGTCAACGTCTTGGCGGCGATGTAGGAGGTGGCCGTCGCGGCGTGCGTGCGCGCCGAGGAGCAGGCGCTCGCCGATGAGGAGGAGGGCGCGGCGCCGGGCCGTGGCGTCGTGGGGCATCGGCCGTCGGCGGAGCAGGTGGTGGCCTCGAGCCTCGCACCGCTGCTGCGGGTCTCCCCGCGGGCCCTGGGTGCTCGGGTGGCGCGGGCGGTGCGGCTGGTCGAGGAGATGCCGGGCACGCTGGCGGCAGGACTGGCCGGGGTGCTGGAGCCGGCGCGGGTGTCGGTGATCGTGGATCAGGCCGGGCTGCTGGAGCCGGGCGCCGCGCCGGTGTTCGACCGGGTGCTGCACGAGGACCCGGGGCTGCCCGAGCTCGTGCCGGCGAGGTTGCGGCGAGTGCGTGAGCGGGTCGCGGCGCTCGTGGACGCGGGGGCGGTCGAGCGGCGGGCCCAGGCCGCGCGAGAGGACCGGTTCCTGCGGGTGCAGCCGGGCACGGAGCCGGGGATGGCGTGGTGGTCCGCGTCCCTTCCGGCAGCGGACTCCGCCCGGGCGTGGGCGGCGGTGGACCATCTCGCCGGGGAGTACGTGCGCGCCGACCCGGGCCGCCTGATCGAGCAGGCGCGGGCCGACACCTTCCTCGACCTCGTGCTGGCCCAGGCGTCGGTGCGCACCACCGTGGAGCTGGTCGTGCCCATCGCCACCCGTCGGCACGACTGCCCCGTCGCCGCGCCAGCAGCAGCCATCCCCGCGCAGCCGGTGCCGGGCGCCGCGGCCGTCGAGGCCACAGGGGCGTCGGCCACAGGCGGGCCTGCCGCCCTACGCCGCGGCGAAAGCCGCCGCAGCGTGGGAGGCCGAGGCCGCGGCCGCGCAGTGGCAGGCGTGCGCTGCCCGGCTCCTCGACGGGCATGGGATCAGCCTGCCGGACTGGCGGCCCCCCACCGTCGGGGTGCGCGACCCGCGCGTCGGCTGGATCCTGTCGGCCACGGTCGTGCAGTTCCTCACCGATCCCGACATCGTGCTGCGGGTCACCCGCGCCGACGCCCTGACCGGCGCCACCGTGGCCCGTGACCCACACGCCTACCGGCCCGGCGCCGCGCTCGCCGCCCGGGTCCGCGACCGAGACCGCACCTGCCGCTTCCCGGGCTGCGGCGTGCCGGCCCGCCGCTGCGACCTCGACCACGTCACCCCCTTCCCGCACGGCCCGACCACCGAGGACAACCTGGTCTGCCTCTGCCGAGCCCACCATGGCTTCAAGCACCACGCCCGCTGGCGCCTCCAGCTCCTGCCCGACGGCACGTGCGTCTGGGCCGCCCCCACCGGCCGCGCCCACACCACCACCCCCACCGACGTCCGCACCGACGCCGCGTGATGCCCGAGCTGTCGGGTCAGCCCGGCCCGGAGGCGTCGGCGAGGGCCGCGCGGAAGCCCTCGTCGAGCGGCCGCTTCTGCCCGGCCGCGGCGTCGAACCACACGTACGTGATCACGCACGTCGCGGTCCGGATGGGCTGGGGGCCGGCGCGCCAGATCTCGTGGCGGAGCGTGAACGACGACGTGCCGAGGCGGTCGACCGACACCCGGATGTCGGCGTGCTCGAGCGGCCTGAGGCTGGCGACCCAGTCGATCTCGGCATGGCGCACGAGGGCCACGAGCCCGCGGGCGGCGAACCAGTAGGGGCCGAAGCCCACGCTGTCGAGGTAGGCGAACTTCGCGTCCTCGCACCACGTGAGGTAGTGGGCGTTGAAGACGATGCCCGCATGATCGATCTCGGAGAACTTCACCGCGACGGGGTAGTGGAACGGCATCTCGGCGCCCGTCAGCGCCGCTGGGGCTCGAGGAGCGCGATGCACTCGACGTGGTGCGTCATGGGGAAGGCGTCGTAGGCCTCGAGCGCGGTGAGGCGGTAGCCGAGGCCGTCCGCCGTCTTGACGTCCCGCGCGAGCGCGGCCGGGTCGCAGGCCACGTAGACGATCCGGCGTGGTCGCATTCCCGCCAGCGCGGACATCACGTCTCTGCCCGCGCCGGTGCGAGGCGGGTCGAGCACGGCGAGGTCGGCCGAGATCCCCTGACCGGTGAGCGACCGGAGCTCGCGGTCGACCCGGTTGGCACGCCACTCGACGGTCTCGAGGCCCTCGGTGTTGCGTATGCCGTTGTCGACCGCGGTCCGGTCGCCCTCCACCGCGAGGACGGAACCGCCCGGTTGCACCCGCTCGCCGAGCGGCAGCGCGAAGAGCCCGGAACCGGCATACAGGTCGAGCACCCGGTCGCCCGGGCCGGCAGCCAGCAGGGCGAGCACCCGGGAGAGAAACGTCGCGGCCGCCCCGGGGTGCACCTGCCAGAAGCCGCGCGCGGCGAGGACGTACTCCCCCGCCCAGTCCCCGACCTCGACGCGCTCGCCCACGAGCCCTCCGCCGGCACCACGCCCGCCGCCCTGCCGGGGCAGCGGCACGAGCACGGGCTCGTCGGGACGCGTCGCCGCGATGACGTCCACCGCGCTGCAGTCCTGCCACTGGGTCTCGAGGACGCCGGACGAGATGACCTCCCGCGTGGCGATGAGGCAGTCGTCGATGGGCACGATGCGCGTCGACCGGTGCTCGTGCAGCCCGGCGCGCCCGTCCGGCCCCACCGCGAACTCCACGCGCGTGCGCCAGCGCAGGCCGTCCTCGTCGCCCGGCACGGGAGCCACGGTCACGTCGACGTCGAGGCCCGCCAGGCGCCGGAACTGCTCTCGCACGACCGCCGTCTTGAGCGTGCGCTGGTGCGCGAGCTCGACGTGCTGCCAGTCGCAGCCTCCGCACTGGCCGGGCACGGCATACGGGCACGGGCGCGGGACCCGGTGCGGCGAGGCGGCCAGCACCTCGACCGCGTCGGCGCGCAGGAAGCGGTCTCCGACCCGCCCCTCGGTGACCCGCGCGACGACGCGCTCCCCCGGCAGCGCGTGCCGGACGAAGACCACCTGGCCCTCGTGCCGGGCCACGCAGTGACCGCCGTGGGCCACGGGCCCGACGTCGAGGGTCCACGTCGAGCCGACGAGCGGCTCCGCGCCCGGGGGTCGCTCCCTCGGCCGCCGGGTGCCGGTCACAACCCTCCGCCGCGCACCCCGCCGGCGAGCGGCGGCTCGTCGATCCACTCGCGTTCCGCCCCCTGCGACGAGGCGAGCTGCCACGGGACGCTCACGACCATGACCCCCGGGGTGAAGAGCAGCCGCGCCTTGAGCCGCAGCGCGCTCTGGTTGTGCAGCACCTGCTCCCACCACTTGCCGAGGACGTACTCAGGCAGGTAGACGGTCACGACGTCCCGCGGGTTGCCGCTGCGGATGGAGCGCACGTAGTCGAGGATGGGCCGGGTGATCTGCCGGTAGGGCGAGGCCAGCACCTTGAGCGGCACGGGGATCTGGTGGCGGTCCCACTCCTCGAGCAGGGCGCGGGTCTCCAGGTGGTCGACGTCGACGGTCACCGCCTCGAGGTAGGACGGGCGGCTCGCGCGGGCGTAGGCCAGCGCCCTCATCGTCGGCTTGTGGATCTTGGAGACGCACACGATGGCGTGCACGTGCGAGGGCAGCATCGGCCGGTCCTTGTCCCAGTCGATGGCGAGCTCGTCCCGGACGCGGTTGTAGTGCTTCCGGATGCCGAGCATGAGCACGAAGAGCACGACCATGGCGAGGATCGCGTACTTCGCGCCGGCCTGGAACTTCGTGACCAGCACGACGAGCAGCACGACCGCGGACATCACGGCCCCGACGCCGTTGATGACGCGCGACCGCTGCATCCGCCCGCGCTCCCTGGCGTCCCGCTCCAGCCGCAGGTGCCGCGTCCAGTGCCGCACCATGCCGACCTGGCTCGTGGTGAAGGAGACGAAGACGCCGACGATGTAGAGCTGGATCAGCGCGGTGACCTCGGCGTCGAAGACGATGACGAGGACGACGGCCGCGCCCGCCAGGATGAGGATGCCGTTGGAGAAGGCGAGCCGGTCTCCGCGGGTGTGCATCTGCCGGGGCAGGTAGCCGTCGCGGGCCAGGATGGAGCCGAGGACCGGGAAGCCGTTGAAGGCAGTGTTCGCCGCGAGCACGAGGATGAGGCCGGTGACGATCGAGACGAACACCACCCCGATCGGGAAGTGCGCGAACACCGCCTGGGCGAGCTGGCCGATCGCGGTGTGCTGGACGTAGTCGTCGCCCACCGGCCGCCCGTCCCGCAGCAGCTGGGCGGCGGGATCCTCGGCGATCTTGATCCCCGACCACTGGCCGAGCGCGATGATCGAGCCGAGCATCGTGACCGACAGCACGCCCATGAGCAGCAGCGTCGTCGCGGCGTTGTCGCTCTTCGGCTTCTTGAAGGCGGGCACGCCGTTGGAGATCGCCTCCACACCGGTGAGCGCGGCACAGCCGGACGAGAACGCCCGCAGCAGCAGGAAGGCCGCCGCGATCCCGGTGAACTGCTCCCCACCCTCGGGCAGCAGCGTCAGGTCCGCGCTCTCGGCCGGCGTGAGGGTGCCGGCGAAGTGCTGGATGAAGCCGTAGACGCCCATCCCGAGAATGGCCGCCATGAAGGCGTAGACCGGGACGGCGAAGGCCTTGCCCGACTCCCTGACCCCGCGCAGGTTCATCGCGGTGAGGAAGAGGATGAGGCCCACCGCCACGATCACCTCGTGGCCGCGCACGAACCCGAGCACGGTCGCGGCGTTCTGCACGCCCGAGGAGATCGAGACGGCGACGGTGAGCACGTAGTCGACGAGCAGCGCACTCGCCACCGTGAGGCCTGCCCGCGGGCCGAGGTTGACCGTCGCCACCTCGTAGTCGCCGCCACCGGACGGGTAGGCGTGCACGTTCTGCCGGTAGGACGCGACGACGATCACCATGACGAAGACGACCGCGATCGTCACCTGCCAGCTGTGGGTCGCGACGAAGGCGCCACCGGCGAGGCCGAGCATGAGCAGGATCTCGTCGGGCGCGTAGGCCACCGACGAGAGCGCGTCGCTGGCGAAGATCGGCAGCGCCAGGCGCTTCGGCAGGAGGGTCTCCCCGAGCTTGTCGCTGCGCATGGCGCGACCGACGACGACGCGCTTGAGCGTGGGTCCAGATCCGGGCACGAAGCACACTGTATGCCGTGCAGCCGGAAGCGTGAGGACGCTGGTGTAGCGTCGCCAACGTGCATTTCGTGATCATGGGATGCGGTCGCGTCGGCTCGACGCTGGCGCGCTCGCTCGGACGCAGCGGCCACGACGTCGCGGTCATCGACGCCGACGCCTCCGCGTTCCGCCGGCTCGGCACGTCCTTCGAGGGGCAGACGGTCACCGGGATCGGTTTCGACCGCGACACCCTGCTCGCGGCCGGCATCAAGGATGCCTACGCGTTCGCCGCCGTGAGCAGCGGCGACAACTCCAACATCCTCGCCGCTCGGGTGGCCCGCGAGACCTTCGGCGTCGAGCACGTCGCTGCTCGCATCTACGACCCCCAGCGCGCCATGGTGTACCAGCGGCTCGGGATCCCCACGGTCGCCACGGTCCGGTGGACCGCCGACCAGATGATCCAGCGGCTCCTGCCCCAGGGGGCGATGCCCGAGCTGACGGACCCGAGCGGCCGGATCGTCATCGCCGAGGTGCCCCTCGACCCCGCCTGGGTCGGGCGGCCGTTCACCGAGGTCGAGGAGCGGACCGGGGCGCGGGTCGCCTACGTCACCCGACTCGGTGAGGGCGTCATCCCCCGGCCCGACATGGTCGTCCAGCAGGGCGACCTCATGCACCTGACGGTGCTGCGTGACCAGCTCCCGCGCGTCGAGCGCCTCTGCGACCAGGCCCCGGTCGCCCACTGAGTGGCAGGAAGAGAACCATGCGCGTCGTCATCGCCGGAGCCGGCAGCGTCGGCCGTTCCATCGCCCGCGAGCTGCTCGCCAACGGTCACCAGGTGCTGCTCATCGACAAGGACGCCGACGACGTCCAGGCCTCCCGCGTCCCCGAGGCGTCGTGGCTGCTCGCGGACGCCTGTGAGATCGCGGCCCTCGAGGAGGCCCGCCTCGAGGAGTGCGACGTCGTCGTGGCGGCCACAGGCGACGACAAGGCCAACCTGGTCCTGTCCCTGCTCGCCAAGACGGAGTTCGGGGTGCCCCGCACGGTCGCCCGCGTCAACAACCCCAAGAACGAGTGGATGTTCGACGAGTCGTGGGGAGTCGACGTGGCCGTGTCGACGCCACGCCTGATGACGGCGCTCATCGAGGAGGCCGTGAGCATCGGCGACCTCGTCCGCATCTTCGAGTTCCAGCAGGGACGCGCCTCCATGGTGGAGGTGACCCTCCCGGAGGGCAGCCCCTTCGCTGGGCGCCGGGTGGGCGACGTCGACTGGCCCGTCGACACGGTGCTCGCCGCCATCATCCGCGAGCAGCGGCCTCTCGCGCCGACCCCCGACGACGCCATCGAGGCGGGTGACGAGCTGCTCTTCATCACCACGACCGCGCGGGAGTCGGAGCTGCAGCGGCTGGTCGCACCGGGGTCCCGGCCGCGTGTCGACGAGCCGATCTGACGTCAGGCGGTTTCGCGGCCGGGGTCGATGGGCGTGTGGCCGCGCACGAGGATCGCGCCCATGACCGTCACGGCCAGCAGGTATGCCGGCCAGCCCAGCACCACCTTGGCGACGCCGAGGCCGCCCACCTGCCCGGCGAGGTAGAGCGGCACCATGACGCCGAGACGCAGCACGTTGAGCGCCACGAGCACCCAGGCCAGCCGGGCCGCCACCGTGACGATGCCCGGGTGCCGGCGCCACCACGTCGGGTCCGCCGCGAACGCCTCTGGCTCGGCGACGCCGACGACGAAGCCGAAGAGCGGCCACCGGGCGAGGTTGGTCAGCAGCAGCAGGACGAGGAGCCCGGCATTCTGGAGCATGCC
>NZ_DASSMH010000051.1:0-69125 GCF_035688975.1 Intrasporangium sp. | reverse complement strand
TCCTTCGCCTTGCCGGACCCGATGTAGGTGGCCGGATCGGGACGGTCCCGGCGCTGGATGAGCGCCTCGAGCACGTGTGAGCCGGCGGTCTCGGCCAGCCGGGCCAGCTCGACCAGCGAATTCTCCGCCTCGATCAGCGTGCCCGTCGTCCACACTCCGACCAGCACGACGCGTTCGAGTCGCAGTTGGCGGTACTCGACCTCGGTGATGTCCTCGAGCTCGGTCGACAGGCCCGCGACGCGGCGCAGCGCCGCGCGCTCCTCGCGGTCGAGCTGCTCCCCGTCGAAGCGGCCGTATGCCGTCTCGTCGGCCTCGAGGGGCTCGGTGGCGAGCGCCTCGGCTCGGGTGGTGAAGACGTCGTGGTGCTTCAGGGCGGTGTCCTTGCTGGTCGGATCTGCTGATGTGGCGGCTCGTTCTGGCCCAGCCTGCCATCTGCTCAACACCCCTGACCACCGATTTGTGCCCGAGCACCCGGCATACCTCTGCCGGGGGGCCAGCGCCGGCGGCACTGGCGGCGCCGCCTTGACCTGGGGCCGCCGCGACCTGGGGCCGCCGCAACCTGCCACGGATGCGACCTGGCGCCGCCGCAACCTGGCGCCCGCCGCGACTGGGCGCGCATGCGGGGAGGTTCTCCGGCATCTGGTGCCGGAGAACCTCCCTCGTCCGGGCCGCGCGTCTGCGCGGCTGCGGACCTCAGCGGCGCTGCGGCTCCAGCGTGCGCGCGTAGAGGACCGTCCCGTCGGCCTTGCGCAGCGTGACGACGAACGTGCCGTCGCGGTCGATGTCCACGTGGCCGAAGAACTGGTTGCCGCCGCGAGGGGACTGGTTGGGGTAGTCGGCGGCCCGGGCGAAGTCCACCCGGGGGCCGAACGTCGCGTCCAACTGGTTGGGCCCGAAGGTGCCGGCCGCGATCGGCCCCGCGACGAACTCCCAGAAGGGGTCGAAGTCGGCGAAGGCGGCCCGCGCCGGGTCGTAGTGGTGGGCCGCGCAGTAGTGCACGTCGGCCGTGAGCCACACGACGTTGCGCACGCCGGCCCGCTTGAAGGCCGAGAGCACCGCCGCGAGCTCGAGCTCCTTGCCGAGCGGGGCGCCCGGGTCGCGGTTGGACAGGGACTCCTCGTTGACCGGGCCGTCCGGCACGACGAGGCCGAGCGGCAGGTCGGCGGCGATGACCTTCCACGTGGCGAGCGACCGGCTCACCTCGCGGATGAGCCAGTCCGTCTGCTCCGCGCCGAGGATGTGGGTGCGCTCCTTCTCCAGGCCGGGCGTGTTCGGGTCCTTGAAGCTGCGCATGTCGAGGCAGAAGACGTCGAGGTGCGCCCCGTAGGCGACCTTGCGGTAGATCCGCCCCGGCCGGTTGGGGTCCGCGCCCCGGCCTGCGGACAGCCGGTTGCTGATCGGCTGGTACTCCCACCACGCCTGCCTGGCCCGCCGGGCGAGGACGTCGACGCGCCGCTCGGTGTACCGGTCGTCGGTGAGGATCTGCCCCGGATACCAGTTGTTGTGCGTCTCGTGGTCGTCCCACTGGGCGAGGACGGGCACGTCGGCATACATGGACCGCACGTTCTCGTCCAGCATGGTGTAGCGGTGCCGCCCTCGGAACTCGGCCAGGCTCTCGGCGACCTTGGACACCTCCGGTGTCACGATGTTGCGCCACACCTGCCCGTCGGGCTCGGTGACGCGCTCGGAGATCGGGCCGTCGGCGTAGATCGTGTCGCCGCAGTGGAGGAAGAAGTCCGGGCGGGTGGCGTGCATGCCGGCGTATGCCGTGAGGCCGCCGAGGTCGGGGTTGATGCCCCAGCCCTGACCGCACGTGTCGCCCGTCCACACGAAGCTCGTCGCCGCCGGGTGGTGCGCGGCGGTGCGGAAGCGCAGCTCGGCCTGCTCGCCCAGGTCCCCGTCAGCTCCTTCGAAAGTGAGGGAGACGCCGTACTCGCGTCCGGGGGCGAGGTGGCGCAGGTCGAGCTTGGCGGTGAAGTCGGTCGCCTCCGTGGCGACCGGACCCGGGATCCGGTGCCGCGACCGGCCGGGGCCGGTGACCGTCGCCAGGAGCCGGCCCGGCCGGTCGGCCCGGGCCCACACGGTGGCGCCGTCCGTCGTCACGTCTCCGGACGCCACCCCGGACGAGAGCCGGGGCCGACCAGCCCTGACGAGGCCGGTCGACCGGCCGGTCGAAGCGGCGTGCGCGGCCTCGGGCAGGGCCAGCACGCCGGCACCGGCGAGCGCGCCCCCGAGGAGGGTTCGGCGGTTCAGTTCGCTCATGGGCAGCAGCCTGCTCGTCGCGGGTGGACGGCCGCCGGCGTGCGGGCGGTCCCCGGGGTGAACCTTCGGTGCCAGGCCCTGCGGCCTGCGCCGACTAGCGTTGACCCGGTGAACCCCGGACCGGTCGACCACTACTTCAGCGCCGAGCCGGCCACCCCCGCGGAGCGCCGGAGCCTGTCCCTGCGCCTCGACGGCCGCGACCTCGATCTCGTCACGGCCCGAGGGGTGTATTCCCCCGACCGGCTCGACCCCGGCACCGCCGTCCTGCTCGCCGGCGCCCCGGACCCCGCGCCGACCGGCGACCTGCTCGACCTCGGCTGCGGCTGGGGGCCCATCGCCCTCACGCTCGCCCTGCGCTCGCCGGCCGCGCGGGTGTGGGGCGTCGACGTCAACCGGCGGGCCCTCGACCTCGCCCGCACCAATGCCGAGCTGGCGGGTGTCGCCAACGCCACCTTCTGCGAGCCGGGGGACGTCCCCGAGGAGCTGCGCTTCGCCACGATCTGGTCCAACCCGCCGATCCACGTGGGCAAGGCAGCCCTGCACGAGCTGCTCGGCCAGTGGCTGCCGCGCCTCACCGCGAGCGGCGTGGCGCACCTGGTCGTGCAGAAGCACCTCGGCTCGGACTCGCTGCAACGATGGCTCTCGGCGCAGGACTGGGGCCTGACCTGCACCCGGCTGTCGTCCGCCAAGGCCTTCCGCATCCTCGAGGTCCGGCGCGCCCCCTGACCCCTTCCCCCACCTCGTCGAGTGGCCACTTCCGCACACCCACCCCGCCCCGGCCCTCCCATGTCGAGTGGCCAGTTCCGCACACCCACCCCGCCCCTCCCATGTCGAGTGGCCACTTCCGCACCGCGTCCCCCGAGCGAAACTGGCCACTCGACCGGCAGCCCCGAGCGAAACTGGCCACTCGACCGGGAAGCGGGGGTCAGAGCGGGAAGTCTCCGTCCGCGACGAGCTCCGCCGGGCCGGCCAGCTCGACGCGCTGGCCGGGCAGGGGGGTCACCCTGAGCCGGCCGCCGGGGACGTCGACGAGCCACGGCGTGTCGTCCTCCACGCCGGACCAGAACCGGGTGGCGAGCGCTGCTGCCGCGGCGCCCGTGCCGCACGAGCGGGTCTCCCCCACACCGCGCTCGTGCACCCGCATGGCGATGTGCCCCGGGCCGAGCGGGTGGACGAACTCGACGTTGACGCCGTTCGCCGGCTCCGGGTGCACCTCGGGAGCGGAGGTGAGGTCGAGCGCGTCGAGCCCGACCTCCTCGGGCAGCATGACGACGGCGTGCGGGTTGCCGAGGTCGAGCGACAGGGCGGGCACGGGCTTGCCGTGGCGCGGGCGCACCATCGCGTCGAAGCCGTCACGGCGCGCGGCCGCCTCGTCGACGAGGCGCCACGGGCCGAGGTCGACGGCATACCCGTCGTCGGTGACGCGCACGGTCTTGGCCCCTGCCCGGGTCGCGATCGTGAAGTCCGGGCCCGAGGCGAGCCCCTCCCGCATGAGGTAGGCCGCGAAGACCCGGGTGCCGTTGCCGCACATCTGCGCCAGCGAGCCGTCGGCGTTGCGGTAGTCCATGAACCACTCGGCCGTAGGCGCGAGAGCGCGCACCCCCTCGTCGGTGGACAAGGCGGTGGGCATCACCCGGATGACGCCGTCCCCACCGATGCCGGCGCGGCGGTCGGCGATGCGCTGCACCTGGGCCGGCGTGAGCTCCAGCGTCCCGTCGAGGTCGGGCACGAGGACGAAGTCGTTCTCCGTGCCGTGGCCCTTGGTGAAGCGCGTCATGTCAGCCATTGTCCGGCATGGCGCCCGCCCCTCCGGGCGGGGGCGGTGGGTCGCCAGTCGAAGGGTCGTGCCGGAGCGCCCGGGCACAAACGACGTCGAGGGCCCGCTCGACGAGGTCCGGCGCCTGCGCGTCGAGCCACACGATGCGGGGGTCCGCGCGGAACCAGGACTCCTGCCGGCGCGCGTAGCGCCGGGTGGCGCGGGCTGTCTCGGCGATCGCGGCCTCGGCCGTCGAGACGCCGTCGAGGACCTCGACGGCCTGGCGGTAGCCGATGGCGCGGCTGGCCGTGAAGCCCTCGCGCAGCCCCAGCGGCAGCAGGCCGCGCACCTCCTCGAGCAGCCCGTCGCGCCACATCCGCTCGACCCGCCGGTCGATGCGCTCGTCGAGCACCTCCCGGGACACGCGGAGGCCGAGCATGGTTGTGGGACAGAGAAACCGGCGCGTCGGCATGGTCGCGCTGAAGGGCCGACCGGTCAGCGTGACCACCTCGAGCGCGCGGACGACGCGCCGGACGTTGGCCGGCAGGATGCCGGCGGCGGCCGCGGGGTCGAGCCGGGCGAGGCGCGCGTGCATGACCGACGCGCCCTGCTCCAGCGCCTCCTCCTCGAGCCGGCTCCGCAGGGCCGGGTCGGTCGGCGGGATGTCGAGCCGGTCAAGGGCGGCCCGGAGGTAGAGCCCGGAGCCCCCCACCAGAATCGGCGCCCGTCCGCGCGCGCGGATCGCAGCCACGTCCGCTCGGGCCGCGACCTGGTAGCGCGCGACACTCGCCTCCTCGGTCACCTCGAGGACGTCGAGCTCGTGGTGCGGTATGCCGTGCCGCTCGCCCACCGGCAGCTTGGCCGTCCCGATGTCCATCCCGCGGTAGAGCTGCATGGCGTCGGCGTTGACGACCTCGCCGCCCAGCCGCTGCGCCAGCTCCAGGCCGAGGTCCGACTTGCCGCTCGCGGTGGCCCCGACGACGGCGATGACCGACGCAGGCGGCTCAGGCGAGGTGCTCGTCGGGCGCATCGTCCTCGCCGTGCCCGAACGGGTCCGCGTCCACGCCGGGCAGCCACGAGTGTCCCGGCGTGCCCCACCCGTTGCGCTTGACCGCCTTGCGGGCCTTCTTGCGCCACCGGTCCTCGAGCCGGTCGACGTAGAGGGTGCCGTTGAGGTGGTCGTACTCGTGCTGCATGCACCGGGCGAACCATCCGGTGGCGTCGAACTCCATTGTGTTGCCGTCGAGGTCGGTGCCGACGACGTGCGCCGTGGCGGCTCGTTTGAGTGGAAACGACTCCCCGGGCACCGAGAGGCAGCCCTCGGCCTCGTCGTGCGGGTCGGGCGGCTCGTGCGGCACGCGCGACGTCGTCACGATGGGGTTGATGACGTGACCGGTCGCCGGGACGCCGTCGTCGTTGGCCATCTTCCAGATGAAGACCCGCAGCCCGACGCCGATCTGCGGCGCCGCGAGCCCGACGCCGTTGGCCGCGTCGTTGGTCTCGACCATGTCGGCGACGAGCGTGCGCAGCGCGTCGTCGACCTCGGTCACGAGGGCGGCGCTGCGGTGCAGGACGGGGTCACCGGCGATGACGATGCGGCGGACGGGCATGCGCGCAAGTCAAGCACGCGGCCCGCAGGAGCCTGCAACCGGCGACGTCGGAGCTGGGTTTCGGCGCCCTGGCCGTACGAGCGCGCCGGCGAGCGGCGTAGGGTCAGCACCGTGTCGGCCTCTCGCGACGGCGGAACGCGGACCTCCGAGTTGCTCGCCTCGCTGGCCCTGGCGACGGATCTCGGCACCGGACAACCCCTTGAGCGCGGCCTGATGACGTGCGTGCTGGCGATGACGGTCGGCCGGGCGATGGGCGCTGACGGCGAGACGCTGCGGGCGGTTCACCAGTTCTCCCTCCTGCGCTTCCTCGGGTGCACCTCGGATGCGTGGGAGACGGCCCGGCTGGTGGCCGGGGACGAGACGGCTTTCCTCTCGGCCATGGCGCCGGCGACCATGGGGTCCCCACGCGAACAAGTAGCCTCCCTCGTGCGCAGCGTTGCCCGCGACGCGTTCCCGCCACTGCGCGCCGCTCGGCTGGCCGCGGTGCTGGCCGACCCCGGCGGCGGACATCGGTCGCTGTCGACCCACTGCGAGACCGCCGTCCGACTGGGCACGAGACTCGGCTGCGGGCCGCAGGTCCTCGCCGCCCTCGCACACGCCTACGAACGATGGGACGGCAAGGGGGCGCCGTCCGGCTTGTCAGGCGACGCCATCCCTGCGGCTGTGCGCATCGTTGTCGCGGCGGGTGACCTGCAGCTCCATGCCCGGGCAAGCGGGACCGCGCTGGCCCTCGAGGTCCTGCGTCGCCGGCGCGGGCGCGCCTATGACCCGACAGTGGTGGACGCGTGCCTCGAGGTCGGACCAGCGGAGCTCGCACGGCTGGACGCCGTCCCGCTGTGGGAGGAGGTCATGGCCGTGGAGCCGGCGCCACACGGACGGCTGGACGACGCGGCGCTCGACCTGGCACTCACCGCGGTCGCCGACTTCGCCGATCTGAAGTCGCCCTGGCTGCGCGGCCACTCGAGGAGGGTGGCCGCCCTCGCCGAGGCGGCCGGGAGATGGTGCGGACTCGCGGAGGGTGACACGACTGCCCTGCGCCGGGCCGGGCTGGTGCACGACGTCGGGAGGGTCGGCGTGCCCCACGGACGGACCGCGCGGTCCGGTCAGGTGGGAGCGGCGGCGCGGGAGCGGGAGCGGCTGCACCCATACCTGACCGAGCGGGTGCTCGCTCAGTGCGCCGGCCTGCAGTCGTATGCCGCCTTGGCCGCGGCCCATCATGAGCGGCTCGACGGGCGTGGCTACCACCGCGGCCTGCGCGGCGCCCAACTCGACATACCGGCCCGGGTGTTGGCCGCAGCCGACCTGTGCGCCCTGCTGAGGCAGGGGACGCCGGACCGGGCCGGCCTCGACCCCGGCGGCGTCACCACGGCGCTGCGCTCGGCGGTGGACGAAGGGGCCCTCGACCCCGCCGCCGTGGACGCCGTGCTCGGAGTCCAGGCCGGGACGTCCCGCCGCGGGCACCACCGAGCGCCCGCGGGCTTGACGGGGCGGGAGACCGAGGTCCTTCGCCTGCTCGCCGCCGGCAATTCCAACAGGCAGATCGCGAGCCGGCTGCAGCTGTCCGTCAAGACCGTCGGGCGGCACGTGGAGAACCTTTACGCCAAGACGCAGACCCACAGCCGGGCAGCCGCGGCCGTGTTCGCACTGGAGCACGGGATCCTGCCCGAATGACGCGTCGGCCCCTCGGCGGCGCCCCGACGGCCCTGACGAGCCGCCGTCTCGGGCTTGTTCACGTTGGGGCGATCGCCCCATTCCACGGGACGTCGACACGACAGATGCTGGAGCTCTCACCGTCAGGAGGACCAGATGACCCACCTCGGCTCGCCAACGACCCCAACCCCCCTTGCTCGAGACTCGCTCCCCGGTTCGGACGTTGGGCGCCTCGTGCCAGTCCGCGACACCGAGCTGTACGTCAAAGCCGAGGGGAACGGTCCTCCGCTGGCGTTCGTCCACGGGATGTGCGGCGACGCCGAGGTCTGGACGGACCAGGTGCGCCGGCTCTCGGACCGCTTCACCTGCCTTGCGTACGACCGGCGCGGGCACAGCCGCAGTCCCGCCGGCGCGAGGGACCAGTCCTACGCCACGCACGCCGACGACGCGGCCGCGCTCATCGAGACGCTGGGCCTGAGGGGCTGCACGCTGGTGGGCTCGAGCGGCGGCGCCTACGTCGGGTTCGAGGTACTGCGCCGGCACCCCGGCGTGGTCGGCGCCGCCGTGCTCTCCGAGCCGCCGCTGTTCCCCCTCGACCCCGCCGCAGGCGCGGCGCTGAAGCGCGACGTCGCACCGGCCGTGGACGCCGCGGTCGCGAGCCGGGGCCCCCGGGCCGCCGTCGACGCCTTCTTCGAGGTGGTCTGCCCCGGCCTGTGGGAGGCCATCGACGAGCGCCGTCGGGATCGCTACCGTGACAATGCGCCGATGCTCTTGCCCGCCCTCACGGAGCCGGCCGACCCGGTCGACGCGGCCACCCTGGCGGCCATTGACGTGCCGGTTCTCGTCCTCACCGGGTCCGAGAGCCACCCGGCACTGCGGACCATCGCGGCCCGGCTTGCCAGTGGGCTCATCAACGCCTCACTCGTCGAACTGCCCGGTTCGGGGCACGTCACGTATGCCGAGCAGCCCGCCGCCTTCGAGGCAGCAGTCCGCGCGTTCGCCGACTCCCTCGGGCCGCGACCGAGGGGGTGACCGTCACCCGGCGGTGCAGCCTGGCGCCGGGGCCCTGCCGGCCGCGTGGGACGGGACGTCGGGACGGCCGACGGACGGCATGCCGAGGCTGACGCGGGGCCTGCCGGCGGCGGCCGGGTCCGCCTGCAGCGCCGCCCACGCGTCGCCGCCCCGGGTGCGCCGCACGGCATACGGCCCGCCGGTGAGCCCGGCGTCGGCGACCAGGTGGTGCGGGGCGCCGTAGGTCACCCCGACGGTCACGAGGTCACCCGGCCGGGGGACGTCCGCGCCCTGCGGCACGGCGAAGTGGACGAGGCGGTTGTCCCTCGCGCGCCCGGACAGGCGCCGGGTCTCAGCGTCCTTGCGGCCCTCGCTCGGGGCGACGAGCACCTCGACCTCGCGGCCCTCGATCCGCCGGTTCTCGGCCCAGCTCACCTGCTCCTGCAGGGCGATGAGGCGCTCGAAGCGCTCCTGGACGACCTCCTTGGGGACCTGCCCGTCCATCGTGGCCGCGGGCGTCCCGGGTCGGACGGAGTACTGGAAGGTGAAGGCGCTCGAGAAGCGCGCCGCCCGGACGACGTCGAG
This sequence comes from Intrasporangium sp., assembly GCF_035688975.1. GTDB lineage: Bacteria > Actinomycetota > Actinomycetes > Actinomycetales > Dermatophilaceae > CALMNV01. Next base: position 60,251 of record NZ_DASSMH010000051.1, on the reverse strand, counting down.
GGTGCCCTGGAAGTCCGCCTCGGTCTCGCCGGGGAAGCCGACGATGACGTCCGTCGTGATGGCGGCGTCGGGGATCTGCTCACGGACCTCGTCGAGGATGCGGAGGAAGCGGGCGCTGCGGTAGGAGCGGCGCATGTCCCGCAGCACCTTGTCCGAGCCGGACTGCAGCGGCATGTGCAGGCTCGGCATGACGTTGGGCGTCTCCGCCATGGCGCGGATCACGTCGTCGGTGAAGGCGGCGGGGTGCGGGCTGGTGAACCGGACCCGCTCGAGCCCGTCCACCTCGCCGCACGCGCGGAGCAGCTTGCCGAAGGCAAGCCGGTCGCCGAACTCGACGCCATACGTGTTGACGTTCTGCCCCAGCAGCGTGATCTCGACGACGCCCTGGGCGACGAGCGCCTCGATCTCGGCAAGCACCTCGCCCGGGCGCCGGTCCGCCTCCTTGCCCCGCAGGCTCGGCACGATGCAGAAGGTGCACGTGTTGTTGCAGCCGACGGAGATCGAGACCCACGCGCTGTATGCCGAGTCGCGCCGGGTCGGCAGGGTGGAAGGGAACACCTCGAGGCTCTCGAGGATCTCCACCTGGGCCCGCCTGTTGTGGGCGGCGCGGTCGAGCAGGACCGGCAGCGAGCCGAGGTTGTGGGTGCCGAAGACGACGTCGACCCAGGGCGCCTTGTCGACGATGAGGCCACGGTCCTTCTGGGCCAGGCACCCGCCCACGGCGATCTGCATGTCGGGATTGCGCAGCTTGGCCGGGCGCAGCTGGCCGAGGTTGCCGTAGAGCTTGTTGTCCGCGTTCTCCCGGACGGCGCAGGTGTTGAAGACGACGACGTCCGCGACCTCCGGTCGCTCCGCGGCGGGCACGCTTGCCAGGTCGACGTAGCCGGCGGTCTCGAGGAGCCCGGCCAGTCGCTCGCTGTCGTGGACGTTCATCTGGCACCCGTGGGTGCGCACGTCATAGGTCTTCTGCGTCGTCATGGCACCGTCAAGCCTACGGCGTGAGATCGCACTTGACACTTCAACTAAGTAGGTCCATACTCATGATTGAAAGTTCAATAACAACGTGAGGAACCATCATGGGACTGTTCAACCGCTCCAGCAACGCCGCCGCCCCCGCCCCCGTCGCGGCCGAGGAGACCTCCAGCATCGTCGCCGACCTCTCGGGTGACTACGTCATCGACCCCACGCACACCCGCCTCGGCTTCTCCGCCCGGCACGCCATGGTGACCAAGGTCCGCGGCCAGTTCGACGAGTTCGAGGGCACGGCGCACGTCGACGCCGCCAACCCGGCCGCCTCCTCCGTCTCGGTCGTCATCCAGGCCGCCAGCGTCACCACGGGCAACGCCCAGCGCGACGGCCACCTCAAGACCCCGGACTTCTTCGACGTCGAGAACCACCCCCAGATCACCTTCGTCTCCACCAAGGTCGAGCGCAACGGTGGCGAGTGGGACATCACGGGTGACCTGACCATCAACGGCGTCACCAAGAGCGTGACGATCCCCTTCGAGGAGACCGGCTCCGCCAAGGACCCCTTCGGCAACACCCGGATCGGCTTCGAGGGCAGCACCACCATCAACCGCACCGACTGGAACCTCTCCTTCCAGGCCGCCCTCGAGACCGGCGGCGTCCTCGTGAGCGAGAAGGTCACGCTGGAGTTCGACATCTCGGCGATCGCCCAGGTGCCGGCGCAGGCCTGAGCCTCGCGACCGTAGGCCCAAGGGGGCGAGGACCTGAGGGTCCTTGCCCCCTTGGGCTGTCATGCCTGCCGCTCAGTCGCGCTGGTGCTCCGCGGCCCCCGCGATGGCGTCGCGGATGACCGGCCACGCGACGTCGCCGGAGTAGCCCTTGCGGGCCAGCATCCCGGCGAGGCGCCGGGCCTGCACGTCGGCGTCGAGGCCATGCATGGTGCGCAGCCGCCTGGCCACGAGCTCCTCCGCGCGGGCGCGCTCCTGCGCCGCGCCGACCTGCTCGAGCGCCCCGTCGGCGAGCTCCTTGTCGATGCCCTGCTTCCGCAGCTCCTGCGCCAGCGCACGCCGGGAGAGCCCCCGGCTCGAATGCCTCGAGCGCACGAGCAGCTCCGCGTAGGCCTCGTCGTCGACCAGACCGACCTCGGTCATCCGGTCGAGGACCCGGCCCGCCACGTCGTCGGGACAGCCGCGGTCGCGCAGCTTCTTCTCGAGCTGGGCCCGGCTGCGCGGCGCGACCGTCAGCTGCCGCAGGACGATGGCTCTGGCCACCGCCTCAGGGTCCGCCGGCGCGTCCGCGCCCGCGGCGGCGCGCGTCGCAGCTGCCTCCGGGCCCGTCGCGGGAGGCACCACGATCAGAACTCGACGGGCACGTCCGCGACCTCGGCCGGCCGGTCGACCCGGGGACCGACGCCGAGCTTCTCCTTGACCTTCTTCTCGATCTCGTCCGCCAGGTCGGGGTTGTCCCGGAGGAAGTTGCGCGCGTTCTCCTTGCCCTGTCCGAGCTGGTCGCCCTCGTAGGTGTACCAGGCGCCGGCCTTGCGGATGAAGCCGTGGTCCACTCCCATGTCGATCAGGCCGCCCTCACGTGAGATGCCGTGACCGTAGAGGATGTCGAACTCGGCCTGCTTGAACGGCGGGGACACCTTGTTCTTGACGACCTTGACGCGGGTCCGGTTGCCGACCGGGTCGGTGCCGTCCTTGAGCGTCTCGATGCGGCGCACGTCGAGGCGCACCGAGGCGTAGAACTTCAGGGCCTTGCCACCCGTCGTCGTCTCCGGCGAGCCGAACATGACGCCGATCTTCTCGCGCAGCTGGTTGATGAAGATGGCAGTCGTCCCGGTGGTGTTGATCGCTCCGGTGAGCTTGCGCAGTGCCTGGGACATGAGGCGGGCCTGCAGGCCGACGTGGCTGTCGCCCATCTCGCCCTCGATCTCCGCGCGGGGCACCAGCGCGGCGACGGAGTCGATGACGATGATGTCGAGGGCTCCGGATCGGATCAGCATGTCGGCGATCTCGAGCGCCTGCTCCCCCGTGTCGGGCTGGGAGACGAGCAGCGCGTCGGTGTCGACGCCGAGCTTCTTGGCGTACTCCGGGTCGAGCGCGTGCTCGGCGTCGATGAACGCCGCGATGCCGCCCGCCTTCTGCGCGTTGGCGACCGCGTGGAGCGCGACCGTCGTCTTTCCCGAGGACTCCGGGCCGTAGATCTCCACGATGCGGCCCCGCGGGAGGCCGCCGATGCCCAGAGCCACGTCGAGCGAGATCGACCCGGTGGGGATCACCTCGATCGGCGGACGGATGTCGTCACCGAGGCGCATCACCGCGCCCTTGCCGTGGGCCTTCTCGATCTGGCCCATCACCGTGGCGAGCGCCTTGTCCTTGTCCTGCACCATTGCCATGTCAGTCACCTGTCTGCCGTCTGCGTGGCGGTCGCCTACCTGCAACCCGACGGCTCGTTGGTCCTTCGCGGTCGGATCAGACGTTAGGTGCCGGCACCGACATCGATGTGCTCCACGAGACGGCCTGTGGACGATGCCCGGACGGTACCGGTCCTGTGCACAACACTACCGAACAGACGTTCGACGCAGGTCCACGACACGCCCACGACCCTGGTTTCTCGACGACCGCGTTTCTCGACGACCGCGTTTCTCGACTACCGGTGCGTCTGGCCGCCCTGGGCGCCTCGAGCCGGGCGGGCGCTCCGGCCGAGCCGGCGCTCGGCCGGGACCTCCATGTCCTCGCAGATCGCCTCCCAGACGTCCCGCGGCGGCACGCCGTCCTCGATGGCCTGCAGGACGGTGCGGCCGGACAGCGCATGAAGCACGTGGTCGCGGGCCAGCGAACCGGCATACGCCTGCCCGAACTCGTCGTTCATCAGGGTCCAGAAGTGACTCATCCGCACTCTCGACAGTCTCGCACGACCAGGTGGAGCGACCGGTCGCTCGTTCCCCTTCGAGCGACAGCTCGCGGATGCGGCCATTTGTCCCGCTATGTTCCTGGGTCTCCTGCGCCCGCGATATCCTCTCCGCGGGGCCCCACCGGGTCCGCCGTCCTTTCTTCGAGTCAGGGGAGACCTCATGAGCCAGCCACCGTCCCACGCCACAGCGGGCGCGCCCGAGCCCGTCGGCGTGGGCCTGTCCGACGAGCCGAGCGCGCCGCGCACCAGGAAGACGGGCCTGCTCGTCGGGGGGGTCGCCGCGCTGGCCCTCCTCGGCGGCGGCGCCGCCTTCGCCGCAAGCCAGCTGGGGGGCGGCGGCGCGCAGCCGGCGGACGTCCTCCCCGGCGACGCCTACGCCTACGCGCGCGTCGACATCGACCCCTCCGCCGGCCAGAAGATCGCGGCCGTGCGCTTCCTCGACAAGGTCCCGAAGCTGGGAGACACCCTCGGCTCCGGCGACCCGCGCCAGAAGCTGTGGAACCTCCTGGCCAAGGACGCCGGCAGCTGCGTGCAGGGCTACGACTACGCCAAGGACATCGCCCCGTGGCTCGGGGACCGCGCCGGCGTGGCCGTCCGCCCGGGCGGCACCAAGGACCAGCCCAACGTCGTGGTCGCCGTGCAGGTCAAGGACGAAGCCACCGCCTCGGGCACGCTGGGCAAGCTGCTCGGCTGTGCCAAGGGCGACCAGCAGTCCGAGCTGCGTATGAAGGACGGCTACGCGCTGATCACGCCCAAGGGCCAGGCGGACGCGACGGTCGCCGCCGTCGACAAGGGCACCCTCGCCTCCAACACCACGTTCAGCGGCGACATGCAGGCCCTCGGAGAGCAGGGGGTGATGTCGCTGTGGGTCGACGCCGCCCCAGCGGTCAAGGCCCTCGGGGACGCCGCGGGCGCGGGGACGGCCTCGGCGCCGGTGACGGGCCGGGCGGCCATGGCGCTGCGCTTCGACCCCGGCTACGTCGAGGTCGCCGGGACCGCCCGGGGGACCACGGGGGTCACCAAGGTGGCCGGCGGCGCGACCGAGCTGACCACCCTGCCCCAGGACACCGTCGGGGCGATCCAGGTCTCGGGGGCCGGCCAGCTGCTCGATGCCGCCTGGCCCCAGCTGAAGAAGGTCATCGACGACGCTGCCGCGAAGAGCGGCCAGGACGACCCCGTCGGCATGATCGAGCAGCAGCTCGACGTCAAGCTGCCCGACGACCTCAAGGTGCTCCTCGGCTCCTCGCTCACGGTGGCCGTGCCGGCCCAGGACTTCGGCTCGAGCGCCCTCGCCATCGGCGGCAAGACGGTGACCTCCAACGCCAAGCGCGCCGGGGAGGTGCTGACCTCGATCACCGACGCCGCCGGCGGCGCCCTCACCCTCGACAAGAAGGTCGTCGGCGACAAGGTCTACGTCGCCTCGACGCCGGACTACCTCGACAAGCTCGTCACTGGCGGCAGGCTGGGCGACTCCGACGCCTTCAAGGTGGCCGTCGGCGACACCAAGGACACCAACGTCGCGGTGTTCGTCGACCTCGACCGGATCGAGAAGCACTACCTGTCCGCCGTCGACGAGCAGGCGCGACCGGCTGTCGAGGCGCTGCGCGCGGTGGGGCTCAACTCCGTCATCACCGGCGCCGGCGAGCAGCGGTTCACGCTGCGGCTCGTGGGCAACTGAGCCGCAGGCACGCGGTCGAGGACGTCGCCCTGGCGACGTCCTCGACCGGCGTCACGTGGTGAAGACCCGCCACACCTCTCGAGCGACAGAGGCGACGAGGGCGGCTCCGGCCGCGTCGTCCAGGCCGGTCGTCGTGCACACGGAGAGCACGAACGGCGGCCGGTAGACCGGCCGCACGAGGCAGACGTCGTGCGCGACGCCCGGGACCCACCCGGTCTTGTTGGCGCTCGGGACCGAGCCCGGGAGACCCGCCGGGATCATGTTGCGGTGCACCTGCCTGGCCAGCATCGCCTCGACGGGGGCGCACACCATGGGACCGCCGAGGGCGGTGTCCCGCCTGCCGATGGCGGCCATGATGAGCCCGAGGTCGGCGGCCGTGACGGTGTTGGTGATGCCCGCCTCACGCGCCGTTGCGTCGTCGATGCCGCGCGCGATGGCGGTGGCGGGCGAGCACCCCACCGTCTGGAGGACCCTGCTCACCTCCGGGAGCCCGACGACGTCGAGCAGCAGGTTGGCCGCGAGGTTGCCCGACTGGGCCAGGGCGTGGTCGGCGAGCTGCAGCACCGTGCGGGTCCCGCCGAGCGCGCCCCACGTGCCGGGGTCCTGGTCCTTGGCCGGGTCGAGGGAGTACGTCGAGCCGTCGGCGACCGACCGGAACTCGTTGTGGACGTGGACGGGGGCTGACAGCTGCAGCTCGCCGCGGGCCGCGCGGCGCATGGCGGCGACGACGAGCGGCAGCTTCATCGTCGACGCCGCGTCGTGGGGCACGGTGGCGGCCCGGGCGAAGCGAACCCCGAGCAGGTCGCTCCACCACACGGACACCGTGGCCCCGGAGCCGCCGGCGCTCTCCAGCAGGGCCTCGAGGCCCCGGAACGGGGAGACGGACATGGCCGGCTCAGGCGGCCGAGGCCGACACGACCGTGTCGGGCAGGGCCTGGTCGGGCGGGCCGGGCAGCGCCACCGTGAGCGCGAGCCCCTCGGACTCGGCCATCCGGCTCGAGACGTCGATGAGGACCTGGGAGAGCGGCAGCTCGAGCGCCCCGCAGATCGAGGCGAGCAGCTCGGAGGACGCCTCCTTCTCCCCGCGCTCGACCTCGCTGAGGTAGCCCAGGGATACCGAGGCGGTCGCGGAGATCTCGCGGAGCGTGCGGCCCTGGGCCCGGCGCCGCTCGCGCAGGACGTCACCGAGTTCACGTCGCAGCAAGGTCATGTCGTCCTCCTCGGTGTCGTCGTCGATGTCGGGTGCCCTTGGCTCCTACCGTACCGCCTGCTCGCGTCCGGGGCCCGGGGGTTGTGCGGCACCGGCCTGGCGGGCGGCCGGTCACCCCACCCCGGGCCGCGTCCCCGAGGCGCCGGGGGGCACGCCCATCTGGGTGGCGGCCAGGTCGAGCAGCTGCCGCACGGCCGCGGCCCGCACGTGCGCGCGTGATCCCTGCAACCGCAGACGCTCGGTGCGGATTCCCGCGGGCCCGGCCACCGCGATGTCCACGGTGCCGGCCGGCTTGCCCTCCGCGGGCCCGGGGCCGGCGACGCCGGTCGTCGCCAGGCCCCACGTCGCCCCCAGCCGCGTCCGCGCCCCCGACGCCATGGCGGCGGCGACGGCGGGGTCGACGGTGCCGACGCGCTCGAGGAGCCCGGGGTCGACCCCGAGCAGCGCGACCTTGAGGTCGGCGGCATACGCCACCACCGCGCCGCGCAGCACGAGCGAGGCACCCGGCACGTCGGCCAGGGCGGCGGCGACGAGCCCGGCCGTGAGCGACTCGGCGCAGGCCACCGTCTGCCCGAGCCCGGTGAGGTGCCGCACGATGCGCCCGGACGTCTCCACCGGGCGCTCAGCCCCGGCGCGCGGCCCGCCGGGCCGCCGTGCGGGCACTCGACCGGCGCAGGTGCGCCGCCTTGAAGACGTAGTCGACGCCGGTGACGACGGTGACGACCAGGGCCGCGGCGAGCACGCCGTATGCCGCCCACCGCCACGCCTGCGCGAACGGCAGCACCTGCAGGGGGAAGGTCAGGGCGGCCAGGGCGAGGGTCTGCAGCATCGTCTTGAGCTTGCCCCCGCGCCCGGCCGGCATGACCCCGTGACGGATGACGACGAAGCGCAGCAGCGTGATCCCGAGCTCGCGGGCGAGGATGACCACGGTGACCCACCACCAGATGATGCCGAGGAGCGACAGGCCGATGAAGGCCATGCCGGTGAGCGCCTTGTCGGCGATCGGGTCGGACACCTTGCCGAAGTCCGTGATCTGGCCGCGGCTGCGCGCCAGCCGGCCGTCGATGCCGTCGGTGACGGCCGCCCCGACGAAGACGACCCACGCCCAGAACCGCCACCACGGGTGCGATCCGTCGCCGTGGAGCAGCAGCCCCCCGTAGACCGGCACGAGGAGGATGCGCAGGACCGTGAGGGCGTTGGGCACGTTCCAGTCGGTGGGCTGCCGCGCCGACCGCTCGCCGGGACGAGCCCTCATCGGGGCTCCGCCACGAGGTCGATCCCCTCGCTGTCGACGACGACGGCCCGCACGAGGTCGCCCACCGCGGGGGCGCGCTGCCCCGGCGCAGGTCGCAGCATGGTGACGCCGTCGACGTCCGGCCCCTGGAAGCCGGTCCGCCCGAGGGCACCTCCCGTGGCCGGGTCGTGCTCCTCGACGAGCACCTCGACCTCCTCGCCGACGCGCTCCTCGGCCCGCTCGGCGGTGAGCGCCTCGACGAGCGAGGAGAACCGGTCGACGCGCTCGGCGACGGCCGCGGGGGTCAGCTTCGCGGCATACGACGCTGCCTCCGTGCCCTCCTCGTCGGAGTAGCCGAAGACACCCACGACGTCCATGCGGGCCGCGACGAGGAAGGCCTCGAGCTCGTCGAGGTCGGCGTCGGTCTCGCCCGGGAAGCCGACGATGACGTTGCACCGGATGCCGGCCTGCGGCGACCCGGCGCGGACCCGGCCGAGCAGCTCGAGAAACGCCGCGCGGGAGCCGAAGCGCCGCATGGCGCGCAGCAGGCGCTCGGACGCGTGCTGGAAGGAGATGTCGTAGTAGGGCACGACGCCGGGCGTGTGCGCCATGGCGGCGAGCAGCCCGGGGCGGATCTCGGCCGGCTGGAGGTAGGACACCCGGACCCGCTCGACGCCGTCGACGGCGACGAGCTCGGGCAGCAGCCTCTCGAGCAGGGTCAGGTCGCCGAGGTCCTTGCCGTAGGAGGTGGAGTTCTCCGAGACGAGGAAGAGCTCCTTGACCCCCTGCTGCGCGAGCCACCTGGCCTCGGCCAGCACGTCGGCCGGAGGGCGGGAGACGAAGGCGCCGCGGAACATGGGGATGGCGCAGAAGGCGCACCGCCGGTCACAGCCGCTCGCGATCTTGAGCGGCGCCCAGGGCCGCCCGTCGAGCCGCGCGCGGACCACGGGGGGCCCGGAGGCGGGGGCGCGCCCCTCGGCGGCGGACCCGGCCACGCCGTGACCGGGCAGGGCCACCCGGGCCGCCTCGCGCTGGCGGTCGGCCGGCGTGAGCGGCAGGAGCCGGCGCCGGTCTCCGGGCGTGTGCGAGGGCACCGAGCCGCCGGCGAGGAGGGTGCGCAGATGCGTGGAGAGGTCGCGATACGAGTCGAATCCGAGCACCGCGTCGGCCTCGGGCAGCTGCTCGGCGAGCTGCTCGCCGTAGCGCTCGGCGAGGCAGCCGACCGCGACGACCTTCCTCGTCCGGGCGTCGTGCTTGAGATCGGCCGCCTCGAGGAGGGCGTCGATGCTGTCCTTCTTGGCCTGCTCGACGAAGCCGCACGTGTTGACGACGGCGACGTCTGCGTCGGCCGCGTCCGCGACGAGCCGCCACCCGTCCGCACGGAGCCGGCCGGCCAGCTCCTCGCTGTCGACCTCGTTGCGCGTGCACCCCAGGGTGACGAGGGCGACGCTGCGGTCCGGCATGCGCTCACTCTAGTTGCCGGGTGTTCAATGACCGGCATGTCCCGTCCACCCGACTCCCTCGTGCGCCGCGCCCGCCGCCTCCTCGCGGACCACCCGCTCATCGACGGCCACAACGACCTCCTCTGGGAGGCGCGCGAGCAGGCGGGCTACGACTTCACGGCGCTCGACCTCGCGGGGCCGGTGGCGACCACGCAGACCGACCTCCCACGGCTCACCGAGGGCGGCGTCGGGGGACAGTTCTGGTCGGTCTTCGTGCCGAGCACGCTGCAGGGCGACACGGCGGTCACCGCGACCCTCGAGCAGGTCGACGGCGCGCACCGGATGATCTCCGCGTATGCCGACCGGCTGGCCTTCGCGGGCACGGCGGACGAGGTCGTGGCGGCCACGGCGGACGGCCGGATCGCCTCCCTTCTCGGCGCCGAGGGCGGGCACTCCATCGGCTGCTCCCTGGCCGTGCTCCGGACGCTGCACGTGCTCGGCGTGCGCTACCTCACCCTGACCCACAACGACAACGTCCCCTGGGCGGACTCGGCGACGGACCGGCCCTCGGCCGGCGGCCTGACGGCATTCGGCCACGAGGTCGTGCGCGAGATGAACCGACTGGGCATGATGGTCGACCTCAGCCACGTCGCGCCGACGACGATGCGGGCGGCGCTTCGCACGAGCGAGGCGCCGGTCATCTTCAGCCACTCGTCGGCGCGGGCGCTCTGCGACTCGCCACGCAACGTGCCGGACGACGTGCTCGCGGCGCTGGCCGGCAACGGCGGGGTGTGCATGGTCACCTTCGTGCCGGAGTTCGTCTCCCCGGCCGCCGCGGAGTGGCGGGTGGAGGCAGCGGCAGCCGCCGCGGAGGTCGGCGTGGACGCCAAGGACTGGCTCGCCTTCTCGGGCTTCGTCGCCCGTTACTCCCGGCAGCGGCCGAAGCCCGAGGCGACCATCGAGCAGGTGGTCGCGCACGTCGAGCACGTGCGTGACGTCGCGGGGGTCGACGCCGTCGGGATCGGCGGCGACTACGACGGCACCGACACCTTCCCGGTGGGGCTCGAGGACGTCGCGGCCTACCCACGGCTCGTGGCCGCGCTGCTCGAGCGCGGCTGGTCCGACGCCGACCTGCGTCGCCTGGTCCGGGACAACACGCTGCGGGTCCTGCGGGACGTCGAGGCGGTCGCCCGCGACGCCCAGCAGCGGCGGTCCCCCAGCCTGCGCACGTGGGCCGAGCTGGATGGCGGCACCGCTACTTGAACCGGGCGATCGTGAGCCCGACCACCCGGGCGACCACGAGCGCGACGAAGAGCATCCCGCACACCTGCTCCACCATGACGAACGACCGCGCGTGCTCGGTGACGGGGATGATGTCCGACGGCCCGGCGCCGGTCATCGTCTGGAACGACAGGAAGAGCAGCTGGTACCACGACCGCTCCCCGGTCCCCGCTTGGCCGTGGGCGGCGAACGAGTGCGGCCAGAGCACCTGGACCGCGACGTAGAGATGAGCGAACGCCCACGCGAAGACGGCGAACGCCGCACCGGTCGCGTAGACCTCGTCGCGGGTCACCCACGTGTCGGCGAACATGTACCGCAGCAGCGCGTAGGCCGTGTAGCCGTAGAAAGCCGCATGGAGCAGCGAGGACCAGAGGAGCACCGCCGCGCTGTCGGGCAGGACGACCTGCGCGACGGCCAGCCCGGCAGCCGACAGCCCGAGGATGAGGGCGACCGACAAGGGCGCCGGCGTGACCCGGACGGCGCGCACGGCGAGGAGGAGGACGACCAGCCCGACCAGCCCGACCAGGACCCGGCCGGACTGCCGGAAGCCGCCGAGCGTCGCCGTCTCCAGGAACGGGACGGCGACGATCGCCGCGAGCTGGACGACGAGGAGCAGCGCCGACGGCAGCTGCACGACAGCTCGCCTCAGCCGGTCCCACCGGGTCGGCTGGCCCGTCCGGCGCGGAGGCACGGGCCACAGCTCGAGTGACGCGCTCACGGGTAGTGAGGGGCGCCGTGCCGTTGCCTGTCCGTTTCCCCATCCCCTTTCGCTAGTGCGTGCGGCTTTCCCGAACACGGCTTACTGATGATCTTCTGGACATGGGTACGCAGTCTTCGGATAACGGATCGTGCCACGGACCACGTAGTCGCCAGGTCACTGATGCAGACCGGCGGGTTCAGACCCCGACCACACCACGACTTCACCCTGCGTCGTGAAGAGCCCCTTGTCTCAGGGTGGCGGACTGATGCCTGTGCGGATGCGTATCTCGGGGGCGGGCTTGGCCCGAGCCCATTCGAGAAGGACCGGGAAGGTCACCGGCTGGGGGCTTTCGATGATGTGGCCCTCCTCGTCGGTCCACTCACCGGCCCAACCGTCTCGTTCCTGGTGGAGGTAGACGATGCCGGTCCCGTAGGCGGGTGCGCCGGTCACCCGCGAGAACCCCCCGTCGCCGGGGGCTGCGTCGTGGTGGTAGTGGGAGGCGAACTCGGCCTTGGGGTCGCGTTCGGGCAGCGGTTCGCTCATATGTTCTGCCATCCTCCGCCTGCCGGCGTAAGGGGACCGGACGGGGTGTCCCAGTCGCCCTGGTAGTGCGACTGGTAGCCGATCTCGTGGGTGAACTTGGCCGACTTGGCGAAGTAGTACCACCGGCCTGGGTAGTTGTAATCGCGCCAGAAGACCTCGTGGAACGTCGCCTGGGTCTGGTACGCGCACTGGTTGAGGACCAACCCGTCCCACGACATCGTCGTGCCTGCGGCCTTGTCCAGCGCCGCGGACTGCGCGGACGTACCGCACTTCGTGCCGGAGGGGTAAGTCGAGTTGACCAGCAGGTTGCTGTCGTACCAGATGTTGCCCTTGGTCGCGGCGTCCTTGGTGCTGTGCTGGTTCTGGACCTTGACGAACGTTGAGCCTCCTGTGAGGTAGTCCACGATTGTGAAGAGCCCGATATGGATTTGCTGCGTGCCGATGCCCACGCAGCCGTTGATGTCGCAGGAGCCGTAGCTGCCGACCGCGTCGAACTCGCTGTGGATGTAGAGGGGGCTGTCGGTGTTCCAGAAGTACCAGCACCCCGTCGCGTTGCACCATCCGTTGATGCCGTCGCCGCCGGCCGTCGTGGAGGCCGTGGTCGTCGCTGCCACCGTGGCGGGCAGGGCCGACCCGCTGTAGGCCCCCTTGGTCATCTCGACGTGCGGGCTGCTCACGTCGGGGAAGGTGCCCTTGGCCCGGTCGGCGGCGTGCCGGGCGCCCAGCTCGCGGGACTTGGCGATGTCCACGCAGAACCACCCGCCGTGACGCTGGGACATCGGCTTGCTGCACTGGTCCTGCGACGTGCTAGCCGGGATGGTGTCCCCGGTAAGCCCGGCCGCGCCGCTACTGAAGACGCGCGCGGCTGCGGCAAATGGCACTAGGACACGTGCCCTGGATCTCCGTAACTGCATGTTCGGTTCTCTCTCGCTGCGCCCCCCATGTGGAGAGACGATATTTCGGAGAGTAGACCTGAACCCTCGACGCCGCACGGGCAGCGCATGCCGCGTTAGCCTCGGCCCGAACCGGTGACCCGCGCACTCCTCGTGGGATGGTCGAGTCGCCCAATGGCGTTGAAGACTGCCCGCAAGCCGTCCGCTAAGCCGCGATCTGCGCGCGCCAGGTCGCGCTCCAGATGAGTCACGTCCCCACGTGGTCGCACCCGTAGCCGGTTCGCTCGGCGAATTCCTGTACCGAGAAGTGTACGAAGGAGCGATATGAGCGTGCTGTGGAGATCGATCGCGCTCGGGATTGGGGCAGTTGCTTGGGTGAGCATATCCTGGGGGCAAGGGGTGGCGCTTGCCAAATTGGGCCTGAATAAGCTTAGGGAGCGTCCACCGATGTGCTCGGTGGCGTAGGAGGCATCTCAGGCTCCGCGCAGTCGAAACTCTAGGGCCCCCCGCGAATTCATCCTCAGTCGTGGAGTCAATTTCCCGGCCTTTAGTCGCACAGGTTCAGGAACTATTCGCCTTGGGCTACAGTAACTCGGGACAGCGCCGACTCGCGCTCGTGCCGTTGCCGCCGATGTAGCCCGCTCATGGGGCCTTATGACGTTCATAGCGGCGTGCCTTCGTCCTTTTGGGTCCGCCATTGGGAGCGGCCGCCGGCGGGTTTACCAGCGCTCGCTGCCCCGGTCGGTGAGCGACCAGGCGTCCTCCGACTCTTGGTCCTCCTCCTCGTCGTCCTCGTCGACCACCGGCGTGAGGTCCCCGGGCGTCCACCTGCTCGAGCCGGCCGCCTCCTGCCGCTCGCCTCGGTCCGCCACGATGGCGGCCGTGCGGGGCGACCCGGCATACGTCTGCTCGTCCTCCCCGTCGGCCGCCCGCTCGAGCGCGACGACCGAGTCGTCGTAGGGCTCCGGCTCGGTGACCTCGAGGTCGTCACCCACGCCGGTCGGCGGCGGCACGTCCTCGCCCCGGAGCAGGGCCAGCGTCTGCGGGAGGTCGTCGGGTCGCACGAGCACGTCGCGTGCCTTGGAGCCCTCGCTCGGGCCGACGACGCCGCGGGACTCGAGCAGGTCCATGAGCCGGCCGGCCTTGGCGAAGCCGACCCGCAGCTTGCGCTGGAGCATCGACGTGGAGCCGAACTGGGTCGTCACGACGAGCTCCGTGGCCTGCAGCAGCACGTCGAGGTCGTCGCCGATGTCGTCGTCGACCTGCTTCTTCGGTGTGACCGCCACGACGTCCTCGACGTAGTGCGGCTTCAGCTGGGTCGTGACGAACCTGACGACCTCGTGGATCTCGGACTCGTTGACCCAGGCGCCCTGCACGCGCATCGGCTTGTTGGTGCCCATCGGCAGGAAGAGCGCGTCGCCCTGGCCGATGAGCTTCTCGGCGCCCGGCTGGTCGAGGACGACCCGGGAGTCGGCGAGCGACGACGTGGCGAAGGCCATCCGCGAGGGCACGTTGGCCTTGATGAGGCCGGTGACGACGTCGACCGAGGGGCGCTGGGTCGCGAGGACGAGGTGGATCCCGGCGGCGCGGGCGAGCTGGGTGATCCGCACGACCGACTCCTCGACGTCGCGCGGGGCGACCATCATGAGGTCGGCGAGCTCGTCCACCACGACGAGCAGGTAGGGGTAGGTGCTCAGCTGGCGCTCGGAGCCGGGCAGGGGCTTGACCTTGCCCGCCCGGACCGCCTTGTTGAAGTCGTCGATGTGCTTGAAGCCGAAGGCGGCCAGGTCGTCGTAGCGCTGGTCCATCTCGCGCACGACCCACTGGAGCGCCTCGGCGGCCTTCTTGGGGCTGGTGATGATCGGGGTGATGAGGTGCGGGATGCCCTCGTATGCCGTGAGCTCGACCCGCTTGGGGTCGACGAGGACCATCCGGACCTCCTCGGGCGTCGCCCGCATGAGGATCGAGGTGATCATCGAGTTGACGAAGGAGCTCTTGCCCGAGCCGGTGGCGCCGGCCACGAGCAGGTGCGGCATCTTCGCGAGGTTGGCGATGACGTAGGCGCCCTCGACGTCCTTGCCGACCCCCATGACCATCGGGTGGTCGTTGCCCCGCGCCGTCTGGCTGCGCAGCACGTCACCGAGGGCGACGTTCTCGCGGTCGGTGTTGGGGATCTCGATCCCGATGGCCGACTTGCCCGGGATCGGGGAGAGGATGCGCACGTCGGCCGAGGCGACGGCATACGCGATGTTCTTGGAGAGGGCGGTGACGCGCTCGACCTTGGTGCCGGAGCCGAGCTCGACCTCGTAGCGGGTGACGGTCGGGCCGCGGGTGAAGCCGGTGACCTGGGCGTCGATGTCGAACTGCTCGAAGACATGGGTGAGCGAGTCGACGACCCGGTCGTTGGTCTCGCTGCGCGTCTTGTGCGGCGCTCCCGGCGTGAGGATGGCCTGGTCCGGCAGGCGGTAGGTGATGTCGCCGCCGAGGGAGAGCTGCTCCACCCGGGCCGGGAGGTCGCTCATGGGCGGCGGCACCAGCTCGGCCTTTGGCCCGACGGCGGCGGCATCGACGGTGGCACCCCCTGACCCGACGCCGTCGGGGCGGGCCGGACCGGCGGGCCGCGGCGCGGGAGCGCCCGAGGTCGCGCGCCGCTCCCCCGGACGCGGGCGGGCACCCGCAGCCTCGGTCTCCGCCGCCTTGCGGAAGGCCTCGTCCCCCTCGCGGTCGCCGTCGAGGTCGGCGGCCTTGCGGCGGGAGCGCCGCGGGGGCCCGCCGTCTGCGGCCGCGTCCGCGGTCGATCCCTCCCCCGCGCCCGGGCCGTCGCCGGAGGACCGGTGCAGCACGACGTCGCGCAGCTGGCGCAGCCGGGTGGGGATGAGGCCCACCGGGGTGGCCGTGACGACGAGGAGACCGAAGACGCCGAGCAGCACGAGGATGACCACCGCGCCGTAGACGGACACCGCGGCGGCGAGCGGGCTCGACGCGAGGAAGCCGATGATGCCGCCGGCCGCGCGCATGCCGTCTGCACCGTCGGGCGGGTTGGGGATCCCGTCGCTGATGTGGGCGAGCCCGCACGCAGAGAACGTCAGGGCGATGCTGCCCACGACGAGACGGTTGGTGGCGGCGTCGTCCTGTGGGGCGCGCAGCAGGCGCAGGCCGAGGGCGAGCAGCACCAGCGGCACGGCATACGCGACCCGGCCGAACGTGCCGGCGAAGACGGCGTGCACCGCCTGGCCGAAGAGGCCCGACACGCCCCACCACTCACGGGCCGCGACGACGACGGCGAGGGCGAGCAGGGCGAAGCCGAGACCGTCACGCCGGTGCTCCGGCTCCAGCTCGCGGGCGCTGTGGCCGACGCGGCGCACTGCTCCGCCGGCCACGTGCGAGACGCCCATCCACGTGTTGCGGGCCGCCCGGAGCGGCAGCGGCAGGCCGCCGCCCTTGGCGCGGCCCGCGTGCGCACCACGGGGCGTCGGCGGGCGCTGGGCAGGACGGCTGGCCCGCGGGGCAGGCCGGGAGGAACCGCCCTTGGGCGCGGAACCCGAGCGCGTGGTGCTGGACGGACGAGTCGCCATGCCGGCACGGTACGCCACCGCGACGACATAGCCCAGCAGCCACACTGGCAACGCCAGCCACACGCCGGCGCCGGCGCCGGCGCCGGGGACACTGGGGCATACGGCCGACGCGTCCGGATGGCGACACGCGCGCCCTGCCGGCTGGACAGGGCACCGGCGGTCTCCGTAACCTACGTGCAGGTCATGAGTGCCAGTGACAAGCCCCGGCTCGCTGGTCAGCAACCCTCCTCCGCGGTGGGGTGCTCCGGGTGACGACCCGGCCGACCCTCGTCCCGAGGTCGGCAAGCGCGGACCTGCGCCCCGTGGGTCCCCCGACCCAGGAGCACCCCGTGTCCGTCCTCCCGGCGACCAGCCCCCGTTCCACCCGCACCCTCAGCCGCCCCCTCGAGGCGGGAACCGCACGCGGCCGGGCCCTGCACGTCGTCCCGCCGACCGCGCCGCTGCCGCGCACCGTCGGCGCCGACCTCGTCGTGCCGACCACGAGCGGCCCCCGGACCTACGTCAACCTCGACCTGGCCGCGTCCACGCCGGCGCTCGAGACGGTGCAGGCGGCGGTCGACCGCACCCTGCAGACCTACTCCTCCGTCCACCGCGGCGCCGGCTACGCCTCCCGGGTGACGAGCGCGTGGTACGAGCAGGCGCGCGCCGAGGTGGGCGAGTTCGTCGGAGCGCGGGACGACGACGCGGTCATCTTCACCCGCACGACCACGGACTCGTGGAACCTGCTCTCGCGGGCCCTGCCCCGGCGCACGGTCGTCTTCGTCTTCGCCTCCGAGCACCACTCCACCCTGCTGCCGTGGGGAGCGCACCGCACCGTGCGCCTGCCGATCCCGAGCAGCATCGAGGACGCGCTCGACCTGCTCGACGAGGCCTTCGCCGAGCACCCGGCCCGGCACCGGCTCGCGGTCGTGACCGCCGCCTCCAACGTCACCGGCGAGGTGTGGCCGGTGGCGCGCTTCGCGGCCCTCGCCCACGAGCACGGCGCCCGCCTTGCCGTCGACGCCGCGCAGCTCGCCCCGCACCGACCGGTCGACCTCGCCGGGTGGGACGCCGACTACGTGGCCTTCTCCGGGCACAAGACGTACGCGCCCTTCGGCGCCGGGGTGCTCGCCGGTCGGGCCGACTGGCTCGACTCCGGCCAGCCCTACCTGGCCGGCGGTGGGGCGACCCGCGCGGTGACGGAGCGGGGCACGGTCTGGGCGACCGGCGCGGCCCGGCACGAGGGCGGCAGCCCCAACGTCGTCGGTGCCGTCGCGCTCGCCGCGGCCTGCGCCACGATCCGGGCGCACCGGGCCGACATCGAGCGCCACGAGGCGCAGCTGCTCGCCCGCCTGCGCAGCGGCCTGGAGACGGTGCCCGGCGTGGAGCAGCTCTCGCTCTTCTCCGACGACTCCGACCGCGTCGGCGTGGTGGCCTTCACCGTCGCCGGGTTCGACCCGTCGCTCGTGTCCCAGATCCTGTCGGTCGAGCACGGGATCGGTGTGCGCGACGGCAAGTTTTGCGCCCACCTGCTCGTGGACGAGCTGCTCGAGGACCCCTGGAGCGAGTCGCCCGCCACGGCGGTGCGGGCCAGCCTCGGCCTGGCCTCGACCGCGGAGGGGGTCGACCGGCTGGTCGAGGCGCTCCGCGAGCTCGTGACCGAGGGCCCCCGGGCCACGTGGACGCACACCGCCGCGGGCTGGGTCGTCGAGGGCGACGACCCGCGCGACGCGCCGGTCACCCGCCCCTGGTGAGGGCGTAGGCGCCCCACACGATGGCGTGGTCCGTCCCGTGCACGGCCACCTGTCCCGCATCGGTGAGGACCAGCCCGCGGCTCAGCACGTGGTCGAGCTGCACCCACGGCGGCATACGGCGGCCGACGAAGGGCCACGTGCGCACCCAGCCGCCCCCAGCAGCCCGCTGCGCGTCCTGCAGCCCCTCGGCCACCTCGCGGAACGCCGGATGCCCGGCGCTGGCGTTGAAGTCACCGAGGACGATGAGGCGCTCCCCCGGCGGCCGGCTCCCCCGCCACGCGGCGAGGGCGCGCAGGTCGGCGCGCCACTGGGCGCTCGTCCTCGGACCGGGTGCCTCCGGGTGGACCGCCTTGACGCGCACCGGCGTGCCGGCCACGTCGATCGTCACCTCCGGCTGCGCGCTCGAGCTGCCCGGCGCCGGACGGTCCGCACCGGGCTGGACCGCGGTGACGCGATAGCGGCTGAGCACCATCACGCCCCCGGTGCCGTCGCCGGCGGCCGGCTCGCCGACCCGCTCCGGGAAGTAGTCGGCGAGGCCCGCGGCGTCGAGCCGGCGGACCGCGTCCCGCGTCACCTCGACGAGCACGAGGACGTCGACGGCATGGAAGCGCACGGCGTCCATGACCTGGTCGGCGTCCGCGCGGCCCTTGAAAAGGTTGACCGACATCGCCGTCAATGCGCGGGTCGCCGTGGGGTCCGCCTCGGAGAGGAAGGCCGGGACGGCGATCACGCCTGCGGTGAGCGCGGCCACCCCGACCGGCACGAGCACGGCCCACCGGCGCAGCAGCGCGGCGACGACGAGCAGCAGCACGAGCCCGATGACGACGAAGGGGCCGGTGGTCTGCAGGACCACGACGGGGTATGCCGTGACGTCGAGCCAGCGCAGCGCGCCCACGCCGACGAGCAGCAGCAGGGCCCCGGCGATGGCGACGTCGGGCCACCGCCCCCGCACGGCTCAGGCCTGCAGGACGACGGGGATGATCATGGGCCGGCGCCGGATCTTGCCCCCAGCCCACGAGCCCACGGCGCGCCGGACCACCTGCTGCAGCTGCTGGTCGTCCCGCACACCGCCCGCCACCGCCTCCTCCACCGCGCGCTCGACGCGCGGGATGACCTGCTGGAAGAGCTCCTCGTCCTCGGCGAAGCCGCGCGCCGTGATCTGCGGGCCGGACGCGATCTTGCCGGTGGCCGCGTCGATGACGACGACACAGGTGATGAAGCCCTCGTCGCGCAAGATGCGGCGGTCCTTCAGCAGCGCCTCGTCGGCGCCGCCCACGTTGCTGCCGTCGACGTAGACGTAACCGCAGTCGACGACACCGGTGATCGCGGCCTTGCCGTCGACGAGGTCGACCACGACGCCGTCCTCCGCCACCACGACGTGGTCCTCCGGCACCCCGCTCAGCAGCGCCAGCTGCGCGTTGGCGTGCATGTGGCGCCACTCGCCGTGGACCGGCAGCACGTTGCGCGGCTTGACGATGTTGTAGCAGTAGAGCAGCTCCCCCGCGCTGGCGTGCCCGGAGACATGGACCCGGGCGTTGCCCCGGTGCACCACCGTGGCACCGAGCCGCATGAGCCCGTTGATGACGCGGAAGACGGCGTTCTCGTTGCCCGGGATGAGGCTCGACGCGAGCAGCACCGTGTCGCCCGGGCCCACGTCGATGCGGTGGTCGCGGTTGGCCATCCGGGCGAGCGCGGCCATCGGCTCCCCCTGGGACCCGGTCGCCACGAGCACCACCTCGTCGTCGGGCAGCGAGTCGAGCCGCTTGACGTCGACGAGGATGCCGTCGGGCACGTGCAGGTAGCCGAGCTCCGCCGCGATGCCCATGTTGCGCATCATGGACCGGCCGACGAAGGCCACCTTGCGCCCCGCCTTCGCGGCTGCGGTGAGCACCTGTTGCACGCGGTGCACGTGGCTGCTGAAGCACGCGACGATGATGCGGCGCTCGGCGTGCCGGAACACGTGGTCGATGGCCGGCGCGATCTCGATCTCCGGCGTCGTGAAGCCGGGGACGTCGGCATTCGTGGAGTCGGTGAGGAAGAGGTCGACGCCCTCCTCCCCCAGCCGGGCGAAGGCGCGCAGGTCGGTGAGGCGCCCGTCGAGCGGGAGCTGGTCCATCTTGAAGTCCCCGGTGTGCAGCACCGTGCCGGCCGCCGTCCGCACGAAGACGGCGAGCGCGTCGGGGATGGAGTGGTTGACCGCCACGAACTCGAGGTCGAAGACCCCGAGCCGCTCCCGCTGGCCCTCCTTGACCCCCATCGTGAACGGCCGGATCCGGTGCTCCTTGAGCTTGGCCTCGACGAGCGCGAGCGTCAGCTGCGAGCCGAGGAGCGGGATGTCGCCCTTGAGCCGGAGGAGGTAGGGCACGGCGCCGATGTGGTCCTCGTGCCCGTGGGTCAGCACGATCGCCTCGACGTCGTCGAGCCGGTCCTCGATGTAGGAGAAGTCGGGCAGGATGAGGTCGACGCCCGGGTGGTGGTCCTCGGGGAAGAGCACGCCGCAGTCGATGACGAGCAGGCGTCCCTGGGTCTCGAGGACGGTCATGTTGCGCCCGACCTCGCCGAGGCCACCGAGGGCCACGACGCGCAGGCCGCCCGTCGGCAGGACGGGCGGCGCGGTCAGCTCGGGGTGGGGATGGCTCACGGAGGTCCTCTTAGTCGATGGGGAGCGGGAGGCTCTCGCGCAGCAGCGCCAGCTGCTCCGCGTCGGCCTCCACGAGGGGCAGCCGGACGGCCGGCGACTCGAGCAGTCCCTGGAGGGCGAGGGCGGCCTTGGCCATGATCGCCCCCTGGGTGACGTTCATGACGGCGTTGACGAGCGGGACGAGGCGCCGGTGGGTGGCCAGGGCGTCCTCCCAGCGTCCAGCGACGGCCGCGTCGGCCAGGTCGCGGTATGCCGCCGGGTCGACCTGCGAGGTGACCCCCACGAAGCCGGCCGCGCCGTTGGCGAAGTGGGCGAGGTTCATCCCGTCGTCTCCGGAGTACCACTGCAGGCCGGTGCTCATCATGACCTCGGTGGCCAGCCACAGGTCGCCGCGGGCGTCCTTGACCGCCACGACGCGCTCGTGCTCGGCGATGCGCAGGTAGGTCTCCTTGGCGATGGCGATGCCGGAGCGGCCCGGGATGTCGTAGACCATGACCGGCAGCCCCGTCGCGTCGGCCACCGCGAGGAAGTGCGCGGCGACCCCCGCCTGCGGAGGCTTGTTGTAGTACGGGGTGACGACCAGGACGGCGTCCGCGCCGGCGGCCTCGGCCTGCCGGGCGGCCTCGACGGAGTGCGACGTGTCGTTGGAGCCGACCCCGGCGATGATGACCGCCCGGTCCCCGACCGCCTGGACGACGGCCCGCAGGAGGGCGTCGCGCTCGACGGCGGTCGTCGTGGGCGACTCCCCCGTGGTGCCCGAGACGACGAGCCCGTCGTGGCCGTTGTCGACCAGGTGGGTGGCGACCCGCTGGGCGGCCTCGAGGTCGACGGACCCGTCCGCGCGCATGGGCGTGACCATCGCGGAGAGGACGCGGCCCAGCGCGGGAGTTGCTGCCATGGGGGCAAGGTTAGCGTCTGCTCCCCACCCGGGCCGGGCAGCCACCGGCCGCTAGGCGCGGCGCTCGTAGGTGACGAACGTGAAGCCCTCGCGCGGCACCCGGTCCGTCTCCACCCAGGCATCGAGGTCGATCGGTGGAAACACCACGGACCCGGCCGGCTCCTGGTCCACCTCCGTGATGAGGAGGCGGGCGGCATACGGCATGGCCTCGGCGTAGACCGCGCCGCCGCCGGCCACGAACACCTCCCCCACCGGCCCCGCGAGCGCCAGCGCCTCGGCGAGCGAGTGCGCGGTCTCGACGTCGGGGTGGCGCCAGTCGCGTTGCCGCGTGATCACGATGGTGCGCCGCCCGGGCAGCACCTGCCCGATGGAGTCGAACGTGCGGCGACCCATGATGAGCGCATGGCCGAGCGTGGTGGCCTTGAAGTGCCTGAGGTCCTCCGGCAGGTGCCACGGCATGGACGTGCCGTCGCCGATGACCCCGTTGCGGCCGACGGCGGCGATCATCGTCACGTTGGTCATGGGTCCAGCCTCTCAGAGAAGGGCTCCGCCTCGCCGGTGGTCCGCTTCGCCGGTCGGCCGCTTCGCCGGTCGGCCGCCGCGGCAGATCAACTGGCAGATCAACTCGCGACTGATGCTGCCCTGACGACACCATCCGCCAGTTGATCCGCCAGTTGATCCGCCAGGTGATCCCGGCGGCCTGCCTCGCTGGCGCTCGGTCGATCCTCACGCCTTGGCTCAGACGGCCACCCGCTCTGCCGCCCGAGCCGAAGCGGCGCTCCGGTCCTCGCTCGCTGGCGCTCGGTCGATCCTCACGCCTTGGCTCAGACGGCGATCGGCGCCTTGATCGACGGGTGCGCCACGTAGCCCTCGAGCGCGAAGTCGTCGAGGTCGAAGGCGTCGATGTCGGTCTTGCCCGGCGTGATCCGCATCGTCGGCAGCGGATGCGGCTCCCGCGTCAGCTGCAGCCGGGCCTGCTCGAGGTGGTTGAGGTAGAGGTGCGCGTCACCGAGGGTGTGCACGAACTCCCCCGGCTCCAGGTCGGTCAGCTGGGCCACCATCTGCGTGAGCAGCGCGTAGGAAGCGATGTTGAACGGCACCCCGAGGAAGACGTCGGCCGAGCGTTGGTAGAGCTGGCACGACAGGCGGCGGCGACCGCCCGCCCCTCGCGGCGCACCGACGTAGAACTGAAACATCGTGTGGCACGGCGGCAGGGCCATGTCGTCGACGTCGGCGACGTTCCAGGCCGAGACGATGTGCCGTCGCGAGTCGGGGTTGGTCCGGATGGACTCGATGACCCGGGCGATCTGGTCGACGTGCCGCCCGTCCGGCGTGGGCCAGGAGCGCCACTGGTAGCCATAGACCGGGCCCAGCTCGCCGTGCTCGTCGGCCCACTCGTCCCAGATCGTGATGCCGCGCTCCCGCAGCCACCGCACGTTGGTGTCGCCGCGGAGGAACCACAACAGCTCGCCGATGATCGAGCGCAGGTGCAGCCGCTTCGTCGTCACGACCGGGAAGCCGTCCGCGAGGTCGAAGCGCATCTGGTGCCCGAAGACGCTCCGCGTACCGGTGCCGGTCCGGTCGCTCTTCTCCTCGCCGTGGGTGAGGACGTGGCCGAGGAGGTCGAGATACTGCCGCACGCCCCGAAACCTAACACCGGGGCCGCGTCCCATCGACCGCCACGTGCAGCCGTGTGCGGCCGTCCGGGCCGGGGCACGGCATACCGCACACAGCGCCGGCGTCACACGACGATGCCGCGGACCAGCGCGCAGCCGGGGCGTCGGCAGGGCCGCGGTATGCCGCGCCAGCCGCGGGCCCGGAGGATGTCGACCAGCTCGGCGGCCAGCTCGCACGGGGTCAGGGCGACGTCCGGCCAGAAGACGCGCACGGTGAGCCACCCCTCGCGGGCGGACGCCCGGTCACGGCGACCGTCGCGCTGACGTCCGACCCAGCCCTCGTGCCCGAGGCGGCCGTCGACCTCCACGATGAGCCTGACCTCGTCATACGCGTTGTCGCGGCGCGTGGAGCCGGTCCCGGGGTCCTGGCGACGCGCCTCGGGCAGCCCGTGCGCGCGCTCGACGTCGTGCACATAGCGCCACTCGGCGGGGCTCTCCACGCCGAGCCCGACCCCCGTCAGCCCCTCGAGCAGGAGCCGCCGATGGGCCTGCCCGGGGCGGCTGTCGAGGGCCGCGGCCAGCGACTGCGTCGACACGAGGCCCTTCTGGCAGGCCCGCGCCACGAGCCCCACGATTCGGTCCATGGGCCGGCCACCCGCGAGGTCGAGCACGGCGTGCTCCGCGGTCACGCGGTGAGGCCAGGCGCTCGGGTGCACCCGCTCGAGCATGTGGCGACTGCGCGTCACCTCGATGCCCGGACGTGACGTGCCGCGGCGGCCGGCGGGCACGACGACGGTGACGCCTCCGGTCGGCTCGGAGACCAGCCCCCAGGCATGACCGGCGCTCGGACCGCACAGCGCGGCCGGTGCGCCGACGCACAGGAGCGCGGCGACTGCTCGCATCTCCCAGTCGTCCCTCCCCGGCATGGTGAGGTAGACCCCGGGATGGACCGCCAGCCACCGACCCGACGCCACCCGCCACGCGATCGCGTCGTCCGTGAAGCCGCCACCATGCGCCTGGGCGCGCGTGAGCAGCCCCGCCTGCCCGGCGATCCGCGCCGCGAGCAGCCGGTCGACCCCCTCCCTGCGGGCGTCACGCATGCAGCCATGATCGGCGGCCGGGCGCCCGGGGCGGCCGGCCCATCCACAGGCAGCGGCCCCCCGACGGGCCTGTGTGCGGCCGCCCCACGGGCCTGTGTGCGGCCGCCCAACGGGCCTGTGTGCGGTCGTCCGAGTCGGGGCACGGCATACCGCACACAGCACGCCACGGCAGCACCGCGACCGCGCCACCACGCTCGCCCGGGGTCAGGCGTCGTAGTCCAGGGACACCTCGTCGGTCACCGGGTGGCTCTGGCAGGCGAGCACGATGCCGGCGGCGACCTCCTCCGGCTCCAGCGCGAAGTTGCGGTCCATCCGCACCTGGCCGGAGACGAGCCGCGCCCGGCAGGTGCCGCACACGCCGCCGGTGCACGAGTAGGGCGCGTCGGGCCGCGACCGCAGGGTGGCGTCGAGGATGGACTCCTCGCGCGTCGGCATCGGGATGACGGTCGTGCGCCCGTCGAGGTTGACGGTGACCACTGCCTCGGGAGGAGCAGTGTCGTTGACGACCACCTTGGCCCGCGGCGCGCCGTCGTCGACGTGGAAGATCTCGTGGTGCACGTGGCGCGGGTCGACGCCGCGGTCGAGCAGCAGCGCCTCCGCCTCGAGCACCATGCGGTAGGGCCCGCACAGGTACCACTCGTCCACCGTCGCCGGTGGCACCAGGGTCGCGAAGATCCGCTCCAGACGCTCGCGGTCGAGCCGACCGGAGAAGAGCTCGACGTCCTGCGCCTCCCGGGACAGGACGCTGACGAGGTGAAAGCGCTCGGGGAACCGGTTCTTGAGGTCCTCGAGCTCCTCGAGGAACATGATCGTGCCCGTCCGGCGGTTGCCGAAGAGGAGCGTCACACGCGACCCCGGCTCGTCCTCGAGGGCCGTGGTGATCAGCGAGAGGACCGGCGTGATGCCCGAGCCCGCCGCGATGGCGACGTGGTGTCGTATGCCGTCGGGCCGGGTCGGGCAGGTGAACGACCCGAGCGGCGTCATGACCTCCATCCGGTCGCCCGGGCGCACGACGTCGGTGAACCACGTCGACATCCGGCCGCCCGGCACGCGGGCGACCGCGACTCTCAGACGGCGCGATCCGCCGGGCGCGTTGCGGGACTGGCAGATCGAGTAGGACTGGCGCACCTCCTCGCCGCCCAGCACGGCCCGCACCGTGAGGTGCTGGCCCGGCTCGAACGCGTACTCCTCGACGAGGTCGCCCGGGACCGCGAAGGTCACGGCCACCGCATCGTCGGTCAGCCGCTCGACCGCAGCCACGGTGAGCGGATGGAAGCGGCCGCGGTGCCGGCCTCCCGGCCCCGCCACGGCCGCCCCGGGGGCCACGGGCGCCCCGCCCTCCGCGCCGTCCGCCGGGGGCGTGCGGACGCCGACCGGGTCGGTGGTCTCGGTCATCGAGGGCGCCTCACCTAGAGCGCCTTGAACTCGTCGAACGGCTCCCGGCACGCCTCGCAGCGGCGCAGCGCCTTGCAGGCCGTCGAGCCGAAGTGGGAGATCTCGGTCGTGTCCGTGGACCCGCAGTGCGGGCAGGCCACGACGTGCCGCCCGAGCTCGACGGGCACCGGCCCCGCAGGCCCGGCGCTCCGCACCGGACCGGCCGGGCCGGGCGGGACGATCCCGAAGCGGCGCAGCTTGTCCCGGCCAGCCTCGGTCACCCAGTCGGTGGTCCAGGCGGGCGAGAGCCGGGTGCGGACCGACACGGCATACCCGAGCGCCCGCGCCTCGAAGTCGACCCGCGCCGCGATCGCCTCCATGGCCGGGCACCCGGAGTAGGTCGGCGTGATCGTCACCGTCACCGTGCGGGCCTCCTCGTCGACCTGCACGTCGCGCAGGATGCCGAGGTCGGCGATCGTGACGACCGGCACCTCGGGGTCGGGGATGCGCGAGATCGCCTCGGAGACAGGCACGCTCACCGTCGTGGCCATCACCAGCTCGCCCCGGGGTGGGAACGGGCGACGTGCTGCAGCTCGGCGAGCAGGAAGCCCATGGGGCGCGAGTGGATGCCGTCGCGCCCGCCTCGGGAGCGCCACCGGGCCGGCTCCGGCATGCTCAGGGTCGCCTCGTCGACGACGCGCTCCACGGCGGCGAGGACCGTCGGCCGTGCCTGCGACGGCAGCCGCCGCAGCACGCCGCACTCGACGGCCGCCCGGGCGTGCGGCTCGTCGTCGAACAGCTCGTCGACGTAGGGCGCCACCCAGTCGAGGGCCGCCTGCATCCGGCGGTGCGACTCGTCGGTGCCGTCACCGAGCCGCAGCACCCACTGGCGGGCATGGTCGAGGTGGTAGCGCACCTCCTTGACGGCCTTCTCCGCGACCCCCGCCGCCACCGGGTCGGCCGAGCCGGCAAGCGCTCCGCCGTAGAGGTCGAGCTGGTAGGCGGAGAACCAGAGCAGGCGGGCCATCTCCTGGGCGAAGTCCCCGCGCTCCTGCTCCACGAGGTGGACGTTGCGGAACGCGCGTTCGTCACGCAGCATCGCGAAGTCGTCCTCGCCGCGCCCCGTCCCGTCGAGCTCGCCGACCCTGGGATAGAGGGCCCGCGCCTGCCCGAGCAGGTCGAGGCAGATGTTGCCGAGCGCCATGTCCTCCTCGAGCTGCGGCGCGTTGGTGAGCCACTCACCCAGCCGTTGGGCGTAGACGAGCGCGTCGTCGGCCACCGCGAGCAGGTATGCCGCAGAGCCGAGCTTCGCGGTGCCCTCGCTCGGGGCCTCGCTCGGGGCCTCGCTCGGGGCGCGAGTGCGGTCGTCCGTCATAGGTAGTCGACGTCCTCGGGCACGTCGTAGAACGTCGGGTGGCGGTAGACCTTGTCGGCGGCCGGGTCGAAGAAGGCGTCCTTCTCGTCGGGGCTGCTCGCGGTGATCGCGTCGGCGCGGACGACCCAGATCGAGACGCCCTCCTGCCGGCGCGTGTAGAGGTCGCGCCCGTTGCGCAGGGCCATCCGCTCGTCCGGCGCGTGGAGCGAGCCGACGTGCACGTGCGAGAGCCCGCGCTTGGGCCGGACGAAGACCTCGTAGAGCGGCCAGGGCCTCTCCTCGCTCACGCGGCACTGCCCTCCCGCACGGCAGCCCGCTTCGCGGCATACGCCGTCGCGGCCTCCCGGACCCAGGCGCCCTCCTCGTGGGCGTGCCGCCGGTGGGCGATCCGCTCCGCGTTGCACGGGCCGTCGCCCCGGAGCACGCGCCAGAACTCGTCCCAGTCGACCTCGCCGAAGTCCCAGTGCCCGCGCTCCTCGTTCCAGCGCAGCTCGGGGTCGGGCAGCGTGAGGCCGAGCTTGTGCGCCTGCGGCACCGTCATGTCGACGAACTTCTGGCGCAGGTCGTCGTTGCTGAAGCGCTTGATGCCCCAGGCCATCGACTGCTCGGTGTGGCCGCCCTTGGTGGCGGCCACACCGGTGTCGCGGGGGCCGAACATCGCCAGGGCCGGCCACCACCAGCGGTTCGCGGCGTCCTGCGCCATGGCCTGCTGCGCCTCGGTCCCCCGCATCAGCGTCCAGAGGATCTCGAAGCCCTGCCGCTGGTGGAACGACTCCTCCTTGCACACGCGGATCATGGCCCGCGCGTAGGGGCCGTAGGAGCACCGGCAGAGCGGCACCTGGTTCATGATCGCCGCGCCGTCGACGAGCCAGCCGATGGCGCCGCAGTCGGCCCAGGTCAGCGTCGGGTAGTTGAAGATCGAGGAGTACTTCTGCCGACCGTCGTGCAGCCGGTCGAGCAGCTCCGCCCGGTCGATGCCGAGGGTCTCGGCGGCCGAGTAGAGGTAGAGCCCGTGACCGGCCTCGTCCTGCACCTTGGCGACGAGGATCGCCTTGCGCCGCAACGAGGGGGCGCGGGTGATCCAGTTGCCCTCCGGCTGCATGCCGATGATCTCGGAGTGCGCGTGCTGGGCGATCTGGCGGATGAGGGTCTGGCGGTAGTCCTCCGGCATCGCGTCACGCGGCTCGATGCGCTGGTCGGCCGCCAGCAGCGCGTCGAAGTCGCCCCCGACCTCGGCGCGGCGGTCCTCGTGCTCCCGAGCGTGGTCATAGGCGCCCGTCTCGGCCGCGTTGAGCGGCTCGTTCGGGTCGATGACGTCGTTGCCGTACATGCGTCCAGTATGCGAGATGGTCGACAGGGCGGGCAAAGGGGCCGGCCCGGGGGCCCTGCGACAATGCCCGACGTGGCGCCCTCCCAGCACGCACCCGACCCGGCCGACGGGCCCGACGACCCGCACGCCCACCCGCACGAGCACTCCCACGCGCACGAGCACCCCCACGCGCACGACCCCGGGCCACTGGCCGACGCGAGCGTCCGACTCGCCCGCCCGGCCGACGTGCCGGCGGTGGCCCTCGTGCAGTCGGTCGTGCTGCGGGAGGCGTATGCCGCCGTCCTCGCCCCCGAGGCGGTCGCCCAGCTCGAGCCCGGCGCCCTGGCGGCGGTGTGGCGCCGCTCGCTCGCCGAGCCGCCCACCCCCGACCACGTGCTGCTCGTGGCGTGCGCCGGCGAGCAGGTCGTCGGCTTCGCGGCCGTCGGCCCGTCGAGCGACCCGGACGCGACGGCCGAGACCGCCGAGCTGCTCGTGCTCGGCGTCCACCCCGCCGCCCGGCGCCAGGGCCACGGGTCGCGCCTGCTCAACGCCGCCGTCGACACCGTCCGCGGCCGGGGCCGCACCGAGCTCGACGCCTGGCTGCTCGCCTCGGACGACGCCGGGCGCGCCTTCCTCCTCGCCGCCGGCCTGCAGCCCGACGGGGCACACCGCGCCAGGGTCGTCTCCCCCGACGGTCGGGCCGAGCGCGAGGTCCGGCTCTCGGCGCGGGTGGACGACTCCCGCCAGCATGGAGCGGACACGTGAGCGGCCCGCCCGACGCCGTCTCCCTCGGCTCCGCCCCGCTCGACCCCCGCCCGCTCGACGCCTCGGTCCGCCGGTCCGTCGTGCGCCAGGGTGTCTCCGTCGGCGTCGCGACGGGTGCCTACGGCGTGAGCTTCGGGGCGCTCGCCGTCGCTGCCGGGCTCGACGTGGGGCAGGCGATGGCCCTGTCCGCGCTGATGTTCACCGGCGGCTCGCAGTTCGCCTTCGTCGGCATCGTCGCGGGCGGCATGGGCGCGGCACCGGCCGCCATCGCGGCGTCGTCGATGCTCGGCATCCGCAACGGCCTCTACGCCCTGGAGCTCACCCGGCTGCTCGGAGTGCGCGGCCTCCGGCGCCTGGCAGCGGCGCACCTGACCATCGACGAGTCCACGGCCGTGGCCATGGGTCAGCGCGACGTGCGAGCGGCCCGCGTCGGCTTCTGGGTCACGGGGGCCAGCGTCTTCCTCCTCTGGAACGCCATGACCCTCCTCGGGACCCTGCTCGGCAACGCCATCGGCGACCCGCGCACGTGGGGCCTCGACGCCGCGGCGTGCTCGGCGTTCACGGCACTGCTCTGGCCACGCCTGCGCAGCCGCGACACCGTGGCCATCGCCGTCGTGGCCGCTGTCGTGGCGGTCACCCTCTCCCCCGCGCTGCCACCCGGCATACCTGTCATCGTCGCGGCCTTCGCCGCCCTGCTGGCGTGGCGGTCCCCCGGAGAGGCGCGCGCGTGAGCCAGTGGACCGCCGTCCTCGTGGCCTCGGGGATCGCCTTCTCGCTCAAGCTCGCCGGGCACCTCGTGCCGCGCGCGCTGCTCACCGGCCAGCGGACGAGACGGGTGACCGCGGCCCTGCCCGTCGCGCTGCTCGCCGCGCTCGTCGCCACCCAGGCCCTGACCGGGCACGGCGGCGCACCGGTGCTCGACGCGCGCCTCGCGGCGGTCGGCGTGGCCGTGGCCGCGCTCCTGCTCCGCGCGCCGTTCATCGTCGTCGTCGTGGCCGGTGCGGTGACGGCTGCCGGCCTGCGCGCGCTCGGTTGGCAGTAGCGTGTCGGCCGTGAGAGTCGCTCTGTTCGCCACGTGCTTCAACGACACGATGTGGCCCTCGACGCCCAAGGCCGTCGTGACCCTGCTCGAGCGGCTCGGCTGCAGGGTCGAGTTCCCCC
Source organism: Intrasporangium sp. (assembly GCF_035688975.1). GTDB lineage: Bacteria > Actinomycetota > Actinomycetes > Actinomycetales > Dermatophilaceae > CALMNV01. The sequence goes on along the minus strand of NZ_DASSMH010000051.1, from coordinate 29,841 downwards.
GCGCACAGACCTGCTGCGGCCAGATGTTCACCAACACCGGGTATGCCGCGGAGGCCATCCCGCTCGTGCGGTCCTTCGTCGACGTGTTCGCGTCCTACGACGCCGTCGTCGTGCCGTCGGGATCCTGCACCGGCTCGATCCGCGAGCAGCACGCCGGCCTCGCCCGGAGAGCGGCCGACCCCGGACTCGAGGCCGCGGTCGGCGAGGTGGTGCCCAAGGTGTACGAGCTCACCGAGTTCCTCGTCGACGTGCTCGGCGTCACCGACGTCGGCGCCTACTTCCCCCACCGGGTGACCTACCACCCGACCTGCCACTCGCTGCGGATGATCCGCGTCGGCGACCGGCCGCTGCGGCTGCTGCGTGCCGTGCGGGGCATCGACCTCGTGGAGCTGCCCGCGGCGGAGGAGTGCTGCGGCTTCGGGGGGACCTTCGCGATGAAGAACGCCGACGTCTCCGTCGCGATGGGGGCGGACAAGGCCCGGCACGTCCGCGAGACGGGCGCCGAGGTCCTCGTCGCGGGCGACAACTCGTGCCTCGCGCACATCGGGGGCCTGCTGCATCGGCAGCGCGCCGGCGTGCGGACGCTGCACCTGGCCGAGGTCCTGGCCGCGACCGAGGAGGACGGGGAATGAGCCGCACCTTCGTGGGCCTGCCGAAGTTCCAGGAGGGCGCCCGCAAGGCGCTCGCAGACACGCAGCTGCGCCGCAACCTCGCCCACGCGACGGCGACGATCCGCACGAAGCGGGCCAGGGTCGTCGGGGAGGTCGGCGACTGGGAGGACCTGCGGGTCAAGGCAGCCGAGACCAAGGACCGCGTGCTCGCGCACCTCGACACCTACCTGCTCGAGCTCGAGGCCCGGCTCACCGACGCCGGCGCGACGGTGCACTGGGCCCGCGACGCGGCCGAGGCCAACGCGATCGTCGTCGATCTCGTCCGGGCCACCGGGGCCGACGAGGTCGTCAAGGTCAAGTCGATGGCCACCGTGGAGATCGAGCTCAACCAGGCGCTCGAGGCAGCGGGGATCGCCGCGTGGGAGACCGATCTCGCGGAGCTCATCGTCCAGCTCGGCGACGACCTGCCGAGCCACATCCTCGTCCCGGCCATCCACCGCAACCGCTCCGAGGTCCGGGAGGTCTTCCGGCGCGAGATGGGCAAGGTGGGGCGCCCGGCCCCGGAGGACCTCAGCGACGAGCCGGCCCGGCTCGCCGAGGCCGCCCGGCTCCATCTGCGCGAGAAGTTCCTGCGCGCCAAGGTGGCGGTGAGCGGCGCCAACTTCGCCGTCGCCGAGACCGGCACCCTCGTCGTCGTCGAGTCGGAGGGCAACGGCCGGATGTGCCTGACCCTCCCGGAGACCCTCATCTCCGTCGTCGGGATCGAGAAGCTCGTGCCGACGTGGGAGGACCTCGCCGTCTTCCTCCAGCTCCTCCCCCGGTCGAGCACCGGCGAGCGGATGAACCCCTACACGTCCATGTGGACCGGGGCGACCGAGGGCGACGGGCCGCAGGACGTGCACGTCGTCCTCGTCGACAACGGGCGCACCAACGTCCTCGCCGACCCGGTCGGGCGCCAGGCGCTGCGGTGCATCCGCTGCTCGGCCTGCCTCAACGTGTGCCCGGTCTACGAGCGGGTCGGTGGCGTGGCCTACGGCTCGGTCTACCCCGGCCCCATCGGCGCCGTCCTCGGTCCCCAGCTGCGGGGCCGGCAGGGCGCGCTCGAGCAGTCCCTGCCCTACGCCTCGACCCTGTGCGGCGCCTGCTTCGACGTGTGCCCCGTGCGCATCGAGATCCCCGACCTGCTCGTGCACCTGCGCACCAAGGTCGTCGACGACCACCGGGGCGGCCGGCCGACGGCCGAGGGCCTGGCGATGAGGGCCGGAGCGTTCACGCTGTCCAAGGCCGGGCGGCTGGAGAAGGCCCAGAACCCAGCCACCACCGTCGGTCGCCTGCTCGGCGGGCGTCCGTCGCTGGGCCGCCTGCCGTGGCCGCTGTCGGCCTGGAGCGACGCGCGTGACGCCCCGGCGCCACCCAAGGAGACCTTCCGCCAATGGTGGGCCGCGAACCGAGGAGGTCGGGCGTGAGCGCGCGGGAGGAGGTCCTCGAGCGGATCCGGTCTGCCCTGCAGGTCCCGGGCACGCATCATCCCCGCACCGACGGGCCCCCGCGGACCCCGGGCCTGCCCGTGCCGACCGACCCGGATGCCGTCCTCGACCTGTTCGTCGAGCGGGTCGCGGACTACCGCTCGGTCGTGGAGCGCGCCCGCCCCGGGCAGGAGGCCGCGGCCGTCGCAGCCGCGCTGTCCGGGCACGGCATACGGCGCGTCGTCGTGCCCCGCGGGCTGCCCGACGACTGGGTCGAGGCGATCGCCGGCGCGGGCATCACGGTGACCCACGAGCACGACGTGACCGAGCACGCCCTGCTCGAGGACGTCGACGCGGTCGTCACCGAGGCGACCGTCGGCATCGCCACCACCGGCACCATCGTCCTCGACCACTCGGCCGGCCAGGGCGCCCGGCGGCTGACCCTCGTGCCGGACGCGCACCTGCTCGTCGTGCGCGCCGACCAGGTCGTCGCCGACGTGCCAGAGGCCGTCGCCCGCCTGCGGGAGGCCGTGCTGGCTGGCCGCCCCCTCACCTGGATCAGCGGCCCGAGCGCGACGAGCGACATCGAGCTCGACCGGGTCGAGGGCGTGCACGGCCCACGGACCCTGCACGTGGTGCTCGTCGACCCGCCCGGCGCCGGCTGAGCAGACGCTTCGCCCGGCTCAGTGGCTGCAGTCCTCGCACGTGCAGTCGGCGCACGTGCAGTTCTCGCAGGTGCAGCCGGGCGGGCAGTTCTCGCACGTGCAGGCGCCCGTCGTGGTTGCGGCCTGGTCGCGATGCTGGACGTCCATCGTCGTGCTCCTCACGTCGTCGTTGCGCCCAAGTCTCCGCCCCGGCCGCGGGTGGGACAAGCCCCGGCTCGGGCCGCTCAGCGCAGGCCGCTCAGCGCAGGCCGAGGTAGTGCTCGAGTCCCACGGTGAGCCCGGGGTGGTCGGCGACCCGCCGCACCCCCTCGAGCACTCCCGGCATGAACGAGGCCCGCTCGAAGGAGTCGTGCCGGATCGTCAGCGCCTCGCCCGCGTTGCCGAGCAGCACCTCCTGGTGCGCCACGAGCCCGCGCAGGCGCACGGAGTGGACGGGTATGCCGTCCACGCGGCTCCCGCGCGCACCGCCCGGATCGTGCGTCGTCGCGTCGGGCACGGGGCCCAGACCGGCCTGGGCGCGCGCCTCCCCGAGGAGCCGGGCCGTGCGCGCCGCGGTCCCCGAGGGCGCGTCCACCTTGTCGGGGTGGTGCAGCTCGATGACCTCGACCGACTCGTAGAACCGCGCCGCCTGGGCGGCGAAGGACATCATCAGGATGGCGCCGATCGCGAAGTTCGGCGCGATGAGCACGCCGACCCCGCCGCCCGTGCGCGCCGGCCCGGCGGCTGCGAGCTGCTGCCGGAGGGCCTCGAGCCGGGCGTCGTCCCAGCCGGTCGTGCCGACCACGACGTGCGCCCCCCGCTCGACGCAGTGTGCGACGTTCGCGGGGGACGCGTCGGGCACGGTGAACTCGACGACGACGTCGGCCCCCGCGAGGTCGCCGAGGTCGTCGCCGTCGTCGAACCGGCCGACGAGCCGCAGGCCCTCGGCGGCCTCGATCGCGCGGCATACCTCCGAGCCCATGCGACCGCCCGCCCCGATCACCGACACGGTGGCCGCTCTCGTGCCGGGCTGCTCCTCGACCTGCTTCGCCTCGCTCATCCCGTCAGCGTAGTGAGGCCCGAAACCTCCGCACCTCGAGGTCGCCGCCGCGGCCTGCCCCACCCCGTCGACTGGCCACTTGTGCACAACCCGCCGAGCCAAGACCCCGTCGACTGGCCACTTGTGCACATCCCGCCGAGCCAAGACCCCGTCGACTGGCCACTTCCGCACATGCAGCCCTGTACCAAAGTGGCCACTCGACCGGAGCGGGGCGCCCCCCGGGACGAAAGTGGCCACTCGACCAGGGAGTGGGGCTGCACCTGGGACGAAAGTGGCCACTCGACCGGGGAGGGGGGCTGCCCCCGGGACGAAAGTGGCCACTCGACCGGGGAGGGGGCCCACGATCCGTCAGAATCACAATGTGCGGTCAGGCAAGCGGCGCCCTGCGGGCCGGTCCCATCGTGAGCCACCACCTCGGGTATGCCGGCATGGTGCAGGCCCCCGAGGGCGGGCCCGACGCCGCACGTGGCTGCCGACCGTGGTCCTCGCGGTGGCCGCCGCGCTCGCCGTGGCCTCGTGCGACGCAACCGCGGTCGCTGGTCGCCCGTCGACGGGCGTGCCCTCTGCCGGCGACCGCGCCGCCGCCGCGGGGCCGCCCTCCGGGACCGGCGCGCCTGCCGCTCCGGTCCCGCGCACCAGCAGCGTCGTGCAGGGACTGCATCCGTATGCCGGTGCTGGCGCGGGCCACCTCACGGGTGCGGCCCTGCGGGCGAAGCGACTCGTCTACGTGCCCAACCAGCTCTCCGGCACGGTGCAGGTCATCGACCCCACGACGTACCGCGTGGTCGCGCGCCTCCCGGTGGCGGCCTCGCCGGAGCACGTCGTGCCGTCGTGGGACCTCGGCCGGCTGTGGGTCAACTCCGACGCGGGGGACGCGCTCACGCCCATCGACCCGTCGACCGGCCGGCCGGGCAGTCCGGTGGCGGCCCGAGACCCCTACAACCTCTACTTCACCCCGGACGGTCGGTCCGCCCTGGTGATGGCCTCCCGGTTCCGGGCCATCGACGTGCGCGACCCCAGGACCATGCGGCTGCTCCGCTCGGTCCCCGTGCCGATGTGTGCGGGGGTCAACCACGCCGACTACACCGCCGACCTGCGCCACCTCCTCGTCAGCTGCGAGTTCAACGGCCGTCTCCTCGTCCTCGACGCGGGCGCCACGAAGGTCCTGCAGGTGCTCGACCTCAACGGCATACGGACACCCGGCGCCACGCCGCCCGCACACGCGCACCTCATGCCCGGACCGAAGTCCCAGCTGGTGGCCGGCGCGTCAGCCATGCCCCAGGACGTGAGGCTCACGCCGGACGGCAGGTGGTTCATGGTCGCCGACATGCTGCGCAACGGCGTGTGGTTCGTCGACGCGGCGAGGCGGTCGGTGCACCACTTCGTGCCCACGGGGCTCGGCACGCACGGCGTCTACCCGTCCCGGGACGGCAGGCGGGTCTTCGTCACGAACCGGGACGCCGGCTCGGTCGGCGTCTTCGACGCCGCGAGCAACTCGCTCGTCGCGACCTGGCGGCTCCCCGGGCGGGCCACCCCCGACATGGGCGGGATCTCGGCGGACGGCTCCGAGCTGTGGCTGACCGGCCGGTACACCGCGGAGGTCTACGTCATCGACACCCGGACCGGCAGGCTCCTGCACCGGATCCCCACCGATGCGGGGCCGCATGGACTGCTCGTGTGGCCGCAGCCGGGGCGCTTCTCCCTCGGCCACACCGGCAACACACGCTGAGCGGCCCGGCACCCCCCGTGGGGGCACCGGGCCGCGTCGGCGCTCGTCCGTCAGATGACGGCCGCGGGCTCGGTGTCCTCGGTCGTGGAAGCGCCGCCGTCGCCTCCCGCGTCGCCCTCGCCGTCCGGCAGGACCGCGGCGAGCGAGAGCTTGCCACGCGGGTCGATCTCCTTGAGCTCGACCTGGATCTTCTGGCCGATCTTGACGACGTCGTCGACGCTGTCGATCCGCTTGCCGCCGACGAGCTTGCGCACCTCGGAGATGTGCAGCAGGCCGTCCTTGCCGGGGAGCAGCGAGACGAACGCCCCGAAGGTGGTCGTCTTGACGACCGTGCCGAGGAAGCGCTCCCCGACCTCCGGCATCTGCGGGTTCGCGATGGCGTTGACCGCGGCGCGAGCCGCCTCGGCCGACGGACCGTCGACGGCTCCGATGTAGACGGTGCCGTCGTCCTCGATGGAGATGTCGGCGCCCGTGTCGTCCTGGATCTGGTTGATCATCTTGCCCTTCGGGCCGATGACCTCACCGATCTTGTCGACCGGCACCTTCACCGTGATGATCCGCGGCGCGAAGGGGCTCATCTCGTCGGGCACGTCGATGGCCTCGGCCATGACGTCGAGGATGTGCAGCCGCGCATCCCGTGCCTGGTTCAGCGCCGCGGCGAGGACGGAGGCCGGGATGCCGTCGAGCTTCGTGTCGAGCTGGATGGCCGTGACGAACTGCTTGGTGCCGGCGACCTTGAAGTCCATGTCGCCGAACGCGTCCTCGGCCCCGAGGATGTCGGTGAGGGCGGCATACGCCGTGACCTTCTCGCCGTCCTCGTTCACGATCTCGTCGGAGACGAGGCCCATCGCGATGCCCGCGACCGGGGCGCGCAGCGGCACACCGGCGTTGAGCAGCGAGAGGGTCGAGGCGCAGACCGAGCCCATCGACGTGGACCCGTTGGACGACAGGGCCTCGGACACCTGACGGATCGCGTAGGGGAACTCCTCACGCGTCGGCAGGACGGGCATCAGGGCCCGCTCCGCCAGCGCGCCGTGGCCGATCTCGCGGCGCTTGGGCGACCCGACGCGGCCGGTCTCACCGGTGCTGTAGGGCGGGAAGTTGTAGTTGTGCATGTAGCGCTTGCGCGTGACGGGGCTCAGCGTGTCCAGCTGCTGCTCCATCTTGAGCATGTTGAGGGTCGTGACGCCCAGGATCTGGGTCTCGCCACGCTCGAAGATGGCCGAGCCGTGCACGCGCGGCAGGACCTCGACCTCGGCCCCGAGGGCGCGGATGTCGGCCAGGCCACGGCCGTCGATGCGGACCTTGTCGCGCAGGATCCGCTGGCGGACGAGCTTCTTCTGCACCGCGCGGAAGGCGGCCGACAGCTCCTTCTCGCGGCCCGCGAACGACTCGGCGAGCTGCGCCTTCATGGCGCTCTTGATCTCGTCGAGCCGGTCCTCGCGCTCGGTCTTGGCCGGGATCCGCAGCGCGGCGGCGGCGTCATCGGACACCGCGGCCTCGACGGCGGCGTAGGCGTCCTCCTCGTAGTCGAGGAAGACCGGGAAGTCCTGCACGGGCTTGGCGGCCTTGGCCGCGAGCTCGGCCTGCGCGTCGCAGAGGAGCTTGATGAATGCCTTCGAGGCCTCGAGACCCTCAGCCACGACGTCCTCGGTCGGGGCCTGCTTGGCCTCGTTCTTGACGAGGTTCCACGTGGCCTCGGTCGACTCCGCCTCGACCATCATGATGGCGACGTCGTCGTTGCCGTCCTTGTCCTTGACGACGCGGCCGGCCACGACCATGTCGAAGACCGAGCGCTCCGCGTCCGAGAAGTGCGGGAAGGCGACCCACTGGCCGTCGATGAGGCCCACGCGCACCCCGCCGATCGGGCCGGAGAAGGGCAGGCCCGAGATCTGCGTCGAGGCCGACGCGGCGTTGATGGCGAGCACGTCGTACTGGTGGTCGGGGTTCAGGGCGAACACCGAGATGATGACCTGCACCTCGTTGCGCAGGCCCTTCTTGAACGTCGGGCGCAGCGGTCGGTCGATGAGGCGGCAGGTGAGGATCGCGTCGGTGGACGGGCGGCCCTCGCGACGGAAGAACGAGCCGGGGATCCGCCCCACGGCATACATGCGCTCCTCGACGTCCACCGTGAGCGGGAAGAAGTCGAACTGGTCCTTGGGCGTCTTGCCCGCGGAGGTGGTGGACAGCAGCACGGTGCCGTCGTCGATCGTCTCGTCGAAGAGGTATGCCGTGACGGCGCCCCCGGCCTGCTTGGCCAGCCGGCCGGTCTCGAACCGGACCGTCTTCGTGCCGAGGGAGCCGTTGTCGATGACGGCCTCGGCGAAGGTGATGTCTGGACCCTCCATGTGGGCCCTCGCTTTCTTTTTCTCATGTTCCCTCGCACATCGTCGTTGTGTGCGTGGCGTCCTTCGAGCCGGGCCTCATGGCCCGGCGGCTGCCCGCGTCGCGGGCGGCACCTACGACGAAAGGCGGTCTCCGCGGGGACGCGGTGACCGCCTTTCGTCGCTCAGCTCATCGGCGCAGGCCGAGGCGCTTGATCAGGGAGCGGTAACGCTCGATGTCGGTGGCCTCGAGGTAGCGAAGCATCCGCTTGCGGCGGCCGACCAGCAGGAGCAGGCCGCGCCGGCTGTGGTGGTCGTGCTTATGCGTGCGGGAGTGCTCGGTGAGGTCCTTGATGCGCTGCGTGAGCATCGAGATCTGCACCTCGGGGGAGCCGGTGTCGCCCTCGGTCGTGGCGTACTCGGTCATGATCTGCTTCTTGACGTCAGACTCCAAAGGCATGGGCATCCAGCTCCTTGTTCTTGTCGTTGCGCGGTGCACCAGGGCATGTCCACCTGGGCGCTCTCGGTCCGCGGCCGGTCACACGGCACGGACCAGACTAACAGCGGCGGCGGGCCCGCCCTAATCGAGCCGTTCGGGCGGTTTCACACACGCCACAACGGCACCTACTGTTGCAGGGCGCCATTTAGCGATACCTTGCGAATCCCCCGGGGAGTTCCCAACCAGAAGGAGTGGATCAGCACCATGATCGTTCTCGGACTCATCCTCCTGATCGTCGGTCTCATCGCCAAGATCAGCATCCTCACGACCATCGGGGTCATCCTCCTCGTCGTGGGCGCCGTCCTTGCGGTGCTCGGCGCGACGGGTCGCGCGATCGGCGGCCGCAAGCACTGGTACTGACGGGTCCACCCCGACCAGCCTCGGGTCGACAGCGGCGTCGCACCGTGCGGCACCGGACGCCCCCGCCCCACCGGCGGGGGCGTTCGTCGTCTCCGGAGAGGAAGGGCACAGTCCTGCTCCTCTGTACGCACGACGGTGTCTCCTTCTGCGCGGCGAAGCGCGGCGTCCCCTCCAGCGCGGCGCCGACGCTCCTCGACTGCGCTCCACCACCGCGTGCGGCCATACATCCGCTCGCGCCGGCGCTGGTGCAGCTGCTCGGTCGTCGGATGGTCAGGCAGCGCCGGAACGAGGCGCTCCTCAGGCCCCCGAGCGCCCCGGCGCCGGTCGCGCTCCGACCTTAGGTGATACCACGCTTTGGCCGGCAGCCGGTCGTAGCGCGGGTACCAGGCGCGGTGCCGTGGCACGTCGTCAGGTGGCCGCACGTCAAGGTGAGCCGGAAAGCGTCGGCCGGCGTTGTCGCGCACCGCGTCCGCTGGGAAGGGCGGCACCTCACGCCCGGCGCCGTCGAGGACGGCCACCCGAAGCCCCGCGAGCGCCAGGATGGCGTCCAGCAGCTCCGCTGACGCGCGGCGCTGGCCGTTCTCGAGCCGCGCGACCGTCGAGGGCGCAACCCCCAACCGCTGGGCGAGCTCACGCTGGCTGAGGTCCGCCACGCGTCGTGCGCGCGCGATGTACGCGCCGGCCTCGCAGCTCGTGCTGTACCCCATGAGATGTCCTTCCTCGTGGGCGACCCGTCGTCGTCCTGCACCCGAGACTGGCACCCGGCGCCGACACCGCCCCTGCTGCCGGCCCGTGGGCCCGGCTACGCGGGCAGACCCACCCTGCCCGCTCACTACGCCACTGCTCCCGCTGAGGCAGCAGTGGCGTGGTGAGCGGCAGGGGAGTGTGCTTTCCGCCAGCGGGCTGCTCAGAGGTTGGTCATGTCAGAGGTTGATCATGTGGCCGGCGATGCCCTCGATGGCTTCCTTCATGGCCTCGCTCAGGGTGGGGTGGGCGAACACGTTGCGGGCCACCTCGTCCGCGGTCAGGTCCCACTGCTGGGCGAGCGTCAAGGCGGGCAGCAGCTCGGTCACCTCCGGACCGATGAGGTGCGCCCCGAGGAGCTCATTGTGGGCCGCATCGGCGACGATCTTGACGAAGCCGACGCCCTCGGCCATGCCACGGGCCTTGCCGTTGGCGGAGAAGGGGAAACTCGCCGTCTTGACGTCGTAGCCCTTCTCCTTGGCCTGCTCCTCGCTGTAGCCGAACGAGGCGATCTGCGGCTGGCAGAAGGTGGCGCGCGGGATCATGTCGAAGTTGATCTCCATCGTCTCCGCGTCGGCGATGGTCTCGGCCGCCACGACGCCCATGGCCTCTGCCGTGTGGGCAAGCATGAGCTTGCCGGTGACGTCGCCGATGGCGTAGACCCCGGGGACGCTCGTGCGCCCACGGGCGTCGACGTCGATCGCGCCACGGGGAGTCATGGTCACCCCGAGCGACTCGAGCCCGTAGCCGTCGACGCGCGGGGCGAAGCCGATCGCCTGGAGCACCTTGTCGGTCTCGAGCACCTGCTGGCTGCCGCCTGCGGCGGGGCTCACGGTGACCTTGACCTTGTCGCCCGAGTCGTCGATGGACTCCACCTTCGTCGACAGCAGGACCTTGACGCCGAGCTTCTTGTACTGCTTGAGCAGCTCCTTGGACACGTCGACGTCCTCGGTCGGCACCATCCGGTCGAGGAACTCGACGATGGTGACGTCGACGCCGAAGTTCTTCATGACATAGGCGAACTCGACGCCGATGGCCCCGGATCCGGCGATGACGACCGACTCGGGCAGCTCGTCGCTGAGGATCTGCTCCTCGTAGGTGACCACGCGCTGAGAGAGCGACGTGCCGGGCACGAGGCGGGTCGTGGCGCCCGTGGCGATGATCAGGTTGTCGCAGGTCAGCGACCGCGTGGAGCCGTCGTTGAGGGCGACGTCGATCGACGTGGGCCCCGTGATGGTGCCCCAGCCGTCGACCTCCTCGATCTTGTTCTTGCGCATGAGGTAGTGCACACCCTTGGCACTGGCGTCGGCGACGGCGCGGCTGCGCGCATGCGTCGGGCCGAACGACATCGTGGCGTCGCCCTCGATCCCGAAGGTCTTCTTCTCATGGGTGATGATGTGGGCGATCTCGGCGTTGCGCAGCAGCGCCTTGCTCGGGATGCAGCCCACGTTGAGGCAGACGCCGCCCCAGTACTTCTTCTCAACGACCGCCACCCGCTTGCCGAGCTGGGCGGCACGGATCGCCGCGACGTAGCCACCGGGACCGGCACCGAGCACCACCACATCGAAATCAGCCATGGCGACACCCTAGCGGGGCGAGCACGCAGCGCCCGGCGGCGTCGTCGGTGTGGCGCCGCACACAGGGCGCCCCGAGGAGAGTATGTTTCAGCGCCGGAGGCTGGCAGTCCGTCGGCCCGGCCGAAGGAGGTCAGCATGAGCGACATTCCGCCGCATCATGAAGCACCCCCGGCGAACAAGGGTCTCCTGGCGGTTGCCGGGGTCCTCCTCGCCATTCCCATCGTCGCCCTGCTCCTCGTCGGCACCTACGCCAAGGACGAGCCGCGGGTGCTGGGGTTCCCGTTCTTCATCTGGTACCAGTTCGTCTGGGTGGCGCTCTGCTCCGCGCTGACCTACACCGCCTACCGGATCGTCCTCAAGGCCCGGCCGCACCGGCCGATGAACCCAGAGGGCACCGAGTTCCTCGACAACGACCGGGAGAACCGATGAGTAGCCTCGTGGCCGAGACCAACACGGGCGTCAACGGCATCGCCCTCGTCGTTCTCATCTTCTTCTTCGTGGTCGTGGCGGCGGCTGGGTTCTGGGCCGCCCGCTGGCGGCGACCGGCGAGCATGGAGAGCCTCGAGGAGTGGGGCCTCGGCGGCCGGTCCTTCGGCACGTGGGTGACGTGGTTCCTGCTCGGCGGCGACCTCTACACGGCCTACACGTTCGTCGCGGTGCCAGCCGCCATGTTCTCGGCCGGTGCGGTCAGCGGCTTCTTCGCCGTGCCCTACACCATCGTGCTCTATCCGATCATCTTCATCTTCATGTCGCGCCTGTGGTCGGTCTCGCACCGGCATGGCTACGTCACGCCCGCCGACTTCGTCAACGGCCGTTCCGGCTCGCGCGGGCTGTCCCTCGCCGTGGCCGTGACCGGCTTCCTCGCGACCATGCCCTACATCGCGCTGCAGCTCATCGGCATCCAGGCCGTCCTCGAGGTCGTGGGTATCGGTGGCGGCGGCAACTGGCTGGCCAAGGACGCGCCGCTCTTCATCGCCTTCCTCGTCCTCGCGCTCTACACCTACACCTCAGGCCTGCGCGCGCCGGCCATCATCGCCTTCGTCAAGGACATCCTCATCTACCTGGTCATCCTCGTGGCGGTGGTCTACCTGCCTTCGAAGGTCGGCGGGTGGTCGCACGTCTTCGACGCCGCCCAGGGCAAGATGCAGAAGGTCAACCCGGCGACGAACAAGCCGGCTGGCGTGTTCATCCCCGGTTCCGGGCAGTACTGGGCCTACGCGACCCTCGCGCTGGGCTCCGCCATGGCGCTGTTCATGTACCCGCACTCCATCACCGCGACGCTGTCGGCCAAGAGCCGCAACACGATCCGCAAGAACGCCTCGATCCTGCCGGCATACTCCTTCCTCCTCGGCCTGCTGGCGCTGCTCGGCTGGGTCGCCATCGCCGCCGGCACCAAGCCGGTCGGGCTCGACGGCAAGGCCAACCCGCAGCTCGTCGTCCCGCAGCTGTTCGAGGACTTCTTCCCGTCGTGGTTCGCGGGCGTTGCCTTCGCGGCCATCGCCATCGGTGCCCTCGTGCCGGCCGCCATCATGTCCATCGCGGCGGCGAACACCTTCACCCGCAACATCTACCGGGCCTGGCTCAAGCCCGACGCCACAATGGAGCAGGAGGCCCAGGTCTCCAAGGTGACCTCCCTGGTCGTCAAGGCGTTCGCGCTGCTGTTCGTGCTCACCCTGGACAAGCAGAACGCCATCAACTTCCAGCTCCTCGGCGGCATCTGGATCCTGCAGACCTTCCCGTCGGTCGTCTTCTACCTCTACACGCGCTGGTTCCACCGGTGGGGCCTGCTGCTCGGCTGGGCTGTCGGCATGGTCTACGGCACGGTGTCGGCCTACAACGTCGTCAACCCGGTCACCAAGGCGCCCTTCGGCGGCTCGCTCTCAGCCATCCCCGGCATCGGCGACCTCGGCTACATCGCGGTGACGGCCTTCGTGATCAACGTCGTCGTCGCTGCCGTCGCGACGCTCGTGCTGCGAGCCCTGAAGGCCGACGAGGGCGTGGACGAGACGATCCCCGCCGACTACTTCGCCGACGAGGGCGACCCCCGCGTGCAGAAGCTGCCGGCCATGCCGCACGAGACGACCCCGTCAGCCTGACCCCGATCCGGGCAGGAGCGCCCGCCCGTCAGTCGCGAGGGCGCTCCTGCGGCAGGGCCGCGATGGCGTCGTCGACGTCCATCCCGGTGAGGCGCAGCAGGTCGACCACGACCGACCGGATCTGCGCGAGCACCGTCTCCGTGGCCAGGCTTGCCGTGCGCGGGACCGCGCCGGTGGCCGTGGCCACCCGCAGCACCCCGGCGCGCGCCACCTCGGGCGACGCGTTCTCGGCAAGGGCGCGCCCGATGACGTCGGTGGCCTCGGCGAGCCGCTCCAGCAGCTCGGGGTAGCCGGCGGGGAGCCGCTCACCCCGTCCGACCGCGACGGTGATCCGGCGCACGAGCACCCGGGTGCTGCGCATGGCCCGGTCGAGCGGCTCCACGAGGTCGACCATCTTGCGCACCCCGGGCGCGTGGGACCGCGAGAAGGGCGAGCTCGCGATGACGGACAGCCCCTCGTCCGCGGCCGTGCGCAGGTCCCGCAGGAGGGAGTCGGTGGCACGGGCCGAGGCGAGCACGGCCGCGGCGGCCTCCACGTCACCGTCCCGGGCGCTCGCCGCCGCCCGGCGCAGCAGCTCGCCGATCGTGCGCACCGCCTGCGACGCGACCACACGCGGACGTCGCAGCGGTGCCTGCGGGACGATGGTCGCCGCGACGAGCGCCACCCCGCCGCCGATGAGCGCGTCGGTCCATCGGGTGAAGGCCTGTCCGGGGCTCGCGACGAGGGTCGTGACGACGATGCTCTGGACCGCCGCCTGCGTGACGAGGATCCGGCCGGCGTCGAGCAGCTGAGCGAGCGCCATGGACGCCAGCACGACCGTCGTCACCTGCCACGGGCCGGTCCCGACGACGTGGACGAACAGGTCCGCCGTGAAGACGCCCACCGCCACCCCGATGGCCACCTCGAAGACCCGCCGCAGCCGCTGACCGTAGGACATGCCGAGGCACACGACGGCGACGATGGGGGCAAAGAACGGCGCCTGGTGACCCACGACGGTGGTCGCGAACCACCACGCCAGGCCCGCGGACACCGCGCTCTGCACGATGAGGAAGGCGTTGGTCCGCACGCGTCGCAGCCGCGTCGCCACCGAGTCGCGGCTGCGGTCCCAGGCCCGGTCGAGCGCCTCGGCCACCCCGGCCTCGCTCCCCGTCCGTTCGCTCACGTCCCGCTCCCGTCAGAGTCCAAGCCTCAGGATGGCATCGAAGATGCCACGCACGGCGGGGGCCGCCACCTTCGAGCCCGAGCCGCCCTGGCTCACCACGGCGACGACGGCATACCGAGGCCTCGTCGTCGGCCCGTATGCCGCGAACCACGCCGTCGCCTGCCTGCCGAAGACCTCGCCCGTGCCGGTCTTGCCGGCGACGGGGTAGCGGTCCAGGGGGAAGCCGGCGAACGCCGAGTGCGCCGAGCCGCCCACGCGCGGCACGTCGGCCAGGGCGGCCCGGACGTAGCCCAGCACATCCGCACGCAGCGGCACGGTGCCGGTCCGTCGGGGTGCGATGGCCTGCGTCGCACCGGCCCGGTCGCGGTAGCCGGCGGCGACCTGCGGCTGCCAGAGCGTCCCCCCGTTGGCGATGGCGGCATACACGCCGGCGAGCTGCAGCGGGGTGACGGCGAGGTCCCCCTGTCCGATGGACAGGTTCACCGCGTCGCCGGCGCGGTACTGGAAGCCGGTGGTGCAGTTCTCCGCGGCGAGGGCCGTGAGGTAGCGGGCCCGGGCCGGGTCGGTCCGCGCGACCTCGGGATAGCCGGACCTGGCGCGGGCGCACGTGCTGGCCCTGGTCGCCTCCCATGTCGCCCGCTTCCAGGCCCGGTCCGGGATCCGCCCCGCTGCCTCGCCCGGCAGGTCGACGCCGGTGCGGCGCCCGAGGCCGAAGGCGCGCGCCATGTCGACGAAGGGGTCGGGCGTCGACGGGCCGGCGGCCAGGCCGCCCTGGCCCAGCCAGGCGGCATACGCGAGGCGGTAGAAGACGGTGTCGCACGAGACGACCAGGGTCTGGTGCAGGTCGATCAGGCCGTAACCACGCGACTCGAAGTTGTGGAAGAGCTGGCTCCCGACCCGGAAGGTCGGGCTGCAGTCGTACCGGCCGTCGAGGGAGGCGCCGGCGTTGACCGCGGCCGGCACGGAGACGACCTTGAACGTCGAGGCCGGTGGGAACGTCTCGGCGGTGAGGCGCGAACGCAGCGGCGTGCCGGCGCCGGCGTCGGTCAGGTGCGCGAAGTCGGCCGCCGAGATGCCGCCGGTGAAGACGTTGGGGTCGTATGCCGGGTAGCTCGCCGCGGCGACGACCGCCCCGCTCGTGACGTCCAGGACCACCGCGGCGCCGGAGTCGGCCCGCTGGCCCGCCGCCCGGGCCCGCTCGACCGCCTGCCGCAGCGCCGTCTCCGTGCTGGCCTGCAGACGCGCGTCGAGGTGGGTCACGACGTCCCGGCCGGGCACGGACGCGGTGCGCGAGACCGTGTCGCGCACGACGCCGCGGGGGTCGACGGACACGACGGTCCGCCCGTTGACGCCACGCAGCACGGCGTCGTACTGCTCCTCGAGGCCGCCGCGGCCCACGACGTCCTCGGCGTCGACGCGACCTGCGCCGCTGCCCACCTCCTCGGCGTTCGCGCGCGTCACGTAGCCGAGCAGGTGGGCCGCGCCCGCGCCGTCCGGGCCGGGGTAGGTGCGCGCCGGCTCGGCCACGACGCCGACGCCGGGATACTTCTCGGGCTGCTCGAGCAGCGTCAGCGCGGCGCGGGGGTCGACGCCCGTCGCGATCGGCACGGGGACGTAGGGCGAGCCGCCCCAGCAGGCCGGCGCCCGCGGCGCACCGGCGGTGCCGCAGAGCGTCGTCTTGCCCCAGAGCTGCTCGACGGGCAGGTGGAGGGCGGCGGCGACGCGGCTGACGAGGGCCCGGCCGCCGTCAGCCGCGTCGAGCAGGGTGGCGCGCTGCACGGTGACGCTCGTCGTGAAGGTGTTGGCGGCGAGCGGCCTGCCCGCCCGGTCGAGGATCCTGCCGCGCAGGGCGTGCTCGGTGACGGCCCGGGTGTTGACCGTGCGGGCCGCCTCGGTGAGAGTCGGGCCCTGCACGAGCTGGACCTGGCCCAGCCGTCCGACGAGGAGGGCGAAGAGGGAGACGAGCAGCGCGAGCACGAGCCACGGCGCTCCCCCGCGGCGGGCCCGTCGACGCGCGGGTCGCCGTGCCGGTCGACGGGCTGTCCGACGGGCCGGCCGACGGGTCCATCGGCTGTGCACTGTCTCAGCCCAGCCTGCGCCGCACGAGGGCGCGGTCGACGGCCACGAGGGCGGGCAGGATGAGCAGGCCGACCGTCACGGTGGAGGCGAAGCGGCCGAGCGCCTCGCCGGGGACGAGGCCACCCTCGGCCAGCGCCGACACCGCGAGCCGGCCGAGCACGGCCACGAGTGACGCGGTCGCGAGGGCGGCAGGTGCCCGGAGCGCGGACCGCGAGGACTGCGTGGCGAAGGCGCCGGCGGCCGCACCGGCCAGGGCGAGGACGAGGGGCGTGACGCCGAGCGGCCGCCCGACGGGCGGCACGAGCTCGACCAGCCACCCCGCGCCGAGGCCGACGAGGGCGCCGTGCACCGGCCCGCGCAGCACCGCGGTCGCGACGACGCCGACGAGGACGAGGTCGGGCACCCAGGCCGCGCCGACGCCGAGCCGCGGCAGCACGGTGGCGCTCAGCAGGGCCGCCACGACGACGTATGCCGTGCGCAGCAGGCCGAGCGTCGTCGGCCTCATCGCCCGGCCGCCGCTGGTGCAGGCGTGGCCGCGGGACGGGCGGCCGCGCGGGGCGTGGGCAGCACGACGGCGACGACGTCGAGGCTGTCGAGGTCGACGGCCGGGCGCACTGTGGCCGAGCGGGTCACCTGTCCCCGGTCCGGGTCCACCGCCACCACGGTGCCGACGGGAAGGCCCGCGGCATACGGCCGCTCGTCCACGCTGCCCAGGGTCGTGACGACGTCGCCCACCGCCGGCGCGCCGGGTTGGACGAGCGTGAGGCTGAGCGTGCCCCGGGGGCGGGGCGCCTGGTCGGCCCCGCTCGGCGGGGACACGGTGCCGAGCGTGCCCGCGCGCCCGACGCGGACGCCCACCGTCGCTCCCGTCGTGCCCAGGACGGACACGTCGCTCGTCCACGGCCCGACGGCGACGACGCGGCCGACGAGTCCGCCGGCGGCCGCGACCGTCGAGTCCACGGCGATCCCGTCGCGCGAGCCGACGTCGAGCGTGACGCTGCGCCCGCCGAGCGCGCTGAGCTCCGTGGCGACGACGCGGGCGGCCACGAGCCGGTGGGATGCCGCGGCCGAGCCGAGCAGCCCGCGCAGCTCGCCGAGCTCACCCAGCTGCCGCTCCTGGGTGGCGACCGTCGTCCGGAGGCGGGCGTTGTCGGCCCGGAGCACGGCGACCTCGTCGGCGTCCGCGGTGCCGGACAGGGCCCGCTGGACCGGGCCGAGCACGACCCCACCGGCCTGCCGCACGGCGGCCGCCGCCCCCGAGCCGGCCAGGTCGGCGACGAGGAGGGCGAGGGTGAGCACGACGAGGACGGCGAGGAGCCGGCGGCGCGCGTGGAGGTCCATGGCCTCAGAGCCGGGAGTCCTCGACGAGGACCCGCTCGAGGCTCGCGAAGTCGTCGACGCACCGGCCGGCCCCGCGGGCCACGGCGCGCAGGGGGTCCTGCGCGACGGACACCGGCACGCCGAGCTCGTGGCGCAGCCTGGCGTCGAGGCCCCGGAGCAGCGCCCCACCACCTGTGAGGGTGATCCCGCGGTCGAGGATGTCACCGGCGAGCTCGGGCGGGCACACGTCGAGCGTGGCGCGCACAAGCTCGACGATCTGCAGCACCGGGCCCTCGATGGCGCGCCGGACCTCGGCCGAGCTCACCGTGACGGTCTTGGGCAGGCCGGTCACGAGGTCACGGCCGCGCACCCGGGTCGTCAGCTCCTCGCGGAGCGGGAAGACGGAGCCGACCGCGACCTTGATGTCCTCGGCGCTGCGCTCTCCGAGGAGGAGCGAGTACTCGCCCTTGACGTGGGCGATGACCGCCTCGTCGATCTCGTCGCCGGCGATGCGCAGCGAGGTCGACGTGACGATGCCGCCGAGGCTGATCACCGCCACGTCCGTCGTGCCCCCGCCGATGTCGACGACCATGCTCGCGCCCGCCTCGTAGACCGGCAGGCCCGCCCCGACGGCCGCGGCCATCGGCTCCTCGATCATGTAGACCCGGCGCGCCCCGCAGCGGGTGGCCGCGTCCTCCAGCGCCCGGCGCTCGACACCGGTCACCTCGCTCGGGACGCACAGCACCATCCGGGGCCGCACGAGCCGGGACTGGCGCACCTGGTCGAGGAACCAGCGCAGCATCCGCTCGGTCTCGTCGGCGTCGGAGACGACCCCGTCGCGCAGCGGCCGCACGGCGCGGATCGAGCCGGGAGCCCGCCCGAGCATCTCCTTGGCCCGTGCCCCCGCCGCCACGAGCCGTCCCGTGCCCACCTCGACGGCGACGACGGACGGTTCCTCGAGGACGACGCCGGCGCCGCGGGCGTGGATGAGCGTGTTCGCGGTGCCGAGGTCGATCGCGAGGTCGCGGCCCTGCCAGGGCCGGGAGGTCATCCAGGACACGGGCCGCCCGTCAGAGCCGGGGGAACCAGATCGCGACCTCGCGGGCCGCGGACTCGGGCGAGTCGGAGCCGTGCACGATGTTCTGCTGCACCTTCGTGCCCCAGTCGCGGCCGAGGTCGCCGCGGATCGTGCCGGGGGCGGCCTCGGTGGGGTTGGTGGCCCCGGCGAGGGCGCGGAAACCGCGGATGCAGTCCTCGCCCTCGATGACGGCCGCGGTGACCTGCCCGGACGACATGAAGTCGACGAGCGGCTCGTAGAACGGCTTGCCCTCGTGCTCGGCGTAGTGCGCGGCGAGCTGCTCCCGGGTCGGGGTGAGCACGGAGAGGGCCACCAGGGAGTAGCCCTTCGCCTCGATGCGGCGCAGCACCTCCCCCGTGAGCCGGCGCGAGAAGCCGTCGGGCTTGACGATGACGAGGGAACGTTCGCTGCTCACCGGGTCACCCTATCGGTGCCGCCGCTGCTCCTCCGAGGCGTCCACGCGCGCGCCCTGCACGAGGCTCACGACCCACAGGGCGAGGAAGATCACCCCGGCGGCGAGCATCATCGGCACGACGAGCGCCGACAGGAGGGTGAGCGCCTGCACGAGCCACCCGAGCGTCACGCCCCAGGGTCCCCGGAGCAGTCCCGCGGCGACGAGGCAGAGGAGCGCGATGCCGGTGCCGACGAGCAGGTATGCCGTCGAGCGTCCGCCGTCCGGCCCCGTGGCGGCGACGGCCCGGCCGACGAGCGCGCCGAAGAACACGATGACCGACTGGCCGGCGAGCACCGTGGCGAGCATGCGCCAGGTGAACCTGCCGGTCGTGCCGTGCAGGGTGAGGCCGCTCATGCTCCTCCCTTCCCGATGGGCCTGGTCACTGGTCTCGAGGCGGGTCGGTGGTTGTGGGGCATCAGTAGCTCTGGGTCGTGTCCCACGACCGGATGATGGCGCGCGCCTCGGTGTCGCTCGCCCCCGTCGCCTCGGCGTAGAGGCTGCGCGCCTCGTCCGTGCGGCCGGCCTCGACGAGCGTGCTGATCCGCAGCCGCGCCTCGTCGGTGAGCCGCCCCTGCGTCCACGATGCGGCGGCGTCCTTGACCCCCGGCCCGCGCCCCGGGACGAACCACGAGCTCACGGCCCGCTTCGCGTCGAGCAGCGGCGCCCCGGTCGCCTCGCGGTAGAGCTTGATCGCGTTGACGGTGCGGCCGCTGCTGATCTCGCGGCTGATCCGCCCGCGGACCGCCTCGGTGAGCCCCGGGTGGCGCGCCTCCGGGTCCCGCCGGCCGACGAGGCGGCCGTAGAGCACGACGACGGTCGCCATGATGAGCAGGACCACCAGGAGCTTGACCGGGAACGGCATACGGGCCAGCCTACGGGCCCCCGGCGACGGGCCGGGTCACGTGTCGGTCCGCCCGAGGAGCATCCGCACCTCTCCGGCGGTGATGACCGATCCCGTCGCCACCACCCCGCCTCCCAGGCCCTCCTCCTCGGCGAGGGTGACGGCCTGCTCGAGGGCGTCCGGCAGGTTGGGCACGACCGTGACCCGCCCCTCGCCGAAGACCTCCGTGGCCAGCTCCCCGAGCCGCTCCGGCGCAAGTGCCCGAGGCGACGAGCTGCGGGTCACGACGACGTGGTCGAGGGCCGGCTCGAGCACCTCGAGGATGGTGGCCGCGTCCTTGTCGGCGACGATGCCCACGAGGCCGACGAGCCGGGTGAAGGTGAACGCCTCTGCGAGGGCCGCCACGAGGGAGCGGGCCCCGTGCGGGTTGTGGGCGGCGTCGACGAGGACGGTCGGCGAGCGCCGGACGACCTCCAGACGGCCCGGGGAGGTCATCGCCGCGCACGCGGCGGCGAGCACGTCGCCGTCGAGCGCCTGGCTGCCACCGCCGAGGAAGGCCTCGGTCGCGGCCACGGCCGTGGCGAGGTTGGCGGCCTGGTGCGCGCCGTGGAGGGGCAGCAGGAGGTCGCGGTACTCCCCGGCCAGCCCCCTGACCGAGACGACCTGCCCGCCCAGGGCGACCTCCCGGGAGAGGACGCCGTAGTCGCGCCCTTGGACGGCGAGGGAGGCCCCCACCTCCTCGGCGCGCTCGCGGAGCACCGCGACGACCTCCTCGGGCTGCTCCCCCGCCACGACGGCCGCGTCCGCCTTGACGATGCCGCTCTTCTCGCGGGCGATCGCCTCCACGTCGTCGCCGAGCAGGTGCGTGTGGTCGAGGTCGACCGGGGTCACCACGGCCACCTGCCCGTCCGCGACGTTGGTGGCGTCCCAGGTGCCGCCGAGGCCCACCTCGACGACGGCCACGTCGACGGGCGCGTCGGCGAACGCGGCATACGCGACCGCGACGAGCACCTCGAAGAAGTTCATCCGCCGGCCGCCCGACTCGAGCGACCGCGCGTCGACGATGTCGATGAGAGGGGCCACGTCGGCGTAGGCCGCGAGGAACTTCTCGCGCGGGATCGGCTTGCCGGCCAGCGTGATCCGCTCCCTGACGTCGTGCAGGTGCGGTGAGGTGAACCGCCCCGTCGCCAGGCCGGCCTCGCCGAGGATGGCGTCGATCATCCGGCTCGTCGACGTCTTGCCGTTGGTGCCCGTCACGTGGATGACGGGGTAGGCGCGCTGCGGGTCGCCGGCCAGCTCCATCACGGCGGCGATCCGCTCGAGCGAGGGACCGACGTCGTTCTCGGGCGCGCGGGCGAGGATCTCCTCCTCGACCTCACGCATCCGCTTGCGCAGCTCGAGGCTGCGGGCGGCCTCCTGGGCGGCTGCGTCTGGTCGACCGGTCATGGCTGCTCCTCCGGTTGGGGCGTGGCGCCGAGGTCCCGGGCCACCCATACGCTGTCGGGCACGCCGGAGCCGCCGGACTCGACGTCGGTGCGCACGAAGCCGTTGCGGGCGTAGAACCGGCCGGCCTGCTCGTTGTCCGCGAGGTGCGACAGCACCACCCGCGCCCGGCCCAGCTCCTCGCCCCGCCGCAGGACCGCGTCCAGCAGGGCGCGGCCCACCCCGCCGCCCTGGTGCTCGGGCGGGACGTAGAGCTTCCACAGCACGAGGTCGTCGCCGCGCAGCCCGTAGGCCGCCAGGCCCACGACGTCGCCGTCGCGCTCGGCCACGAGGGTGCGGCCGAGCCGGATGGAGTCGATGACGACGTCGGAGGTCCACCACTTGGCGAGACCCATCGCGACGTAGTCCGGACCGGCGATCGGCTCGTACGTGGCCCGCCAGGTGCGGTGGCCGATGTCGAGCACGGCATCGAGGTCGTTGCCGGTGGCCGTGCGCACGACCACGGCGCTCACGACGACGCGGTCGCGGCGCCCGGGATCGGGACGTGCGCCGCTCACTGCCTGCGCACCACGATGCGCGCGTCGAGCCCGTCGCCGACGACGACGGGCGTGCCCACCCCGTCCGGCAGCGGATGGTCCGGTCCGGCCGAGGCGAACTGGACGGCGAGGGTCTCGTCGACGATGAGGTCGCGATGCGTCACCGTGGCGTCGAAGACCTCGGGCGCGCCGACGATGGTGAGGCTGATCCGGTCGGAGACGTGCAGGCCGGCGTCGCGACGGGCCTGCTGCACCGCACGGACGAGGTCGCGGGCCACGCCCTCGCGGGCGAGCTCGGGCGTCACCGTCGTGTCGAGCACCACGAAGCCGCCTCCGGGCAGCATGGCGGTCGCCCCTGCTCCCGGCGCGTCGCCGGAGACGACGGTGTCGAGGGTGTACTCGCCCTCGACGAGGGTGAGGCCGCCCGCGGTCACGACCCCGTCAGGCGCCACGGACCAGTCCCCCGACTTGCTGCCCTTGATGGCCGTCTGCACGTCCCGGCCGAGGCGCGGGCCGGCGGCGCGGGCGTTGACGGTGAGGCGCCGGCTGATGCCGAAGTCGGCCTCGCTCGCCGTGGCGAGGTCGACGAGCGTCAGCTCCTTGACGTTGAGCTCGTCCCGGATGACCGACCGGAACGGCTCGAGGGCCTGCGGCTCCGGCACGACGACGGTGAGGCCCGCGAGCGGCAGCCGGGCGCGCAGCGACCTGGCCTTGCGCAGGCTCGACCCCGCCCCGCACACGTCCCGGGCCCGGTCCATCGCGACGACGAGGCCGTGGTCGGCGGGCAGCTCCTCGGCGAGGGGGTAGTCGGTCAGGTGCACGGACCGCTCCCCCGTGAGGCCGCGCCAGATCTCCTCGGTCGTCAGGGGCAGGAGGGGGGCGATGGCGCGGGTCACCGTCTCGAGCGCGGTCCACAGCGTGTCGAACGCCGCGAGCGACTCCCGCGACTCACCCCCCCAGAACCGGTCGCGGGAGCGACGGATGTACCAGTTCGTCAGCACGTCGAGGAAGGCGCGCATGGTGTCGCACGCCGAGGCGATCTCGTAGGCGTCGAGCTGGGCCTGCATGTCCCCGACGAACTCGCGCAGCTTGGCGAGCAGGTAGCGGTCGAGGACGTCGGCCGAGTCGGTCGACCGGTGCGCCTCGTAGCCCTGCCCACCCCGGGCGGCGTTGGCGTAGAGGGCGAAGAAGGACCAGGCGTTCCACAGCGGGATCATGACCTGGCGCACGCCGTCGCGGATGCCCTGCTCGGTCACCACGAGGTTGCCGCCTCGCAGGATGGGGCTGCTCATGAGGAACCACCGCATGGCGTCGGCGCCGTCGCGGTCGAAGACCTCGGAGACGTCGGGGTAGTTGCGCAGCGACTTGCTCATCTTCTGCCCGTCGGAGCCGAGCACGATGCCGTGGCTGATGCACGAGCGGAACGCTGGCCGGTCGAAGAGCGCCGCCGCGAGGACGTGCAGCGTGTAGAACCAGCCGCGCGTCTGCCCGATGTACTCGACGATGAAGTCGCCCGGGAAGTGGTGCTCGAACCAGTCGGCATTCTCGAAGGGGTAGTGCACCTGGGCGAAGCTCATCGACCCCGAGTCGAACCACACGTCGAGGACGTCCTCGACGCGACGCATCGTCGACCGGCCCGTGGGGTCGTCCGGGTTGGGCCTCGTGAGCGCGTCGATGCTCGGCCGGTGCAGGTCCGTCACCGTCACCCCGAAGTCGCGCTCGAGCTCGGCGAACGAGCCGTAGACGTCGATCCGCGGGTATTCGGGGTCGTCCGACTTCCATACCGGGATCGGACTGCCCCAGAAGCGGTTTCGCGAGATCGACCAGTCACGCGCGTTGGCGAGCCACTTGCCGAACTGGCCGTCCTTGATGTGCGCGGGCGTCCACGAGATCTGCTGGTTGAGCTCGAGCATCCGCTCCTTGAGCTTCGTCACCTCGACGAACCAGCTCGACACGGCCATGTAGATCAGCGGCTCGCGGCACCGCCAGCAGTGCGGGTAGCTGTGGTCGTAGGTCTCGCGGCGCAGCAGGACCGTGCCCGCGGTCGTCGAGCCGAGGTCCTCGCCCTCCGCGCCCCGGCCGGCGTCGTGCCGGGTCCGGGCCCGCAGGTGGTCGACGATGTGGGCGTTGGCGTCGAAGACGTGCATGCCCTCGTAGTCGCGCACCGGGAAGGTGAAGGCGCCGTCCGCGCCGACGGGCACGACGGGGACGATGTCGTGGGCGTCGGTGAGGAGCTTGTCCTCCTCACCGAAGGCCGGCGCGATGTGGACGATGCCCGTGCCGTCCTCGGTCGTGACGTAGTCGGCTGCGAGCACCCGGTGGGCGCCGGGGTGGCCGGCGAAGTAGTCGAAGGGTGGGGTGTAGCGCCGGCCGATGAGCTCACTTCCCTTGAGCCGCTGGAGGATCCGCTGCGGGGCGTCCTCCCCCAGCTCCCGGGCGTATGCCGCGAGCCGGGCCTCGGCGAGGACGTAGCGCTCCGCGCGTCCGGTGACGTCGGACTCCACGACGACGTAGTCGACGTCCGGGTGGACGGCCATCGCCAGGTTGGACGGCACGGTCCACGGGGTGGTGGTCCAGACGAGGGCGACCTCGCCGGACTCGAGGCGGTAGCCGATCGTCACCGCCGGGTCCTGGCGCATCTTGTAGACGTCGTCGTCCATGCGCAGCTCGTGGTTGGACAGGGGCGTCTGGTCGTTCCAGCAGTAGGGCAGCACGCGGAAGCCCTCGTAGACGAGGCCCTTGTCGTAGAGGGTCTTGAACGCCCAGATGACCGACTCCATGTAGGAGGGGTTGAGCGTCCGGTAGTCGTTGTCGAAGTCGACCCAGCGGGCCTGGCGGGTGACGTACTCGCGCCACTCGCCGGTGTAGCGCAGCACCGAGCTGCGGCATGCGTCGTTGAACCGGTCGATGCCGAGGTCGAGGATGTCCTGCTTCGTCTTGAGGCCGAGCTGGCGCTGCGCCTCGAGCTCGGCCGGCAGCCCGTGCGTGTCCCAGCCGAACCGGCGCTCCACCCGCCTGCCGCGCATGGTCTGGTAGCGCGGGACGATGTCCTTGACGTAGCCGGTGAGCAGGTGGCCGTAGTGCGGCAGGCCGTTGGCGAAGGGCGGCCCGTCGTAGAAGACGAACTCGTTCGAGCCGTCCGCCCCCGGGTCCCGGTGCTCCACCGACGCGAGGAACGTGCCGTCCTGGGCCCAGTAGCGCAGCACGCGCTCCTCGATCTGCGGAAAGCGCGGGTTCGACGGGACCCCGGCCGGGGCGGGCGCGGCCGGCTCGGCGTCGGTGGTGACCTTCGGGTAGGTCATGGCGTGGTCTCCTGCTCGTCGCGTCTCGTCCGGTCACGAGGACGACGTCTCCGCCGCGGTACCACCCCGATTGCCGCACGGGCCCACGCAGTCGGCGTGGGCGGCATACGACCGCTCTTGTCCAGGCTGTGACGGGCCCACCCGTCCGGTTCTACTGAGGACCACCCCGGGGGGTGGGCCCGTTCTTCCGGAGGCTCGCCGCTGATGACGGCTCGAACGCCGGTGCCGGCAAGTCTAGCCTGTCAGCGTGACCTCCCTCCCGTCGGCGGTGGCGGCCCGCGTCGTCCTCGACCGCGACGTGGCCGCGTCGTATGCCGTGGACGCCTCCATGCGCTCGACCGCGCCGGAGTCCTTCACCGTGGTGCGTGCCCGCGACCTCTCCGACGTCGTCGCCGTCCTCGAGCACGCGTCGGCGACCGGCACCCCCGTCGTGCCCCAGGGCGCGCGCACGTCGCTCGCGGGTGGCGCGACGGCCTCCGAGGGCGCCATCGTGCTCAACGTCGAAGGCATCGACGGCATCCGGGACATCGACGTCGTGGAGGGGCATGCCGTCGTCGGCCCGGGCGTGGTCACCGCGGACCTCAAGCAGGAGGCAGCCCGGGCCGGCCTCTTCTACCCGCCCGACCCGGCGTCGTCCGCGACGTGCACGGTCGGCGGCAACGTCGCCACCAACGCCGGCGGCCTGTGCTCCATCAAGTACGGCGTCACGGCCGACTACGTCAAGGCGCTGCAGGTCGTCCTGCCGGGCGGCGAGGTGATGCGCACCGGTCACCGGACCGCCAAGGGGGTGGCGGGCTACGACCTCACCGGGCTCGTCGTGGGGTCGGAGGGCACGCTCGGGGTCGTCACGGAGGTCATGGTGCGGCTGCTGCCCGCCCCCGACCCGTCGCTCACCGCCCTCGCCACCTTCGACTCGCTCGACGCCGCGGTCGCCGGCATCGTCGCGCTGCGCCGGGACCCGCACCGGCCCTCGCTGCTCGAGATCCTCGACCGGGCGACCGTCGCGGCCCTGCAGGACCTCGCCGACTTCGGCTTCCCGAGGGACTGCGAGGCCGTGCTCCTCGTGCAGTCCGACCGCCCGGGCCACGCCGACGAGGACGTCGCCCGCTTCGCCGGGCTCCTCACGGCCGCGGGCGCCTCCGAGGTGGCGGCCGCCGACGACGAGCAGGAGGCCGAGGCCCTGATGGCCGGGCGACGCGCGCTCTACCCGGCCTTCGAGCGCAAGGGGCCCCGGCTGGCCGAGGACATCTGCGTGCCCGTCGGCCGCCTCGCCGACTTCATCCGCGCGGGGCAGGAGGTCTCGTCGCGGACCGGGGTCGAGATCCTGCTCAGCGGGCACGGCGGCGACGGCAACCTGCACCCGTCCTTCTTCTTCACCGCCGGGGACCCCGACAGCCTGCACCGCGCCGAGGCCGCCTTCGGGGAGCTGGTCGGCATCGGCCTCTCGCTCGGCGGCACGATCACGGGAGAGCACGGCGTGGGCACGCTCAAGGCGCCGTGGCTCGAGCGCGAGCTCGGCGCGGCGGAGGTGCGGCGCCAGCGCCGGGTGAAGGCGCTCTTCGACCCGCAGGGCATCATGAACCCCGGGAAGGTCTTCGGGCCCTGACCGCGCCGCGGCGCCCGGCCGAGTCGTTTGACGTCGTTTGACAGGATGAGGCCATGAGCGAGACGGAGACCGCCGGTGCGTGGCTGAGCCGCGAGGACCTGGACAGCGCCCGGGACCGGCTGCCGATCCTCTACGTGAGCGCCGTCCCCGTGCGCGTCGACGACCGCGGGTCGGTCACCCACCTCGGGCTGCTGCTGCGGGCCAACGACGACGGCGCCATCGGGCACGAGGTGGTCGGCGGGCGGGTGCTCTACCACGAGAAGATCCGCGACGCCCTGGCCCGGCACGTCGAGAACGACCTCGGTCCCGTGGCCCTGCCCCGCCTGCCCCTGGCCCCGCAGCCGTTCACCATCGCCGAGTTCTTCCCCACACCGGGCGTGACACCCTTCCACGACCCCCGCCAGCACGCGGTGTCCCTCGCCTACGTCGTGCCGGTCATGGGGGACTGCCGGCCGCAGCAGGACGCCCTCGACCTGTCGTGGGTCACGCCCGCCGAGGCCGCCCAGATCGCCGCCTCCGGGGAGATGACCCCGGGCCACGGGGTGCTCGTGCGGCAGGCGCTCGCGCACATCGGCTTCGCGATCTGAGCGAGGCCGTCGGCCGTCCGCCGGGTCGGAGGCCCGGGGCGGCGCCCCGTACCATGGGCGGATGCCCGGAGAATCCCTGTGGAGCGCCCTGGAGCCCCTGCTGGAGCAGGTCACCAAGCCCATCCAGTACGTCGGTGGAGAGCTCAACTCCACGGTCAAGGACTGGCACGTCGGCGGCCACGGGCCGGCCGGCGAGGAGCTGACCACGCGCTGGGCCCTGATGTACCCCGACGCCTACGAGGTGGGGGTGCCCAACCAGGGCGTCATGATCCTCTACGAGGTCATCAACGAGCGCCCGGACGCGCTCGCGGAGCGGACGTATGCCGTGTGGCCGGACCTGGAGGCGGCGCTGCGCGAGGCGGCCGTGCCGCAGTTCACCGTGGACGGTCACCGGTCGGTGCGCGACTTCGACCTGCTCGGCATCTCGTTCTCGACCGAGCTCGGCTACACCAACCTGCTGACCGCCCTCGACCTCGCCGGCATCCCGCTCCATGCCGTGGACCGCGGGGACGACGACCCGATCGTCATCGCCGGCGGCCACGCGGCGTTCAACCCGGAGCCGGTCGCGGCCTTCCTCGACGCGGCCATCGTCGGCGACGGCGAGCAGGCCGTGCTCACCGTCACCGACATCGTCCGGGAGTGGAAGGCGCAGGGGCGCCCGGGGGGCAGGCGGGAGCTGCTGCTGCGCCTCGCGCGCACGGGTGGGGTCTACGTCCCCGGGTTCTACGACGTGTCCTACCTGCCCGACGGACGCATCCAGCGGGTCGCGCCGTCGCCCGACGCCCCCGGCGTCCCGTGGCGGGTGTCGAAGCACACCGTCATGGACCTCGACGCCTGGCCCTACCCCAAGCAGCCCCTCGTGCCGCTCGCGGAGTCGGTCCACGAGCGCATGTCGGTCGAGATCTTCCGCGGCTGCACCCGCGGCTGCCGCTTCTGCCAGGCCGGCATGATCACCCGGCCGGTCCGCGAGCGCTCGATCACCGGCATCGGCGAGATGGTCGAGCGCGGCCTCGCCGCCACCGGCTTCGAGGAGGTGGGCCTGCTCTCGCTGAGCTCCGCCGACCACTCCGAGATCGCCGACATCACCAAGGGCCTCGCCGACCGCTACGAGGGAACCCAGACGGGCCTGTCCCTGCCGTCGACCCGGGTCGACGCCTTCAACATCGACCTCGCCAACGAGCTGACCCGAAACGGTCGCCGCTCCGGCCTGACGTTCGCCCCGGAGGGCGGCTCCGAGCGGATCCGCCGCGTCATCAACAAGATGGTGACCGAGGAGGACCTCATCGCCACGGTTGCGGCGGCATACGGCGCCGGTTGGCGGCAGGTGAAGCTCTACTTCATGTGCGGCCTGCCGACCGAGACCGACGAGGACGTGCTGCAGATCGCCGAGCTCGCGGGGCGGGTCATCGAGACCGGCCGTAGGGTCTCGGGCCGGCGCGACATCCGGTGCACGGTGTCCATCGGTGGGTTCGTGCCCAAGCCGCACACGCCCTTCCAGTGGGCGGGACAGCTGGGCGTGGAGGAGACGGACGCCCGGCTGCGGAGGCTGCGGGAGGCGATCCGGGCCGACCGGCGCTACGGCAGCTCGATCGGGTTCCGTTACCACGACGGCAAGCCGGGCATCATCGAGGGCCTGCTCTCGCGTGGGGACCGCCGCGTGGGCAAGGTCATCGAGGCGGTGTGGCGCGACGGCGGCCGCTTCGACGGCTGGAGCGAGCACTTCTCCTACGAGCGGTGGGTTCGGTGCGCGCAGGAGGTGTTCGCCAGCGACCCGGAGTGCGCCGGGGTGGACCTGGACTGGTACACCACCCGCGAGCGCGGCGAGACCGAGGTGCTGCCGTGGGACCACCTCGACTCCGGGCTCGACAAGGACTGGCTGTGGGAGGACTGGCAGGCGGCGCTCGACGAGACGCCGGTCGACGACTGCCGGTGGACGCCGTGCTTCGACTGCGGCGTGTGCCCGCAGCTGGGCACGTCGATCGAGGTCGGCCCGACGGGCAAGACCCTGCTGCCGCTCACGGTGCTGGGCTCGGGCCGCGAGGAGCTCCTCGAGCAGGCCTGAAACGACAAGGGGATGTCCGGCCGCCCCCTCCGCGGCCGGACACCGGTCGCCCGGCGGCCGTCGCCGCGGACGAGCTCCCTGATGGAGATGAGGGAACGCTACCGACGCAGCCCGCGCTCGGTGCCGGAATCGCGGAAATCGGGGGCAGACCTGGCCACTTCCTTACCGTCGAGTGGCCACTTCCGTACGTCGAGTGGCCACTTCCGTACGTCGCCACCGCGCACAACTGGCCACTCGACCACGGCGTGGCCCGGCCGGCGC
>NZ_DASSMH010000050.1:0-26230 GCF_035688975.1 Intrasporangium sp. | reverse complement strand
CACTGGCCACTTCCGTACGGCCCCACTGACGTCGAGTGGCCACTTCCGTACGGCCCCACTGACGTCGAGTGGGCACTTTCGCACGGTGCCCAAGTGCACCGAAATGGCCACTCGACCCGCTGACCTCGAACTGGCCACTTTCGCACGGTGTCCAAGTGCACCGAACTGGCCACTCGACCTACTGACGTCGAAGTGGCCACTCGACCGGAGGCGGGCGGGGGCACGAGTCGAGCCCCCAGGGTTGCTGTCCGCCCGGGCGGTCAGCGCACCCGCCAGCCGCGGGCGTCCGGCGGTGGCGGGCTCGCACACGAGTCCGCCACGAACGGCCGGCCGCCCCCGCCGAGGCGATCCAGCTCCCGCTCGGCCCGCACGCCCGTGGGCAGCGCCGCGGAGGCCACCTCCCGCCGGAGGGCGTCAAGGGGCAGCGGCACCCGGCTCGCCGCGAGCACCGCGTTGCCGAAGCGGCGCCCCTTGAGCACCTCGTGCGTCGCGAGCAGCGCCGCGTGCGGCAGGTGCTGCCGCACGGTCGCCACCACCCGGGCGACGTAGCGCAGCCCCGGCTCGTCCGCGAGGTTCCACAACGCGGCTCCCGAGTGCCGAAGCACCCGCGTCACCTGCTCCACGTATGCCGTGTGCGTGAGCTCCCCGGGGACGCGCCCAGCGGCATACGCATCCGTGACCACGACGTCCGCGCTCGAGTCCGCCAGCGCGGACACCCCGGTCAGCCCGTCCTGGGCACGGACCCGGATCCGGTGCCGACGAGGCAGCGGGACCTCGCGGCGGACGAGCTCGGTGAGCGCGGCGT
This sequence comes from Intrasporangium sp., assembly GCF_035688975.1. Taxonomy (GTDB): domain Bacteria; phylum Actinomycetota; class Actinomycetes; order Actinomycetales; family Dermatophilaceae; genus CALMNV01. The sequence goes on along the minus strand of NZ_DASSMH010000050.1, from coordinate 25,425 downwards.
CCGGCTCGAGGACGATCTGGGGCGAGCCGGGCCGGGTCGCCTCGACCCACCGCGGCAGGGTGAGGCCGGCGCCGCCGACATGGGTGACGGCGAGGGGGCCGGGGGCCAGGACGCGGACCACGGCCGCGAGGTGCTGGACGTATTCGAAGACGAGGACCGTCGGGTCGTCGGGCTGCACGTGCGACTGCGGCGTGCCGTCCATGACGACCGTCACGCCGCCCCGGTCGTCCCACTCGAGGGTGACGTGCCCGCTCACAGCACCCGGCGTCCCATGCGCGCTCCCTTCCGCGACCAGCGTCGACCCCAGTGTCGCAGCGGCGTCTGACTACCCTGAGCGCATGCCCCCCCGCCGCCGCACCCCGGCGGCCGACGGGCTCGCGGCCCTCGACGTATGCCGGTCCGCGGGCTTCGCGGCCGACCGCAGCGCCATGGCGACGGCCGTGCGCTTCACCCTGGAGGAGCTCGCGGCCACGGCGCCCGGCCGCACGGTCGAGGTCCGCGTGCCGCCGTTCGGCGCGGTCCAGTGCGTCGAGGGGCCGGTCCACACCCGGGGCACGCCGCCCAACGTCATCGAGACCGACCCCGCGACGTGGCTGCGGCTGGCGACGGGCGACCTGTCCTGGGACGACGCCGTCGGGTCCGCGGCCGTCCGGGCGAGCGGCCAGCGGGCCCATCTGAACGGTCTGCTGCCGCTGGCCTCACTTACCCTTGACCGGTGACCGAGCAGCGCCCACGCATCCCCGACTTCAAGCGGTTCCTCCTCACCGGGGCGGTGCTCGGCTTCCTCGCGGGCGCCACGATCTCCGCGGTGCGCGACAACCCGCCGAACTACTCCACGGGCACGGTGCTGGCCTACCTGGGCGTCGTGGGCGCCGTCGTCGGCACCGGCATCGCGGGGGTCGTGGCGGTCCTGCTCGACCGGTCCCGCCGCTCGCCCGACTGACGAGCCCGCCGAGCCCCCGCCGCCGCGATGCGCCTCTTCGTCGCCATCGTCCCGCCCGCCGAGGTCCTCGAGGACCTCGCCGCCCACCTGCAGCCGCGCATCGAGGCCGGCCGTGAGGTCCGGTGGACAGACCCGCACCAGTGGCACGTCACGCTGGCCTTCCTGGGCCAGGTCCCGGAGCACCGCCTCGACGACCTCGTCGACGTCCTCGGCGCCTCGGCCGCGCGTCGGCAGCCCCTCGTCCTGCGCCTGTCCGGGGCGGGCGCCTTCCCCAACCCGTATGCCGCGCGGGTCCTCTGGGTGGGCGTCGAGCAGCTGCGGGGCGACCTCGCGGCCGCGGCCCGCGGCATACGCTCGGCGGCCGGGTCGGTCGGAGCCACCCCCGACGGCGCACGGTTCCACCCGCACGTAACGCTCGGGCGCTTTCCCCGGCCGACCGAGGCCACGCGGTGGATCCGCGTGCTCGACACCGTCGAGACGCCAGCGTGGACCGCCACGCACCTGACGCTCGTCGAGTCGCACCTGGGCCAGGGGCGCGGCGGGCGTCCGCGCTACGAGGTCGTCGCGGAGCTTCCGCTCGGCTGAGCACCGGCTGGGGGCTCGCCCCGCCCGCAGGCGCGCGGCCGGGCGGCCGCCTCGGATGTGGGAGGATGAGGCGGTGGCACGCGGCGACGGTCTCCTCACCCATGAGCTCCTCCCCGGCGAGAAGGGGCCACAGGACGCCTGCGGCGTCTTCGGTGTGTGGGCCCCCGGCGAGGACGTGGCCAAGCTCACCTACTTCGGGCTCTACGCCCTGCAGCACCGGGGCCAGGAGTCGGCCGGGATCGCCACGGGCGACGGCGACAAGATCCTCGTCTACAAGGACATGGGCCTGGTCTCGCAGGTCTTCGACGAGACCGCGCTGAGCTCGTTGCGCGGCCACATCGCGATCGGCCACACGCGGTACTCGACCACCGGCGGCTCCACGTGGGAGAACGCCCAGCCGACCTTGGGCGGCTCCGGCGGCAAGACCATCGCGCTCGCCCACAACGGCAACCTCATCAACACCGCCGAGCTCAAGGCCATGGTCGACGAGCACTTCGGCGCCGGCCCGGTCACGGGCGAGCTCGCCCGGGGCAACACCTCCGACACGGCCCTCGTGACCACCCTGCTCGCCGCCGACCCCGAGCGCACGCCGGAGGAGGCCGCCCTCGAGCTGCTGCCGAAGCTGCGTGGAGCGTTCTCCTTCGTCTTCATGGACGAGCACACCCTGTATGCCGCCCGCGACCCGTGGGGCGTGCGCCCGCTCGCCCTCGGGCGCCTTGAGCGCGGCTGGGTCGTCGCGTCCGAGACCGCGGCGCTGCAGACGATCGGCGCCTCGGTCATCCGAGAAGTGGAGCCGGGGGAGCTGCTCGCCATCGACGAGGACGGCCTGCGCACGCACCGCTTCGCGCAGCCGCAGCCCAAGGGCTGCGTGTTCGAGTACGTCTACCTCGCCCGCCCCGACGCGGTCATCCGCGGCCGGGTCGTCCACGAGGCCCGCCTCGAGATGGGGCGCGTGCTGGCGCGCGAGCACCCCGTCGACGCGGACCTCGTCATCGGCGTGCCCGAGTCGGGCGTGCCGGCGGCGGTGGGCTACTCCCAGGAGTCGGGCATCCCGTTCGGCCAGGGCTTCGTCAAGAACGCCTACGTGGGGCGCACCTTCATCCAGCCCTCGCAGACGCTTCGCCAGCTCGGCATCCGCCTCAAGCTCAACCCCCTCGAGCACACCATCCGGGGCAAGCGGCTCGTCGTCGTCGACGACTCCATCGTGCGGGGCAACACCCAGCGGGCGCAGATCCGGATGCTTCGCGAGGCCGGCGCCGCCGAGGTCCACGTGCGGATCTCGTCGCCGCCGGTGCGCTGGCCGTGCTTCTACGGGATCGACTTCGCGACGCGCGCTGAGCTCATCGCGACGGGCCTCGGGGTCGAGGAGATCCGCGCCTCCATCGGGGCGGACTCCCTCGGCTACATCTCCGAGGAGGGGATGATCGGCGCCACGGACCAGCCGGCCGACGCCCTCTGCTCGGCGTGTTTCACCGGGACCTACCCGATCGCCCTGCCCGAGGACGGTCGCGTCGGCAAGCACATCCTCGAGACCCTGCCGCTGACGGTCCGCACGGGCCACGACCGCTCCGTCGACCTGGACAGCCGCCCCGATGGCCAGCGCTCCGTCGACGTGGACGGCGTGGCGGTCGGGGTGGGCACCGGTGGCGCGGGCGCCCTGCGCCACCCCTAGCTGCGCCACCCCCAGCTGCCGCCTAGCTCGAGCGCGTCTGCGCCAAGCCGAGGGCGACTTGACCCAGGAACTCGTCCTCGTAGAGCCGGAGACGACGTCGATGCGCAGGACCCTGTCGTGCTGCAGAGTGACCACGTTTCGGCGGAGCAGGCCCTTCATGCCACCAGCCTGCCGAGGCAGCAGACGTCGGCGCTACGAGGTCGTCCGTGGCTGTGGACGACGCGTTCGAGGTAATCCGCGACCCGATGCGGTCGTGGAATACCTCGAACCGAGGGCTGGGGTCTCGTGGAGGAGGAGGACCGCGGCGAGACGCAGCGGCCTCGGTAGGGTTGCCCAGTGACGAATGAGCCGAACGCGCCCATGACGTATGCCGCCGCCGGGGTCGACGTCGAGGCGGGAGACCGCGCCGTCGAGCTGATGAAGTCGGCCGTCCGCCGCGCCTCGCGGCCCGAGGTGCTCGGCGGCCTCGGGGGCTTCGCCGGCATGTTCGACGCGTCCGCCCTGGCCCGGATGACACGGCCCGTCCTCGCCACCTCGACCGACGGCGTGGGCACCAAGGTGGCCATCGCCCAAGCGCTCGACAAGCACGACACGATCGGCTTCGACCTCGTCGGCATGGTCGTCGACGACATCGTCGTGTGCGGAGCCGAGCCGCTCTACCTCACCGACTACATCGCCACCGGCAAGGTCGTTCCCGAGCGCGTCGCGGCCATCGTCGGCGGCATCGCGGCCGCCTGCGCCGAGGCGGGAGTGGCGCTCGTCGGCGGCGAGACGGCCGAGCATCCGGGCCTGCTCGGTCCCGACGAGTACGACGTGGCCGGCGCCGCGACGGGCGTCGTGGAGTATGCCGCGGTGCTCGGCCCGCACCGAGTCCAGCCTGGTGACTCCGTCGTCGCGCTCGCCTCGAGCGGTCTGCACAGCAACGGCTACTCCCTCGTGCGCCGGGTCGTCGCGGGGGCCGGCTGGTCGCTCGACCGCCACGTCGACGACTTCGGCCGTACTCTCGGCGAGGAGCTGCTCGAGCCGACCCGGATCTACAGCCGTCCGCTCCTCGACCTCATCGGCACCGAGGGCGTCGCCGTGCATGCCCTGTCCCACGTCACCGGCGGGGGGCTCGCGGCCAACCTCGCCCGCGTCCTGCCGGCCGGGACGTTCGCGACGCTGGACCGCTCGACGTGGACACCGCCCCCCGTGTTCGGCGCGGTCGCTCGGCTCGGCAGGGTGCCCCGGGCCGACCTCGAACGCACCCTCAACATGGGTGTCGGCTTCGTCGCGGTGCTGCCGCAGGGTCACGCCGCCCGCGCCATCGAGGTGTGCGCGTCACACGGCATACCGGCGTGGGTGCTCGGGGGCGTGAGCAGTGAACTCGAGGCCACACCGGACGGCTCCGCCGAGGTCGTCCGCGGCGCCAAGGGCGTCGACGGAGGAGCCGTGCAGCTCGTGGGGGAGCACCGTGGCGCCTGAGGGCGCGCCGGGGCCATGCTTGCCGGCAAGGCAACGCCGGCCGCGGCCGGCGCACGAGGGCGGAAGGTGGGCGGGGAAGCTCAGCGCTCGCCCGCGGCGGTCCACTTCCCGTAGTCGTCGAACTCGTCCTGGTCAGCGAACTGCGACGCGTTGTCACCGTCTCGCTGGGACGACTCGGACCCGTGGAGTTCGCGTTCCAGCGCGCTCAAGTCCGTGTCAGGCGTGTAGTACTTGAGCTGCCGTGCGACCTTGGTCTGCTTGGCTTTGGCTCGGCCGCGCCCCATGGCGTGACCCCCTCGTGCGTCGTGCCGAGGCGGCATCGCTCGTCGAAGCGCCGGAGGGCTCTTCGATGTCCGCGTAGCGGCCCCGGGAATGTGGTGTTCTCGTGGTGCTAAGGCTACATGAGGCAGGTACGTCGCGCGTCCTGCGGCCCCGGCCGCGGGGGGTTAGGCCCGCTTTGTCCGCTCCCGGCCCAGGTTCGGGGCATTTCGCCATTCTGCTCACGGTGCCAGCCTCCGGACTCTAGCCTGTGGCCATGGGCCGAACTCGGGGCCCATGCGAGTCGCCCGCAACGAGCGACAGGGTGGGGAAGCCGTGATGATGACACCGGAAAGAGCTGATGCCGAAAAGCTATTGACACCTGCTGAAGTTGCCGCGCTGTTTCGGGTTGACCCCAAGACGGTCACCCGTTGGGCGAAGGCAGGCAAACTGACGTCGATCCGGACGCTGGGGGGACACCGCCGGTATCGGGAGTCAGAGGTGCGCAAGCTGCTGTCAGGTCAGTGACCTGTCACGACATCCGCCTCAAGGGAGGGCAGGCGGGGAAGGTGCTCGGCACCTTCCCCGCCTGCTCTGTGTCCCGGCGGCTCTCCGACCTGATGGCAGCCGACGGAGATCTCGACCATCCGCGTGCGCAAGTGGCCACTCGACCGGGGTGGGGGCGGTGGGGGCGTGCGGAAGTGGCCACTCGACCGGGGTGGGAGGCTCACCAGCCGGCCAGCGCGCGCACCGTCTGGGTCGTGTCGACCTCCTCGACCGGCTTGTCGTCGCGGTAGCGCACCACGCGGGCGAAGCGCAGCGCCATGCCGCCGGGATACCGGGTCGAGCGCTGCACCCCGTCGAAGGCGATCTCCACCACCTGCTCGGGCCGGACGTGCACGACGTGACCGCTGCGCGAGGTCTCCAGGGTCAGGAAGCGCACGGTCTGCCAACGCAGCATCTCGTCGGTCATGCCCTTGAACGTCTTGCCGAGCATGACGAGCTGGCCCGTCGTGGCGTCCCGGGCGCCCAGGTGGATGTTGGACAGCCAGCCGTGCCGCCGGCCGCTGCCCCACTCCACCGCGAGCACGACGAGGTCGAGGGTGTGCCGCGGCTTGACCTTGACCCACCCGGCGCCCCGGCGGCCTGCGGCATACGGCACGCGCAGGTCCTTGACCACGACGCCCTCGTGCCCGGCCGCCACCTGCCTGGCGAAGAAGGCCTCCGCCGCGCCCACGTCGGCCGTCGTGGTCCGCGCGACGAGCCACCCCGGCGGCACGGTGGCCACCAGCCGGTCCCAGCGTGCGGCAGCCGGCGCGTCGAGCAGGTCCGCACCGTCGAGGTGGAGCACGTCGAAGAAGTACGGCGTGAGCGGCACCTCCCGGCGCAGCCGCGCCGGGTCGGCGCTGCTCGCGGTGCGGGCGCCGGTGACCTGGAACGGCTCGGGGCGCCCGTCCGGCCGGAGGGCCACCACCTCCCCGTCGAGGACCGCCCGTCGCACGGGCAGCGCCGCGAGGGCCTCGGTGATCTCCGGCATCCGGTCGGTGACGTCCTCGAGAGTGCGCGTGTAGAGGGCCACCGTGCCGTCCTCGACGTGGGCCTGCAGCCGTATGCCGTCGAGCTTGGTCTCGACGGCCACCTCGCCGGGGATCGTGGCGAGCGCCGTCGCGACATCGGGGGCCGCCCCGGCCAGCATCGGCCGCAACGGCCTGCCGACCTCGAGCGTGATCGCCTCGAGCGCCGGGCCGCCGCCGGTGAGCGCCGCCCGGGCCACGGGGCCGGCGTGTCCGGCCAGCATCACCGCTCGGCGCACCGCCTCGTCGGGGACGTCCGCCGCCCGGGCGATCGCCTGGAGCAGGACGCCGTCGGCCGCGCCCTGCCGCGTCTCGCCCGTGAGCAGGCCCGCCAGCCACCGTTGCTCGGCCGCGGTGGCGCGGGCGAAGAGCGCGCGGACGATGGCGGCGCGCCGCCCGGCCGAGCCCGGCCCGGAGAGGCGCGCCAGGTCCTCGGCGGCGCCGTCCACGTCCGTGACGCTGAGCGACGCGTCGTGCGCCGGCGCGGGCAGATCCTGCAGGCCGCGCCAGGCGACCCCGATCCGCCGCTGCGGCAGCACGCCCGAGAGGTAGGCGGCCACGACCTCCACGGTCGCGGGTCCCTCCGCCGCGGCGGCGACGAGGGCCCGCGCCACGGCGGCCGTCTTGGCGGTCCGCGAGGTGGTGGCCGCCACGGCCACGGAGGCCGCCACGACGTCGGAGAGGAGCACGAGACCGATTGTGCATCGCATCACTGACAGGCGGGTACGAGGCGGCCCCGAAGGCCCGGCGGCTTGACGCAGGCCTTCCCGGTCGTCAAGGTAAGCAGGTGCTTACCACCGCGCCACCGCCGAGACCCCAGGAGAGCACCACATGAACGCTGACAACGCCCGCACCGCGATCGTGACCGGGGCGGCCCGCGGCATCGGAGCCGCCGTGGCCAGGCGACTGGGCGCCGACGGCTGCGCTGTCGCCGTCCTCGACCTCGACGAGTCCGCGTGCGCGCCGACGGTGGACGCGATCGGGTCGGCCGGCGGCCGGGCGCTCGCCGTGGCTGTCGACGTCGCCGACGAGGCCTCCGCCCAGGCAGCGGTGGAGCGGGTCGTGGGGGAGCTGGGCGCGCCGACGATCCTCGTCAACAACGCCGGGATCATCCGCGACAACCTGCTCTTCAAGATGTCCGCCGACGACTGGGACGCGGTGATGGGGGTCCACCTGCGCGGGGCCTTCCTCATGTCCCGCGCGGTGCAGCAGCACATGACCGACGCCGGCTGGGGTCGCATCATCAACCTCTCCTCCACCTCCGCCCTGGGCAACCGCGGCCAGGCCAACTACTCCACGGCCAAGGCGGGGCTGCAGGGCTTCACCAAGACGCTGGCCATCGAGCTGGGCAGGTTCGGCGTCACGGCGAACGCCATCGCTCCCGGCTTCATCCAGACCGACATGACAAGGGCGACCGCCGAACGGCTGGGCGTGTCGTTCGAGGACTTCATCGCCTTCAGCGCCAAGGAGATCCCGGTGCAGCGGGTGGGCCAGCCGGAGGACATCGCGGCGATGGCGTCGTTCTTCGCGAGCGAGGAGGCCGGTTTCGTGTCCGGACAGGTGATCTATGTCGCGGGCGGGCCGCGGGCCTGACGGCAGCGGGTCCGGCCGGAGGGCCGGGCCCGCCGACGACAGGCGGAGGTGCGCTCAGAGACCGAGCTTGCCCCCCAGGTCGCCCAGGCCGCCGAGGCCGGCCTGGTTGGCGAGGTTGCCGAGGAGCTCGGCCGGGTTGATGCCGAGTGACCCGAGCAGTCCCTCGTGCTGATCGGTGTCCACCTGGTCAGGCAGCTGGGAGGCGGCCTGCTCGGCCTTGTCGTGCTCCCCGCGCTGCTTGAGGAACTCGAGGATCTGCTGCTTGTCGATCTGCATGGCGGCTTTCCTTTCGCGTGGTGGGACGGTGCTTGAGGGGTCTGGGGGTCTGGGGGTCGGGGGGCCCGGGGGTCACGGGGCGACGAGAGTGCTCGACGTCACGCTTCGGGCACCGCTCGGTCGACCTTGCGGTGGAAGCGCATCCCGGCCAGCCCGCCGAGGATCGCCCCGCCGAGGCTGGCCACGATGGTGAGCACCGCGGCCACGAGACCGGCCGTGGTGAGGCTGCCCTCGCCCACCGGGATGCGGGGGAAGCTGTTGAGCGTCGCGAGGACGTTGTACTTGCTGCCCACGACGGCGCCGAGCACCGCCACGACAATGGCGATGACGACGGCCCACAGCCACACGGCGAGGCCCTGCCGGATGCCGTTGAAGCGCGCCATCCGCCCGGCGACGTAGCCGCCGCAGTAGTAGGCGACGAAGAGGATGACGAAGAGCGCGATGGCGCCCGCCATCCCGACGGTCCCCGGCTGGGTGGTGGCCTGGCTGGCCGCCTGCCCCACGTCGGTGTTGGTGGCGACGCCGACGGTCGCGCCCACCGCGGCGAGCAGTGCGGTGAGCAGGACTGCCATGCCCATCGCGGTCAGCCAGCCGAAGAAGGCGGCACCGATCTTGACCCCGCCGAACTGCTCCTTCTCGGCGTGCAGGATGCCGGAGAGAGCCGCACGGCTGGGGACGGCGTCGCCCGCCCCGGTCCCCTCGCGGCTGTCGGCCCCGTCGGGTCGTTCGTTGTAGCTCGTGCTCATGGATCCTCCGATCCTCGAGGTGCGCCACGGGTGTCATTCGCGGCGCGGTGGCCTGTGGTGCGGGAAGAGGCGAATGATGCCGATAGTGACGATGCTGCCGGATCCGCCGAGGCGCCGGAAGGGGGGGCAGGCGACCAGTCCAGGCGCGTCGTGACCGCCCCAACGGCGAGCGCCGGGCCCGTCACTGACGGGCCCGGCGCTGGGCTGGTAGGAGCCGGCGGAACGCTCAGCGCCGGTCGTCCCCCGTGTTGCGGTCCGTCTCGATGCCGTCGGTCTCGACGCGCTCCTTGCGCACGTCCTCCGAGACCTCGACGTTCTCGGTGACGGTGTCCTTGGACAGCTTCACGCGCTCGACGGGCACCGTCTCCTTGGCGACCACGGGGCGCTCCTCACGCAGGACCACCTCGTGCTCCTCCTCCGAGATGTCCGGCCCGCTCATGGCGGCGCCGACGTTGGCGTCAGTGATGGGCTCCCGCTCGACGCGGACCTCCTCGCGGCTCACCGGCACGGTGACGTTCTGCTGCTCGGTGACGACGTACTTGCGTAGCCGGGCGCGGCCGGCCTCGCGCGACTGGGTGCCCACCTCGAGGCGCTCCTCCGACACCGTCATCGCGTCGTCGGTCGTCGGTCCGGACGTGTCGTACCCCTCCGAGGCCGCGTCGCGCCCGGCGGTCGGGTCGGTCAGGCCCGCGGTGCGCGTGGTGTCGACGTCGTCCGCGCCGTCGGAGTCGGAGGTCTGCCGCGAGTAGTCGAGACCGTAGTAGCGGTAGAGCTCCTCCTCCTCCTCGCGCGAGAGGTGGCCCTGCTCGGCGTCGACGTTGGGCGCGCCCTTGACCTTGGACTTGTCGAAGGGGACTCGCACGTCGCCGTTGTCGAACTGTGCCTCGGCGATGGGGATGAACGTCTCCTTGGTGCCGAAGAGGCCCGTCTGCACGGTGACCCACTCCGGCTGGTCGGTCACGTCGTCGAGGTAGACCTGACCCACCTGGCCGATCTTGTCGCCGTCGGACCCGTAGACGGTGCCGCCGATCACCTCGGTCAGCTGATTCCGGTCGATGCTCATGGTTCGTCCTTCTCTCGGTTGGCGATCATTCGCTCGTTCGTGCGGCACCCGTGGGGCATCCGTGGTGACTGGCCCTGCCGCGGGTTCGCGCACGGTCGAGGCAGTACCCCATGCTTACGCCGTATACACGCCCCTGGCGTGGCGAGGAGCGGGGCCCGTTCCGACCGACGGGCGCGCCGGTCGGAGCGGGGCGTCGTGCGTCAGGGCTCCCCCCGGTAGCCCCGACGCAGGTTCAGGCGCCGACGCCTCGCAGCGGCGCGCTGCCGTAGCCGTCGGCGGCGAGCCGCTCACGCAGCTTGCGCAGGATGGCGACGAGGAGGCGGGACACCTGCATCTGGCTCACGCCGAGCGCCTCACCGATCTGCGCCTGGGTGCACTCCTCGAGGAACCGCATCCGCACGATGGTCCGCTCCCGATCGGTGAGGTCGGCGAGCGCCGACCGCAGCGCGTCGCGCGTCTCGAGGAGGGCGAAGGGGTCGTCCCCGGACTCGGGCAGCTCGGGTCGCGTCTCGCTGCCGGGCGCCGGCGCGTCGAGAGACAGGGCGCTGTATGCCGCCCGCGTGAGCCTGGCTTCGGAGACGGTGCTGCGGGGCACGCCCATCGCCTCCGCGAGGTCGGCCAGCGTGGGCTCGCGGTGCAGCTCGTGCGTCAGGCGCTCCTCCTGCCCGACGAGCGAGACCCGCAGCTCCTGCAGGCGCCGCGGCGGACGGACGGACCACCCGGAGTCGCGGAAGTAGCGCTTGAGCTCCCCGGCGATGGTCGGCACCGCATAGGCTGGGAAGCTCGCCCCGACGCCGGGTCGGTAGCGCTGGACGGCCTTGACGAGGGCCATCCGGGCCACCTGGGTCAGGTCCTCGAGCTCGATGCCGCGCCCGTAGTAGCGGCGTGCCACGGAGTCGGCCAGGTGCAGGGTGCCGAGCACGATCTCCTGCTCCAGGCGCCGGCGGTGCGCCGGATCGGAGGTCGCGCAGAGCGACTCGAGCAACGGCTCGAAACGGTGGGCGTCGTGGTCCTCGTCGGTGAAGCCGGTCGTCGATGGTGCTGGCAACGGCATGCATGCCGCCCTTCTGACGCAATTGACCAGTGGCGCCGTTGCTGGACCACGTCGATCGGTTTTACAGCGTAAGCATAGACGGTGTGATCGGCAACACGGTGTCTAGGGGTTGTCGGCTCCGGCTGCCACCCGCTGACACCCGGGCCGGCAACTGCGAGACTCGCTGAACTGGAAAGGAGCTCCGATGCGCCCGGTCCACCGCGGACCCACGCCGGCCGGCTCAGCGCTGGCCATCGTCGCCGAGGGGTTCCTGTCCCGGCTGAGCTTCGGGCTCATCGGTCTCGCGCTGCCGCTCTACGCCCTGCGCCTCGGGATGACCCTCTCGCAGGTTGGCGTCCTCGTGTCGGCCAACGTCGTGCTCATGCTCGTGGCCAAGCCGGTCCTCAGCCCCCTGGCCGACCGCTTCGGGCACCGCCGCATGCTGATCGTCGCGATAGCCGGCCGCAGCCTGGTCGGGCTGCTCCTCGCCGTGGCCGTCGCGCCGTGGCAGCTCTTCGCGATCCGCCTCCTCTACGGCCTCACCCAGGCGCTGCGCGACCCGCCGCTCAACGCCCTCATCGCCGACGCCGGGGGCGCCAAGCGGGTCGCGTCCGTGTTCGGGTGGTACCACACCGCCAAGAACGTCGCCGCCTCGCTCGGGCGTGCGGCAGCCGGTGTGCTGCTCGCCGTGGGGCCCAGCCAGGACTACCGCCGGGTCTTCGTCGTCGCCTTCGTCCTGTCGCTGCTGCCGCTCGGCGTGGTCGCACGGTTCCTCCGCCCGGGATCGGGACGCCCGGACGCCGGCCCCGAGTCCGACCCGCCAGCCGACTCGCCAGCCGACTCGGCACCCGACCCCCGCGACCGGGTGTGGACGCTGACCGTCCTGGGATTCCTCTTCGGCACGACCGCCGGGATGATGAACCTCTTCCCCGCCATCGCCACGGTGTACTTCCACCTCGACCCGGCCCAGATCGGCTTCATCATGCTGGGCTCGGCGGTCGTGGTCATCGTCGCCGGCCCGGTCTTCGGATGGCTGGCGGACCACCGCAGCCGGGCGCTCGTCCTCAGCGTCCGCGGGTTCGCCAACATCGTGTCCTCCCTGATGTACCTCGCGCTGCCGTCGGTGTGGGGGGTCGGGGCCTCCAAGGTCGTCGACGACACGGGCAAGGCGGCGTTCCGCCCTGCGTGGGGATCCGTCATGGCCGAGGCCGCCCGTCGGCATCCGGGACGCAGGGCCCGTGTGCTCTCGGTCATCGACGTCGGCGAGGACGCCGGCGACGCCGCGGGGCCGATCCTCGCCGGGGGGCTCCTCGCGCTCGGCGGCCTGCCGCTCATGCTCGGCACCCGGTGCGGCGTCGCGGCGGTGACCGAGGTGTGGACCTGGTGGGTGACGCACCGCCAGCGGCCGGCGCCGGTCAGGGCGGCGGCTGCGGGCAGCGCCGACGCCGTCCGGCCGGCGAGCCGCGCCGGTCCGGCGGACGGCGCCTGAGCCGCGCCGGTCAGCGGGGGCGGGGCTGCTCCAGGAGGCCCTGCACCGCGGCGCGCAGCTCGCTGGGGCTGAACGGCTTGGTGAGGTAGAGCGCCGCGCCGGCGCGGGTCCCCCGCTCCTGGTCGCTGTCCGCCGCCCGTGCCGAGAGCATGACGACGAGGATGGACGCCGTCTCCGGCGCGGAACGGAGCCGGCGGCATACCTCGTAGCCGTCGAGGTCGGGCAGGCCGACGTCGAGGATGACGGCGTCCGGCCGCTCCGCTCGGGCCACCTCGAGCGCCTCCGACCCGGTGCCGACCGTGAGCAGCCGCAGCCCGGTCGGCGCGAAGGTCGCACGCAGGAGGCGGACGACGAGGTGGTCGTCCTCCGCGATGAGCAGCGTGTCAGGCATTCGCCGAATGCCGCCGCGCGGCCGGAGGGGCGACGGGGAGGGTGACGGTGAACGCACTTCCGCGGCGCTCTCCCAGCGAGTGCACCGTGATCGTGCCGCCGAGCAGCTGCACGAGCTGGCGGGTGATGTAGAGGCCGAGGCCGGTGCCCTCGATGGAGCGCCTGCGCTCGTCGTCCACCCGGTAGAAGCGCTCGAAGATGCGGTCGGTCTCCGTCGGCGGGATGCCGAGCCCGTGGTCGACCACGTTGACCTGGACCGTCCGGCCGAGGCGCCGGGCGGTCAGGGCGACCTCGCCGCCGTCGGGGGAGTACTTCACCGCATTGGAGAGCAGGTTGGTGAGGATCTGGACGAGCCGCTCGTGGTCGGCCAGCACCGGGGGGAGGCCCTTCTCGAAGTGCCGGGTGATCTCGATGCCGGGCGGCAGCGCGGTGAAAGACCTCAGCGCCTCCGCGGCCGCCGCCTGGACGGACACCGTGGTCAGGTGCACCTCCAGCCGCGACTCGTCGATGCGTGAGACGTCGAGCAGCTGCTCCACCAGGTGGCGCAGGTGCTGGGCGCCGCTGTGCAGCAGCTCGGTCCATTCCCGCCGGTCATGGTCGGCCACGTCCTCGCCGAGCAGCAGCTCGGAGAAGCCGACCAACGCCGTGAGCGGGGTGCGCAGCTCGTGGGACACGACGCCGACGAACTCCGTCTGCAGGCGGGCGACCTCCTGCCGGGCAGCCAGGTGGGCGAGGGTCTCGGACTGGGTCTGCAGCTGCCGGGAGGCGCCGCGCACGACCATGAGGAGGGCTACGAGGAGCACCGCGAGGCCGCCGCCCAGCACCATGACCATGGACCGGCGGACGGTCGCGATGCGCCCGTTGACGTCGGCGAGGTCGCGGTAGAGCTCGAAGGCGCCGACGACCTCGGGGCCGCCGAGCCGCAGCGGGACGTAGACCTCCATGACCTCGGCCGTCGACGAGGGCAGCCGGATGTCGACGGCGGAGCTGCGCTTGATGCTCTGCGTGAGCCGGCCCGCGAGGGCGGCGTCGAGCTCCGGGTCGTCGTGGTCGCTCTTGGCGATCGACGAGCTGTCGGTCGAGTAGGCGATGACGTGGTCCGCGCGCCACAGGCTCATGCCCAGGGTGCCGAGCCCGAGCGCGCGCTCGCGCACGAGCCGGTCGATCTGTGCCACCCGCTCCCCGGTCAGCGGCAGCCGCAGGTCGTCGGGCCGCAGCAGGCCCTCGATCCGCGCCGACGCGTCGAACGCGACGGCCTGGGCCTCCTGGCTGAGCGCCGTCGACCGCAGCTCGGAGGCGACGGCCTGGGCCGCGATGATGCCGACGACGAGGATGAGCGCGAGGCACACGAGGGTGAACCGTGCGACGAGGCTGAGCCGCTGCCACGGTCGGCGGTCGTCGGCTCCGGAGCGGGCCCGGCTCACGGGGGCGGCCCCGACACCTCGCGCCACCTCGTGAGGAGCTGCTCCATCTGCCGGGCGGCCTGGACGACCCGCTCGACGCTCGCCCGGCGTTCCTCGCCCGGCAGGTCGTCCCGCGCGAGCACGATCTCGGCCTCGCCGACCACCACGGTGAGGAGCCCGCGCATCGCGTGCTCGAAGTCGCCGTATGCCGTCGGGCCGCTCACGCCAGCCCCGGGCAGGCGCGAGCCAGCTGGCTCCGCAGGGCCGCCACCGCGGCCGGAAACCCTCGGAAGCCGGGGAAGGGGTTCACGTCGATGACCGTGGGTCGGCCTTCGTCGTGCCGGAGGTCGACGCCGAACACCTGCAGCCCGAGGACCTCTCCCGCCCCGAGCACGATGTCGGTCTCGACGGGACCGAGGTCGACCGGCGCGACGTCGTTGCTCGCGTAGCTGCCCGGGGCGAAGCTCTTGCGCGCCGCGAAGGCCTCCGACCCGGCGACGTAGACCTTGAGGTCCGACTCATCGCCGCCCACTCGACGCTGAACCAGCCGCGTGCCGTCGTCCACAACCCAGCCGGGCTCTCGCGGCTGCGTGCGGGCAGCATCGAGGGCCCGGTCGAGGCCGGGCTGGACCTGCACGCCGCCCCCGTGCCAGCCGAGCACCGGCTTGGTCACCCAGTGCGCGGCCCGGCCGGTGGCCGCAGCGCGGTCGGCGGGGTCGCCGCTGGTGGCGGGCGTGGGGTCGGGTCGAGGAGTGGCCGGGTCCTGACCGGGAGCCACGAGGTAGGTGGTGGGGACCGGCAGACCCGCCGCCCGCAGCCGGGCCACGACGGCCGCCTTGTCGTTGGCCGCGACCGTGGCCGCCGCCGAGTTGAGGAAGACCACGCCGGCGCCCTCCTGCGCGACGGCGAGGGAGAGCGCGAGCGTGCCCGCGGTCTTGAGCAGCACCGCGTCTGGCGGGGCGCCCGGGCGGCTCCCCACGAGGTCGAGCTCGGGGACCCGGACCGAGACCCGCGTGCCCGTCGCCGAGACCTGCGCGAGCAGCTCCGCCACGACCGGGTTGACCGCCGGTCGTCCGTGGCGGGCCTCCACCCACAGCTCGACGTGCCGGCTCGGGGCGGCGCCCGTGCGGGACACCGCCTCACGCTCCCCGGACAAGATCGTGATAGCTGGCGCAGACCAGCCGCGACAGCTCGTCGCTCGGATGGAGCTGGCTGATGGTGGCGAGCACCTCGGCCGGGCCGAGGAGACGAAGCTCCGCGTCGAGCGCGACCGCCTGCGGATCGCTCGGCTCACGGTAGGCCAGCGCGGCCGCGGCCACCCTTGCCAGGGCCGCCGGCTGGACGCCGACTCCGCGCGCCGCGACGGCGGGGCCGATGAGGCGGTCGCCAGGTGCCAGCTTGCGCCGCGGCTCGCGGGCCACCCGGGTCACCGGGTCGGCGAGCGCGGGATCGGCATACCGCGTGAGGATCGCGTCCAGGCGCGCGTCCGACGGGCTCCCGGAATGCCCGCCGAGAGCCGCCGCGGCCTCGGCGAGCACGGCGCGCACCTCGGCACGGAGCCGCGGACGGGCGAGGGCCTCGTCGACCGTGGCACAGCCGGCGAGGAAGCCCAGGTAGGCCGCGGCCGCGTGACCCCCGTTGAAGAGCCACAGCTTCTCGGCCATCCAGGCGTCGAAGGGCTCGACCGGTCGAAGGCCGGGCACCGAGCCGTCGAGCGGCGCGACCCCGTCCAGCACCCCTCTCCGGTCGACGTAGGCCTCGGTGACGCCGTCGGTGTAGAGCGTGAGGCCCCCCGGCTCCACCTCCCGGCGGGACACGACCGACCACACCGCCGACCCCGCGAGCCCCAGCCGGCGCCCGAGCTCGCCGGCCAGGGAGGGCGCGGCCGCCAGCAGGCCCTCGGCGAGCAGCTCTGGGGCGCGGCGGTGGTTCTCGAAGGTGACGACGTTGAGCGGGGCCGCCTTGGTGTCGAGGCGTCGTCGGAGCAGGGGCCCGAGCCACGTCCCGACGTCGCACAGGGCGCCGGGTCCGACCGACGTCGCGACGAGGTCCGCTCCGGCCACGAGCCCGGGCAGGCGAGGGTCCAGCCGGTTCATCGCCTGCACCCCGCCGATCCAGCGCCGCATGTCCCGGGGACCGACCACTGCCACGGTCAGGCCGGCTCCCCGCTGCACCGCGTCGACGACCTCGCGCGACCGGCTGACCAGCACGACCTGCCAGCCGGTCTCCGCCAGCAGGGGTGCGACGTAGCCCGCGGCCAGCCGTCCCGCGCCGGCGACGACGCAGAGCGGCGCGCTCACGCGAGGCTCCGGGCAAGCTCGCTGACGATCGCCTCCGCGGCGCCCTCCGCGCCCTTGTAGCCCGGGAACGCGTTCACGTCCACGACGACCCAGCCCTGCGGTCCGCGGACGAAGTCGACGCCGAAGCAGGTGAGGCCCAGCAGCGCGCCGGCGGCCCGGACGACGTCGGCCACGCCAGCCGGCAAGGACACCGGACGGCCGACCTTGGCGGCCAGCGTGCGGGCGGGAAACGGGCGCTCGATGGCGGTGAGCCAGTCCCCGGCGACGTAGGCCTTGAGGTCGTCACCGGCATGCGGCACCGCCTCCATGACAAGGTAGGGGCCGGGTGGCAGCCGAGACGCCACGGCACGCAGGCCGCCGGCCGGAACGCTCCACACCTCCTCGCCCCGCGAGCCGCGCGCGGCCTTGACGACGAGCGGTCGACCCGCCAGTGCGTCGAGCTGGTCGCCGGCGCCCTCGCCGCCGCCGTGGCCGCCGCTCTCGCCGGGGCCGCGGCCGAGCCACGCGGCCCATGACCGCGCGACGGGCAGCCCCGCGCCCTGCAGGAGGAGCGCGACCGCGACCTTGTCCCGGGCCAGGCCGGTCGCCGCTGCCGAGTTGACGCACGGCACACCCCAGCCCTCGGCGGCCGCGGCAAGGTGCAGAGCTGCCGCCGAGCCCGACTTGAGCACCACGACATCCCAGGGGGGCGCAGCGTCGACGCGGTGGTGGCCCTCCTCGGCATGGACCAGCCGCACGTCGGCCCGGGCCGCGCGCAGTGCGGGCACGAGCGCGTCGACGAGTGCGCCCGGACGTCCTGGCGAGTCCGGCCGCTCGAGCAAGCCGACCCGCACCCCGGCGAGGGGCTTGCGGGGCCGCGCCGCGGTGGTCACTGCGGCCGCCGCACGATGGAGCGGTAGTGCTCCCGGCCGGCTGCCCGCGCCACCGCCTCCATCTGCACGAGGATGAGCACGTGCTCGGCAATGGCCGACCCCGCGCCGGGCACCGCGGAGTAGGTCGGGAAGTCGTTGACCTCGATGACGACGGGGCCGTCGGGCGACATCGCGACGTCGACGCCCCACAGCTCCAAACCGCAGGCCCGGCCGCAGGTGAGGGCGATGTCGGCGAGCTGCGGGGTGAGCTCGAGCAGCTCCGCCTCGCCGCCCGGGTTGGGCTCGGCGGGACCGGGCTGCACCAGGCGCACCGGGGAAGGCTTGCGGACCGCCCAGACCGTGGAGCCGATGCCGTAGAGCTTCACGTCATGGCCGTCGGTGGGGACGTACTCCTGCCCGAGGTAGAGGGACCCGCGGGCCCCCGCGCCGGGCAGCAGAGCGATGTCGTCGGGGTCGGTGAGCAGGGCGAGGCCGCGGGCGCCGTCGCCGTCGTAGGGCTTGACGACAAGAGGGAACGCAGACGAGGGGAGCCGCGCGAAGGCCGCAGGGTCGCCGGCATACCACGTCCGGGGTTGCCGTATGCCGTGCGAGGCAAGGACCGCCTGCATGCCGATCTTGTTGCGCACCAGGTCGATTGCCTGGGGGTCGTTGACCGCCAGCACCCCGAGGGCGGCAGCGGCCGCCATGAGGCCGAGGCCGGCGAGATGCCGGCCGCGGCTGACCACGACCGACCACGGCGGGGCCTCGACGGGGATGTCGTAGAGCTGGTTGCTGTCGGGCACGAGGACCTCGACCTTGCACCCGTGCTCGAGCCACACCGCCTGGGCCTCGAGCAGCGCCCGGTTCTGCAGGTGTCGCTGCTCCGCGATGAGCGCGACCGTGACCGGAGGGCCCGCGAGCTCAGCCACGACCGGGCTCCGGCTTCGGTGACGGCTCACGCAACGGGGCGCGGCGCAGCAGGGCGCGCACCCGTGCCTCGAACTCCAGGAAGCTGAACGGCTTGGTCAGGTAGTCGTCCGCCCCGAGGTCCAGCCCGCGGGCCTTGTCGACGTCGGAGTCCCGGCCCGAGAGGAGCATCACGAGGCAGTCCCGACGCTCGCGGATGTGCCGCAGCAGCTCCCACCCGGAGACGTCGGGCAGCACGATGTCGAGGATGACGAGGTCGGGCGGGTCGGCCTCGATGAGCGACCAGGCATCCTCGGCGGTGCCGGCAGTCGTGACCCGGATGGCCTGCTTCTGCAGGGCGAGGCGGGCGAGCGCGAGCAGGCGGTCGTCGTCGTCCACGACGACCACGTGGTGGCCAGCCGAGACGTCGCGCACCATGACGTTGGTGTCCTTCCGCCCGGGCCGCCACCACACTGCGCCGGCAGGTTGACGGCAGGGTGAATGCCCGCCTCATGGTCAAGATACGCGCCGACCGCACAGGAGGGCGGATTCCGGAGGTGTCGCCCGCCTCCGTCGTCCTGCGCTTGCTCGCCCGACACGCCGCCCTCGGCTCAGCCGGCCCCGTGGATGACCACGCAGCAGCGTCCTGGGTGGGGCTCGAGGGCCGCACGGGCCGGGTCCTGCCCGATGGCGTCGAGCAGGCCGTGCACGAGCCGCAGGTTGAGCCCGCAGACGATCTGCGGATGGGCCCGGGCCGCCTTGTGGAACGGGCAGTTCCGCAGCTCGACCTCGCCTCCGGGCGCGACGCCCGGTCGGTAGCCGCAGTCGTCCAGCGCGGCGGTGAGCAGGTCGGTCGCCGCGCCGGCGGCCTGCCGCCCGGCCTGCTCGGCGGCCTGCCGCCCGGCCCGCTCGGCGGCCTGCCGCCCGGCCCGCTCGGCGGCGTCGCCGGCTCCGGCAAGCAGCGCCGCACCCTGATCGTGCTCGATCGCGTCGAGGAGCAGCGCGGTCAGCAGCTCGTAGTCACGCGGTGGCACCGTCACGGACAGCTCGCGGTCGGTGGCGCGGTAGAGCTTGGCCGGCCGACCGGCACCCGGGCCGCGCCGGCCGCGGGGCCGCTCGAAGTGCGCGGAGAGCAGGCCGGCCGCCTCGAGCCGGTCCAGGTGGTAGGCCGCGAGCGTGCGCCCCATCCCTGCGGCGGCCCCCGCCTCGTCCCGGGAGACGGGTCTGCCCTGGTCGAGCACGTAGTCGTAGAGCCTTCGTCGCGCGGGCTCGTGCAGGACGCCGAGGCGGAGCAGGTCGTCAGCGGGGGCGGGCTCGGACGCGGGCATGGCGCTCTCCTCGGGACGACTCCCCCCAATATATCAATCGCCGTTGACAAAACCAGTGGAGCGCGAGAATCTAAAAAAAGACCAATGCTCGTTAGAGGGAGGCCACTATGACACGGACGGCGCTGACACGGACGGCGCTGCGGATGGTGCCGACGGAGGGAGCGATCGACGTCGCGGCGGCCGAGGACGCCGCCGCGGCGTTCCTCGAGGCCCTCGGCATGGACCTCGACACGGCGGGCCTCGCGGACACCCCCGCCAGGATGGCCCGGGCCTATGCGGAGCTGCTCACCCCCCGCCCCTTCGAGCTGACCACGTTTCCCAACGACGAGGGATACGACGAGATCGTCCTCGCTCGCGACATCCCGGTCCGCTCGATCTGCGAGCACCACCTGCTGCCGTTCGTCGGCGTGGCCCACGTCGGCTACCTGCCCGGCGCCCGCATCCTCGGCCTGTCCAAGCTGGCCCGGGTCGTCGAGCACTTCGCCTGCCGGCCGCAGGTCCAGGAGCGTCTCACCATGCAGGTCGCGACGTCCCTCGCCGAGCACCTCGGGGCGGCGGGGGTCGGGGTGGTCATCGAGGCCGAGCACAGCTGCATGACGCTGCGCGGCGTGCAGGCCACCGGGTCGCGCACCGTCACCTCGGCCCTGCTCGGCGCGCTGCGCTCGGACCCCACCTCGCGCGCCGAGTTCCTCTCCCTGACCGGAGGATCGAGGTAGCCAGCCGGCGGCTGCGAGCAGTGGGTGCGCCATGACCGTCGAGGACCCGGTGGAGGCCCCGCCCGTCCGCGTGGACGGATACGCGCCGCTGCGTTCGTATGCCGCGATCGGCGACGGCCGGTCCGTGGCACTCGTCGCGGCCGACGGGCGGATCGACTGGCTGGCGTGGCCGGACCTCGACTCGCCGAGCGTCTTCGCGGCCCTGCTCGACGTCGACGACGGCGGCTGCTGCTCGCTCGCCCCCACCATCGCGTTCCAGAGCACCCGCCGCTACCTGCCCGACACCAACGTGCTCGAGACGACCTTCGACACGGAGGCCGGGCAGGCCCGGGTGACCGACCTGCTCAGCCTGGGTGGGCCCAGCCTGGGACCGGCACGCGAGCTGCAGCGTCGCGTTGAAGGGCTCCACGGGTCGGTCCCGATGGCGTGGAGCGTGCAGCCGCGCTTCGGCTACGGCCTGCGCCGCGTCCGGCTCGGCTGGCGACAGGGGGTGCCGGTCGCCACCGCCGGCAGCGACGCGGTCGCGGTATGCGGTTTCGACGTGGGCACGACGCGGGTCGAGGACGGCGGCATCCGGGGCGCGTTCGCCACGAGTCCCGGGTCGTCCGGCCTGCTGGCGCTGGCGGCGGCGCACCAGGAGCCCCTTGTCTTCCCGACCCGCCGGGAGGCGGACGAGCGGTTCGCCCGCACGGTCGCCGGCTGGCGGCGGTGGGCGGCCGCGCGCACGTATGCCGGCGACTGGCGACCTGCGGTCATCCGCAGTGCGCTCGCCCTGAAGCTGCTCGTCCATGCGCCGTCCGGGGCGGTGGCGGCGGCCGCGACCACGTCGCTGCCGGAGCAGCTCGGTGGGGAGCGCAACTGGGACTACCGGTTCTGCTGGGTGCGCGACGCCGCCTTCGTCGTCGACGCCCTCCTCCGGCTCGGCTGCGCGCCGGAGGCGGAGGCCTACTTCTGGTGGCTGCTCCAGGCCACGCAGCTCACGCACCCCCGGCTGCAGCCGCTCTACCGGCTCGACGGCGGACCGCGGCTGCCCGAGCGGAGCCTGCCGCTGGCGGGATACCGCGGCTCGGGCCCGGTGCGGGTCGGCAACGCCGCCGCCGACCAGCAGCAGCTGGACAGCTACGGGGAGCTGCTGCAGTCGGCGTGGCTCTACAGCAAGGCGGGCGGCAGGCTCGATGCAGAGGTGGGGCGCCGGCTGGCCGAGGTGGCCGACCTCGTGAGCGAGCTGTGGCGCGACCGGGACGCCGGCATCTGGGAGGTCCGCAGCGCGCCCGAGCACTTCACGCACTCCAAGATGATGTGCTGGGTCGCCCTCGACCGCGCCGCCGCGCTCGCCGACCGCGGCCTGGTGCCGCGCAGGCGCCGCGACCGCTGGCGGTCGGAGGCGGCAGCGTGCGGCCGCTTCGTCGAGGAGCGCTGCTACTCGGCGGCCCTGGACAGCTACGTCCGCTTCGCCGGCAGCGAGGAGCTCGACGCCAGCGTGCTGCTCGGACTCTTGTCGGGCTACGGCGACCCAGGCTCCCCCCGCTGGCGCACCACGGTCGAGGCCATCCGATCGGCGCTCGGCCACGGCCCGTACCTCTACCGCTACAGCGGGGAGGACGGACTCGCCGGATCGGAGGGGGCCTTCCTCAGCTGCTCCTTCTGGCTCGTCGAGGCGCTCGCCCGCACGGGACGGGTCAGCGAGGCGCGCGAGCTCATGGACCGGCTCACGGCGCTCGCCAACGATGTCGGCATCTACGCCGAGGAGATCGACCCCGCCACCGGCGGCTTCCTCGGCAACCTGCCGCAGGGCCTGACCCACCTCGCCCTGATCAGTGCGGCGACCGCCATCGCGCAGGAGGCGGGGCGATGAACCTGCTGCCCGCCGCTCTCGCCGGGGGCTTCGTGGGCACGCTGGTGCTGACCACGGTGCTGCGTGGCGCGACAGAGCTGCACCTGACGCGCATGGACCTTCCCTTCCTGCTGGGGACTGCCGTCACCGGGCACCGCACGCGGGCCAAGGCGGTCGGCTACGCCCTGCACTTCGTGGTGGGCCTGGTGTTCGCGCTCGCGTACTGGGCGCTCTTCCTCGTGCTGGGCCGTCACGACTGGTGGCTCGGCACGCTCTTCGGCCTCGGCCACGGACTCTTCTCGGGCACGGTGCTCGTCAACGTGCTGCTGCCACTGGTCCATCCCCGGATGGGCACCCCGATGAGCGACTCGAGCTCCGTCGCGCTGCTCGAGCCACCCGGCTTCCTCGGGCGCAACTACGGACCCCAGACAGCGTGGGTCGGGCTGGTCGCGCACCTGCTCTACGGCACGATCGTGGCGGCCTTCCTCACGGCCGCCGGCTGAGCGGTCTTTGATGGGAGGGTGCGTTCAATGCTGCCCTCCGCCTCCTGCCCCGACCCGGGCGCGAGGACCCCGTGACCCACCTCGACGCCCGGGTGCGGCGGGCCGACCTGCGGCCGGGAGCGGAGGTCACGCTCGTCGTCGACGCGCCCACCTCCGGAACCGCAACGCTCGTCGTGACCCACCTCGGCGAGCAGGTCCGCGAGGTCACCGCGGCCCTCGGCGTCGGGCGCCAGCCGGTGGCCCTCGGCGCCTTCCCCGAGGGTGGGTATGCCGTGACGGTCGGGCTGGCGGGGCAGGAGGCGACCACGGCATTCGACGTCCTCGCCGACCGGAACGCGCGCCCGCGCTACGGCTTCGTCGCCGACTTCGGCGCCGGACGAGCCGACGCCGCCGCCGTCGCCGAGTCGCTGGCGGCCTTCTCCATCACCCACGTGCAGTTCTACGACTGGATGTATCGCCACGCCGAGCTGCTACCGCCGGAGGACGACTTCGTCGACGCGCTCGGCCGGCCGCTGTCGCTGCGGACCGTGCGGGCGTTGCTCGACGCGGTGCACGACGTCGGTGCCCAGGCGCTGGCCTATGCCGCGGTCTACGGGGCCGGGCGTGACTACGTCGCCGACCACCCCGACGAGGTGCTGCACCGTCGCGGCGGCGAGCCGTGGACGCTGGGGGGCTTCCTCTGGGTCATGGACGTCAGCCGCGGCTCCACGTGGGTGCGCCACCTCGTGGAGCAGGTGCGTGACGCGTGCGCGACGATGGGCTTCGACGGCCTGCACCTCGACCAGTACGGCGACCCCAAGCTGGCGGTCACGACCGCAGGGGCCGTCGTCGACCTCGCCGAGGAGCTCCCGGCCCTCATCGACGCGGTGCGCGACGCGCTGCCCGGCGCGACGCTGATCTTCAACAACGTCAACGACTTTCCGACCCGGACAACCGCGCGGGCCCGGCAGGACGCCACGTACGTCGAGGTCTGGCCGCCGCATGTCGAGCACGCCGACCTCGTCGACCTCGTCCGTGCCGCACGCGACGTGGCGCCGGGCCGGGCGCCCATCCTCGCGGCATACCTCGAGCCCCTCGGCAGCGGCAGCGGCGAGCGGGAGCTCGCCGCGGCCAAGCTCGCCCTCTCGACGGTGTGGGCCGCAGGCGGCCAGTACCTGCTCTTCGGTGAGCGGCACGGGGCCCTCGTCGACCCCTACTACCCGAACTTCGCGACCCTCGACGACGAGGCGGTCCGGACGCTGCGCGCCTTCACCGACTTCTCGGTGGCCAACGGCGACCTGCTCTTCGATCCCGGGCTTCGAGAGACCACGGGCAGCCTCGCGCTGGGCGCCAACGAGGACGTCGTGGTCGCCGGTGCCCCGGTGTCGACCCGGCCGGAGGCCGGGGCCGTCTGGGTGCGCACCAGCGAGGCGGGCAGGCGGCTCGTCGTCCAGCTCGTGGACTACCGGGCGCAGGAGGACGGGCGGTGGAACGCGCCCCGGATGCCCACCGGGACGGTCAGCGGCGTCACGGTCCGCGTCCGGGTCGCGTCGGCCGCGGCCTCAGCGGTCTTCGGGCACCCCCTCGGCGGCCCGCACCTCACGCCGCTCGAGCTGCGCGACGAGGGCGACTACGTCACGGCCCTGCTCCCCGACTTCGACACGTGGGGCACCCTCAGCATCCTGCGGTGAGGCCAAGCGAAATCCGGGGACCTCGCGAGGAGCTGTTGGGACGGCCGTGGGCCTGACGGGCAGCCAAGCCTAGACCCATGCGAGCGTCCCGGGATCAGCAACTCCAGTCCTTGCGGCGCGAGCTCGCCGCGAGGATGCTTTCAAAGTAGGGCGAGTCAGGCGGTCCACGACGGCGAGCGAGTCGGCCATGATGCAAAGAACGTTGCCGAAGCAGGCCAGGCGTGCAGCAGCCGTACTTGCAGGTGTCGGGCTCCGCCATCACCGCGCTCAACTCGCGTCGGTCAGGATAGCCAACCGAAGTGCGGATGTCAGCGCCGACCGGGTCGGTCGTCGATGTGACCTCCTCCTCGGGCGACGACATCAAGAACGGCTGGCTCCAGTCGTCCGTCACCACGCCAAACGAAAAGGGCCTCGGGATCGATCCGATGAAGCGGATCGAAGCCAACCAGCGCCTCGGTCGGTCGGTCATCACCGAGATCATGTCGATGGGGGTGTCCTACGAGGAAGCGGTAAGAGACTTCGGAAACATGCTTGAGCCGACCGAGAGGCTTCCGACGAAGGCCCAAGCGGAGCGCGCCTTGGCCAACGTCCGAACCCTGAAAGCCCCCCCGGCGACCACCATGGCTACGACGGCGGCCCGCGCGTACTACGACACGAGTTGCAGGGAGCTGTACATCGACGGCGCGGTTCACGCCCGTGGGTGTGACGTCCGCTACCTGGACTACAAGGGCGCAAATGGGCAGTGGTATCTCTCCCACAAGATGCAGGTGTCCGCGCAGTACGACAGCTTCTGGTCCGCCCTTGACAACACGTACATGGACGTCATTT
>NZ_DASSMH010000049.1:0-30389 GCF_035688975.1 Intrasporangium sp. | reverse complement strand
GCGTCCCAGGGCGAGACCTCGCGTCCACGCGAGATGGTGGGGACGATGATGCGCTGTGTCGATGCTGCGCAACGAGGCGGAGCGGCTCGCGGCCGACGAAGCTGACCGGAATCGCCACGCCGTCAACCGCGCAATGACGCGCTGCGAGCACGACGTTCAAACGCCCCAACCCGGTGGCAGCGAGGGCGACCAGCAGTGCGCCCCGTCACACCGCGATGATCTCGGACTCGCCGGGGAGAGCGGGCGCGCCGGTAGCCCGGAAGGCGATGGGTAGTCCTCGTGCTCGGTCCCAGTTCGTGCTGTCGGTCGCCTGGATGTGCAGGTGCGGCTGCGTGCTGTTCCCGGAGTTGCCACAGGCGCCGAGCACCACGCCTTCCTGGACGGGGTCGCCGACGGCGACCTTGACGGAGCCCTTGCGAAGGTGCGCAAGCAGAACGAACGGGCCATCGGCGCCCGTGGCGATCACGACGTGGTTCCCGGCGATGGCTGACGGACCGCCTCGGACGCGACCCGCTTGGTTGAGCATGTAGAGCAACAGGGTCAGTTGGGACCGTCTGGCCACGTGGTCTGGTTCGCCGTCGTGGGCGATGGCCACCCGCCCCGAGCACGGGGCGAGGATGGGTGCGCCGAACCCGACGAAGTGCTCGGGCGCCTCCGTCGCGACGGCAGCTCGCCAGCTCCATGGCGCAGACCGACCCCGCACGTCCACGGGGATGAAGTCGATGGCGTAGGTCGTACCCATATGATGTGTTCCGTGGCTGGGCACGCGCCGTGCGGGGCTATTTCGCGTCAGCCACCTACCAGAGAACGGGTAAGCGAGCACAACTGGCTCGGGGTCCTCCTGTGCGCCTGCGGGCATGCCCCCAAGTGTCTCAGGGCCAGGTCTGCGGCAGTTCCCGGTCTCAGCTGGACGGAGGGCCGAGCTGCAGTACGTGAAGGGCGTGCAGAACGCCGGTGCGGCTCTCCTCACGGCCATTGACGACATCCTCGACTGCTCGAAGCTCGATGCCGGCATGGTGGACGTCGCGACCCCGGACCCGACGCCGGGCTGGCCGCACCTACCGACGACCATTGGTCCGCCACCGGCGAGGCCGGTGAGCACGGGGGCTGCCGTCCGACGGGACCAATGGTCGTCGGTGTGCACGGCCGGTATGCCGCGGGGCTGGCCAGTCCGCGCCCCCCGGCCGGGGAGGAGCGCACCCGAGAGTCGAGGACGCTGGCCTACTGCCAGTTGAGGACGAGTCGCTCCTCCTTGTCCCCCGGAACGAGCCGACGACGATCAGGATGAAGTCGACGAGCCACCAGATTCCCAGGCCGCCTGCGGTAAGGAGCTGGAGAACGCCCGTCCCCGCCTTGCCGACATCGAAGCGGTGGACCCCCAGCACGCCGAGCACGCGCAGAGCAGGGCGGCCGCGAGACGCGATCGGGGGCCGACCGGCATACCACTCCGGTCCCGGTCGTAGCGAACGAACGCCGCCGTGCCCCGCATCAACTGGCAGATCAACTGGCAGGTGGTGCTGCTCAGACGACACCAGCCGCCAGTTGATCCGCCAGTTGATGCCCAGCGAGCGTGGCGGGAGGGGGCGCCGGCCCCTAGGTTGGGGTGGCGCCCGAGCCACGCCGACGACGGAGCCGACCATGCTGGAGACCGACCACTTCATCCGCTTCGAGCGGGTGGGCACCGTCACGCGGACCGAGCGCGGGCTGCTCGCCGAGGTGCACACCGAGCAGCTGCGCATCGACGTGGTCCGTGACGACGTCGTGCGGATCGCGATGAGCCGAGGCGGAGTGTTCGACGAGAGGCCGACGTATGCCGTGTGCGTCGACCCGTTCGCCGGTCCGGTCCCCGACCTGCGGGTCGAGCGGGACGCCGACCGGGTGCGGCTGTTCACCGACGCGCTCGTCGTCTCGCTCTGGCTCGACCCCTTCCGCATCGACGTCCACCGCGCCGACGGCTCGCCCGTCATCGAGACCGCGGCGGACGACGACGGGCGCTACTGGGCCTATGCGACGCTCAACGACGCCTTCACCGTCCGGCGCCGCTGCGGCGGAGCCGACGCGGTCTACGGGCTGGGCGAGAAGGGCGGCCGGCACAACCGAAAGGGCCGCGACTTCACGATGTGGAACACCGACGTCCTCAGCCCCGTCGAGTCGGCCGAGTTCACCGCGGGCAGGGAGCCCGGCGACCCGCGCGGCGACCGCACCAGCACGGAGTTCGACCCCTACTACGTCACGGTCCCGTTCTTCTACCACCAGCGCTACGACGGCGGCCAGATGGCCGGCTCCTTCGTCGACAACAGCTACCGGGCGTACTACGACTTCACGGCGGCGGAGGAGTACCGGATCGCCTTCTCCGGCGGGCAGTACGTCGAGTACGTCTTCGCCGGCCCGTCGATGCCCGGGATCCTCACGGCATACACCGACCTGACCGGGCGCGCGGCGCTGCCGCCGATCTGGGCCCTCGGCTACCACCAGTGCCGGTGGCACCGCTACACGCAGGACGACATCGAGGCCATCGCGCGGCGGCACCGTGACGACGACTTCCCCTGCGACGCGCTGTGGCTCGACATCGAGTACATGGACGGCTACCGCGTCTTCACGTGGGACACGGAGGCCTTCCCCGACGCGCCGGGAATGCTGGACCGCCTTGCACAGCAAGGGTTTCGGGTCATCACGATCATCGACCCCGGTGTCAAGCACGAGCCGGGCTACTGGGTCTTCGACCAGGGCAGAGAGCGGGACCTCTTCTGCCGGACCGAGGGCGGCGACACCTACGTCGGCCAGGTGTGGCCCGGCGACACGGCCTTCCCCGACTTCGCGACGCAGGAGGCGCGCGACTGGTGGGGGGAGCTCAACGCCGCCCACGTCGAGTCGGGCCTCGCCGGCATCTGGAACGACATGAACGAGCCGGCCACGGGAACCATCCCCTCGGCGCCGATGCGCTTCGACCACGGCCGCGCGTCACACGACCGATTCCACAACCAGTACGCGCTGCTCATGGCGATGGGCACCCACGACGGGCTGCTGCGCGCCATGCCCGAGCGGCGCACCTTCATCCTGTCGCGCGCGGGGTTCGCGGGGGTCCAGCGGTATGCCGCCAACTGGATGGGCGACAACCAGTCGCGTTGGGACCACCTCTGGGTGAGCATGACGATGGCCTGCGGCTTCGGCGTCTCGGGGCAGCCCTTCGTCGGTGCCGACATCGGGGGCTTCCAGGGCAACGCCAGCGCCGAGCTGTTCCTGCGCTGGATGCAGTACGGCGCGCTGACGCCCTTCTGTCGCAACCACTCCGAGATCGGCAACATCGAGCAGTACGCCTGGGCGTTCGGTGACGCCGTCCACGGGCACGCGCGCGAGGCCGTGCGGCTGCGCTACCGGCTCCTGCCCTACCTGTATGCCGCGTTCGTGCGCGCCTCGGAGACGGGCGAGCCCGTGCAGCGGCCGCTCGTCTTCGACCACCAGGACGACGCGGCGGTGCGCGACATCGACGACGAGTACCTCTTCGGGCGTGACCTGCTCGTC
Source organism: Intrasporangium sp. (assembly GCF_035688975.1). Classification (GTDB taxonomy): domain Bacteria; phylum Actinomycetota; class Actinomycetes; order Actinomycetales; family Dermatophilaceae; genus CALMNV01. The sequence goes on along the minus strand of NZ_DASSMH010000049.1, from coordinate 26,867 downwards.
GCCCCCGTGGACGCGCCCGGCATGACCGCGCGCCAGGTCTACCTGCCCGGGGTCGACTGGTACGACTGGCACAGCCGCGAGCCGGTCCGGGGCAGGCAGCATGTCATCGTCGCCACACCGATGGACCGGATCCCGATCTTCGTCCGCGCCGGGGCCGTCGTCCCGATGTGGCCGGAGGCGCCCGCGTCGACGGCCGGCTACCACCCGGAGGTGGTCGAGCTGCACCTCTTCGTGCCCACCGCGGACGGGACCATGGAGTCGCTCCTCGTCGAGGACGACGGGGTCACCTTCGCAGCCGCGCGCGGCGCGTGGCTGCGCACGACCTTCGCGGTCCGCCGGACGGGCCGGGAGCTGACGGTGGAGGCGCTCGTCGAGGGCGACGGCTACCCGGAGTCGCGACGGCAGGCGTTCCGGCTCGTCGTCCACGGCGCCGACCCCGCCACGGTGCTGGTCGACGGCGACACCGTGGAGCGCGCAGACGGCGCGTTCCTGCTGGCCAACACCGGCACGGGGTTCCGGCTGACCCTGCAGGTGTAGCCCGAGGAGCGCGCGGACGATGGCGCCGGGCCGGTCCGCCACGGCGACGGCCGACGCGCGTCGGGCTAGCCCCTGGAAGCCCGACGCGCGCCGGTTGCCGGCGCCGGCGACCGCGTCCCTCAGCAGCGACGCCACATGGGAGACGAGCACTTCGGGGATTCGGTTCACCGGCCGGCTCGGCTGCTGTGGCGACGACGGGAGGACGCCAGGCCGCCAGGCCGCGATGACGAGGGGACGAGGGGACGCAGGGACGCAGGAACGAGGGGACGGAGGAGTTTCTCCGGCACCTGGTGCCGGAAGACCTACGCCGACCGGGACGGAAGGTTCGCCGGCGCTTGCCGTCTCCGGCTCGCACCGGAGAGCGGCCGCTCGACCACGGCCACGAGGCCGATCGCGACGAGCGCAAAGAGGACGAAGACGACCGAGTTCGCGGTCGAGGCGGCGGGGTCTCCCCCGACCTGCATGACCAGAGCCATGCCGGCGACCGACGAGGCGAGCAGCGCGGCCCAGCCGAGCACGGCATACCGCAGCCGCCCCGCCCACTCCCTGCCGCGCAGCAGCCCGACTCCGCAGACGACGGCAACCGGGACGACGAGGCCGAGGTCCATCATCTTGACGACCCAGAAGACCGTCGGGTCAGCGAGGTACTCCGTGCTCGTCGGGGCCGGCCTCCACGCGTCGAGCAGCCCGCGCAGGTGCAGCCCGAGCGCCAGGAAGGCGGCGACCGCGAGGAGGAACGCTCCCGCGGCCCGGTCGACCCGCCGTGGCGGGCGGGCCCCGGCGACCGCCTCCGCGTCGAGCGCCGCCCAGGCGCGGACGAGCACCCCGCCCGACAGGACGAAGAGCGCGGCGAAGAGGGGGAACCAGCGCTCACTGTTGCCCGGATAGCGCGTGATGTCCCCGCTCACGGCGAGCTGGAAGGAGACGTAGAGGCCGTATGCCGCCGGGCCGAGGCCAAGAGCGGGACCGGCACGGCGGCCGCGCAGCACCAGGACACCGGCGACGACGCTGACCGGTGCGACGAGGAGCAGGCCGGCGACGTCGCCGCCCTTGACCTGGCCGAGCGCCGCCGCGGAGACGTGGTAGGCGATGGCCCCGAGCACGAGCGGACCGAGCAGGGCCACCGCCGCGGCACCGCAGCCGAGGAGGATGAGGGACCCGCCCAGGCCGACGTGCCGCTCGGGGTGGAGCCCAGGGATGAGGTGACGATGGCGGGATGATGTTTCGACGGACGTGTCCATGGTGTGCTCCCTACGCCTCGAACGTACGCGGGCAGGCGCACGCCGGCGGTCGATCGTGGCGCACCACACTTCCGGGCGTCTGCGACGCACCGAGTGGCACGTGCGCGGGGCCCGTCTGCCGCTCGGGGCGAAAAGGCGACCGGCCCCATCGGTGCTGGAGCCGGTCGCGGATGACCCGGACTATCGGTCAGTCGTCGCCATGGTGGTCGCCGTGGTGGTCGCCGTCGTGGTCGCCGTGGTGGTCGCCGTGGTCGTCGTCCCGGTGCAGCTGGCCTCGGATCGCGCCGGCCGGGAACTGCATGGTGTGGACGTTGACGTAGTAGGCCGACGGGTTCATCAGGATGGCCCTGCCGAGCTCACGGGAGATCTCGACGCAGCCGCTCGACATGCCCATGGTCGGGGCCTTGAGCGGCACGACGACGGGGCCGTTCTGGTTTGCGCGCCCCGCGTGGATGTGGGCGGCGACGACGCCCCGCAGGCCCTCGACCTCGAGGGTGTAGCACAGCCGTCGCTGGCCCTGGTCGATGCGGACCTCCGCCTCGCCCTCGGCGTGCGGCACGGTGGCGGCCGAGCCCTTGAGGTCGGCCTCGAGGTGGCGCCCGGCTGCGGTGGCGGTGGCCGGAACGGACAAGGTGGTGGCCGCGACGGCGACGACGACGGAGAGCAGGCGACGGGTGGTGCGGTGCATGGTGTTGCTCCCAACTCGGCAGATGTGCTGTGAGCGGCGGGCCCGCCCGCGGCCCGTCGTGGTCGCCGGCTGGTCGGCGGCCCGTTGAGGATGACGACGCGGGGCACCGAACAGTTCACGAAGGCCGGATGAGCACCGGGTCGGGGCGCGTGGCCGCGCTCGGCGGCATACGTCCTGATCGGCCCGCGGTGGCCCGGACGCGACCGGGAGCGGCGGCCTCGGGGCACTGTCGGTGCCCGCATCTAGCGTTGGCGACATGGAAGAGCTGACCATGGCAGAGCCGCCGCGGACCGATGAGTCGTCCTCCGGCCACGCGCTGCCTGACCTGCTCGCGGCCATGGCGGCGACCGTGCGGCTGCTGGTCCGGGACTATCCCACGTGGCAGCTTCCCGAGGCCGCGGTCGGCGCGTCCATTGCCCAGGCGCAGGAGATCCGGGAGCTGGCCCAGACGCTGAGCGCCGTGCTCGTCGGTGAGGCGGAGGGGCGGGGCCTGGGCAGCGACCAGGGGCTGTCGCGCACCGACTGGGTCCGCGCGCAGGCCGACAGACTTGACGTCTCAGGTGCGGCCGCGCTCACGACCCTGGCCGGGGCGCTGCTTCAGCCCAAGTGGACCGACCTGGCGGAGCGGGTGCGCACCGGGCAGGTCTCGGTCGGCAAGGCGACGAGGATCGTGCGCTTCGAGAAGGACATGGTCCTTGCGGCCGATCGCGAGCACCTGGCTGACGTCGTCGCCTCTTTGGTCGAGCACGCCGCGACGCTGGATGACCGGCAGCTGACCCGCCTGCTCGCGCACGCCAGGGCGACGCTGCGCCCGCCGGCCGAGCAGGACCGGCTCGACGAGGCCCAGCGGGCGGCCCGGCTCTTCAGCCGGCGAGGCACCTCTGCGGGGATGATCGAGTACTACCTGCGGCTGGATGCGGAAGGGGCCGCGCTGCTCGATGCCGCCGTCGACCCACTCGCCCGGCCTCGCCCGGACTGCGATGCGGTCGGTGAGGAGCGAGGTGACCCGAGGACACCGGGAGCCCGCCGAGCCGACGCGCTGCTCGAGCTCGTGTCGCGGGCGATGTGCGCGCCGGAGGGTGCGCCCCGCACCGAGAAGGCACGGCTGCTCATCACCATGAGCCTCGACGCGTTGCTCGGCAAGATCCGGGGGGCCGGCTTGGCGGGCAACGGCGAGGTGCTCTCCGCCGCCACCTGTCGGCGGATCGCCTGCGATGCCGGCATCATCCCCGCCGTGCTCGGGGGCAAGGGCGAGCTGCTCGACCTCGGCGAGGCGGAGCGCTTCTTCACGCCGGCGCAGAAGCGGGCACTTGCGATCCGCGACGGCGGCTGCACCTTCCCGCGGTGCACCATGCCGCCACAGTGGTGTGACGCCCATCATGTGCGCCACTGGATCGACGGAGGCCGCACCGACCTGGACAACGGGGCTCTGCTCTGCGGCCGACATCACCCGGTCGTCCACGTCCGCGGGTACACCGCGACCGTGACCGCCACCGGTGTGACCTGGCACGTGTAGGGGTCCCGCCCCGCCGCCCGCTGTGGTGGGCGGTGTCGGCATGCCCGGCACCGACGCTGTCACGGCCCGGTCCTCGACGGCGCCGCGATGAGGTGCTCAGCTCGGGAGCGCCTGGGCATCGTCGCGGTGGTGAGGAAACGTGCCGGGACGCGACTCGGGCGGCATACGGCCAGGGTCAGGAGACTGCGGGAGCGACCACGACCTCGACGCCGTTGCCGCGGAAGCGGTCCAGCTCCTCTGGGTCGGCGGACTCGTCGGTGACCAGCGTCCACCGCGCCGGCATGACGGCCCACGCGTGGAAGGGTGACTGCCCGAGCTTCTCCGCGTGGGCCAGCACATAGGTGTGCTCGGCCCGGCTCATCATCAGCTCCTTGAGGCGCGTCTGCTCCAGAGCCGCCTCGCAGATCCCGCGCTCGGCGTGCACGGCGTCCGCACCCATGAAGGCGCGGTCGAAGGAGACACGCTGCACCGCCGACTCGGTCAACGGGCCGACGAAGGCCTGGCTGAGCGGCCTCAGCCGGCCGCCGAGGGCGATGACGTCGAAGTCGGCCTCGGCCAGGCGGGCCATGGCGGTGATACCGGCCGTGACGACGGTCAGCTCGCTCAGCCCGGCGACGCTGCACAGCTCCTCCGCGAGCGCTCCGGTCGTCGAACCCGCGTCGAGCAGGATCGTCTCACCGGGCTGCACCTGCGCGGCCGCCCACCGCGCGATGGCGTGCTTGGCGGCATACGCCTCCCCGAGCCGCTGGCGGAGCGAGGCCTCGGGGTGGTGCCCGAGGCTGATGGCGCCACCGTAGGTGCGGGCGAGCTTGCCCTGGCTCGTCAGCTTGGCGAGGTCGCGGCGGATCGTCGAGGCGGTCACCCCGAGCGACGCCGACAGCTCCTCGACGCTCGCGAGGCCGCTCGTCGTCGCGAGCCGGACGATCTCCGCCCTTCTCGCGTGCGCCGGGTGCCTCGCCACGCTCGGCACCCTAGGCGTCCTGCGGCTTCGGCGCCATCTCCGCACCGAGGCGCAGGGCCTCGATCATCGAGCGGTGGTCGGCGATGCCCTTGCCGGCGATGTCGAAGGCCGTGCCGTGGTCCACGGACGTGCGGATCACCGGCAGCCCGACCGTGACGTTGACCCCGGCCTCGAGCCCGAGGACCTTGACCGGTCCGTGGCCCTGGTCGTGGTACATCGCGACGACGAGGTCGTAGTCGCCGCGGCCGGCGAGGAAGAAGAGGGTGTCGGCCGGCAGCGCACCGTGCACGTCGATGCCGTCGCGCCGGCACGCCTCGACGGCTGGGTTGATCTTGGACTCCTCCTCGCCGTAGCCGAAGAGCCCGTTCTCGCCCGCGTGCGGGTTGATGCCACACACGCCGATCTTCGGGTGCGGCGTGCCCGCGTCGACGAGGGCCTGGTGGCCCCGGCGGATCACCCGCTCGACGAGGCCCGGCTCGATGCGGGCCACGGCGTCGAGCAGGCCGATGTGCGTCGTGACGTGGATGACCTTGACCCGCTCCGTCGAGAGCATCATCGACACCTCCGGCGTGCCGGTGAGGTGGGCGAGCAGCTCGGTGTGCCCCGGGAAGAGATGGCCACCGGCGTGCAGGGCCTCCTTGTTGAGCGGCGCGGTGCAGATGGCCTGCACCTTGCCGGCCACCGCGAGCTGGGCCGCGACGCGGATGTAGTGGTAGGCCGCGTCGCCCGCCACCGCGGAGAGCTGGCCGAAAGGCAGGCCCTCGGGCAGCAGGTCGAGGTCGATGACGTTGATCCGCCCGGGCAGCTCCTCCGCCTGCTCGACGTCCGTCACGACGACGACCTCGGACAGGCTCCCGACGATCCTCGCCGCCTCGCGCAGCCGACGCGCGTCGCCCACGACGACGATCCGCGCGAGCTTGGCGGTCTGCGGGTCGTCGAGGGCCCGGACGATGATCTCGGGACCGATGCCAGCACCGTCTCCCATGGTCACGGCGATGCGGGGGAGGGCTGTGGTCATGAGTGCTCCTTGATGGTGGCTGGGTGACGCAGGAGGTGCGAGGTGGCTCGGACGAGTGAGTCGGCGTCGCCGTAGCTGCCCGGGCGGGTCACGACGAGCTGGCCGGCCGTGGTCGAGCTGACGACCGTGCCCGGCTCGAGCTCCGCCTCGACGGTCAGCGCCTCCACTCCGGTGCGGTCGAGGACCGCGCGCGCCGTCTCGCCGCCGGAGAGGAACACGCCCGGGAACTCGGCGGCGACGGGGGCGACGACCTCGGCGAACGCCGCCGTGAGGCGGCGGGACACGCCCGGGTCGGCCGGGGCGTGCGGGTCCAGGGCGACGACGACGAGCCCCTCACGCGGGATCCCGGCCAGTCGGTCGGCGACGCGGCGCTGGTCGGTGAGCAGCTCGGGTGGGCTGAGGAGCTCGACGTATGCCGCGCCGCCGCGGAGACGGTCGAGCTGGGTGGACACCAGGGGGGCCCGCGTCCCCAGCGCGACCAGCAGCGCGGGCACCGTGGGCGTCCGGGCTGGCGACTCGTCCACCATGGACGCGGTCCGCGCCGGGTCGCCGTCGGCACGCAGCGCCAGGGCGCGCACGGCCGCGGCGACCAGTGCGGCCGATCCGACGAGGAGAGGCTCTGCCCACACCGACGCCGCCGCCTCGGCGACGGCGTCGAGGTGCGCGTCGCTCTCTGCGTCGCACACGAGCACGGCGTGCGCGTCGGTGACGGAAGCCATCGCCTCGGCGATCGCCGCCGGACCGCGGTCGACCACCTCGTGCCCGACGAGCACCGCCCGCAAGGGGGCGAGCGCCTCGGCGACCGAGCGCGGCGGCATACGGCCCTCGACGTGCCAGAGGCCGGACTCGTGCAGGGGCGCGCCGTCGACCCTGAGGACGCCGTCCCGCACGACGCGCCGGGACGCCGGGTTGGAGACCGCGACGACGGCTACGCGGCCCAGCTCCTCGGCGACCGCCGCGACCTCCGCCGCGACGTTGCCGCGCAGCAGCGAGTCGACCTTCTTCACGACCGTGGGGGCGGTGTGCACCACGCGAGCGGCGCGGCGCGCGGCGGCGGCAGCGGCGCCTGGCGCGCCCTGGCGGGAGTCGGTGTCGATGGTGACGACCCGGGCGTCCACCACGGGGCCGCCCACGGCGCGGTCAGCACGCTGCAGGAGCACCGTGCTGCGCGAAACGCGCAGAGCCGCCACGCTCGCGCATTCCGCCGCCCCGCTGAGGTCGTCAGCGACGATGGCCAACTCCAGCCTGCCCACCGATCCTCCTCACCGTGGCTCTGAAACGCGTTGCGGGGCAAGGGAACCAAGGCGCCGATGCCGCTCGGACTCACCGCCTGGCCCAGGTCACGAGGACTCGGTGCTGCGCGGTTCGTGCAACAAATACGCTACAGCCATTGCGCGATCCGTGCAATGGTGGCACAGTAATCCCACCGCAACGGCGCGCGATGCGCAGCGCGGTAGAGGCCACCGCTCAACGAGGAGTCCATATGACCCGGCGCCCGCCCGCACGTCCTTCCCTTTCCGACCAGGCGACGCGCGACGTCTCGCGCCGCTCGGTCCTGAAGTTCGCCTCCCTGCTCGGCGCCGGCGCCATCGCCGCGCCCGCGCTCGCCGCCTGCGCCGGCCCCAAGACGGCCACCAACCCCGCCGGCACCGCGGGGGCCGCGGGGGCCGCGGGCGGCAAGCTGAGCATCGTGCTCAACCGCAACCTCGTCAGCCTGGACAACAAGCTCAACCAGTACGACGCCGCGGTCACGGTCCAGCGGGCCGTTCGCGAGGCGCTGACCAAGATCGGCGACGACCTCAAGCCTGAGCTGGTCCTCGCCCAGTCCTTCGAGCAGACCAAGCCGACCGTCTGGACGGTCAAGCTGCGTGACGACATCCACTACTCGGACAAGTCCAAGGTGACCGTCGAGGACGTCGAGACGGCGCTCAAGATGTACTTCCAGGTCAAGGCCGGCTACGTCGCGTCGCAGTTCCCCGAGCAGCCCGCCTTCGCCAAGGTCGACGATCGCACGTTCACGCTGACGACGAAGAGGCCGGTCGTCTCGCTCAACTCCCTGATGTCAAACATCCTGATCACCCCCGCGGCCGCCAACAAGCCCGAGGAGCTGGGCACGGGCCTCGGGACGGGGCCCTTCACGATCGCCGACGCCAACTCGGGCACGGGCACCTACCGACTCGTCCGCAACCCCAACTACTGGGGCACCGCGCCCAAGCTCGACGAGGTCAACGTCAGCTACCAGGAGGAGGAGGGCGCCCGCGTCATCGCGATCACCTCCGGGCAGGCCGACGTCATCGACACCATCACCCCGGAGTCGGCCGCGTCCCTCAAGACGAAGAGCGACATCGACGTCATCGAGACCCCCGGCACCCGCCTCATCCACCTCTTCTACAACTTCCGCAAGCCGGCCGGCCACCCGGTGGCGGACCCGAAGGTGCGTGAGGCCCTCAGCCACGCCATCGACCACGACTCGCTCATCAAGGCGCTGATGAACGGCCAGGTGACCTCCGCCGAGGGCGTCGTGCCGAAGACGCTGGCCGGTTTCGCCAAGACCGGGGACTACACCTACGACCCCGCCAAGGCCAAGTCCATGCTCGCGGAGGCCGGAGCCACCGGGCTCAAGCTCCGGTTCATCTGGGAGGACTCCGAGTTCGCCGGCGCCTCTCGGGTCCTCGAGGCGATCTCGCAGATGCTTGCCGCGGTCGGCGTGACCGCCGAGCTGAAGATGATCCCCAAGGGCGGCGAGATCAACGCCTGGCGGCGCGGCGAGGCGGGAGACTGGGACGTGCTCGCCAACGGCTACGGCAACCAGACCGGGCTCGCCCTGACCAACCTGCAGGGCCAGTACGGCGGCACGGCGGAGAAGGAGAAGACGCGCGACACCTACCACGGCTTCGTGGTCCCGGAGATCACCGCCCTGCTCGACCAGGCCGCGGCCGAGGCGGACGAGTCGAAGCGCAACGCCCTGCTGGCCCAGGCCCAGGAGAAGATCTGGGCGCTGTGGCCGGCCATGTGGGCCTGGACGCCGAACAACGTGCTCGCCAAGCGCAAGCGCGTCGCGACGCTCAACCTGCGCCCCATCAACTCCTACGACCTCGGTTCCGTCGCCGTCTCGGGCTGACGCCATGGGGAAATACGTCCTGAAGAGGATCGGTCAGACGATCCTCACCGCCTTCCTCGCGACGGCGACCGTCTTTGTCCTGCTGCGGATGGCGCCCGGTGACCCGGCAGCCAACTACGCACCGCCCAACCCCAGCTCGGAGCAGCTGCAGGCCATCCGCGAGCAGTTCGGTCTCGACCAGTCGCTGCCGGTGCAGTTCTGGACCTTCCTGACGCACCTGTTCCAGGGCGACGTCGGCACGTCGTTCTTCTTCAAGCGCCCCGCGCTCGAGGTCGTCCTGGAGCGGCTGCCCTACACCGTGACCCTCGCCGTGGCCGCCATCCTCGTCACGGCCGTCGTCGCGGTGCCGCTCGGCGTGTGGATGGCCCGGCGGAACAACACCGCGAAGGAGCTGGCAGCCAACATCGGCACGATCGCCGGGCAGTCGATGCCGGACTTCTGGATCGGCTTCGTCCTGCTCATCGTCTTCGCGGTCAACCTGGGATGGTTCGCCCCGGCCGGCTTCGACTCGGTTGCCTCCATCGTGCTGCCGACGGTGACCATCGCGATCCTGCAGGTCGCCCTCATCTCCCGGCTGGTCCGCCGCGAGATGGTCGTCAACCTCGCCTCGCCCTACGTGACCGTCGCGCGGTCCAGGGGCGTGTCGGAGCGCCGGCTCACCTGGCGGTATGCCTTCGCCAACTCGGCCATCCCGGTCGTGACGGCCCTGGGGACCCGCTTCGCCGCGATGCTCAACGGGGTCGTCATCGTCGAGGTCGTCTTCAAGTGGCCCGGGGTCGGCGAGCTCGTCGTCAACGCCCTGAAGCAGCGCGACTTCCCGCTCATCCAGGCCACCGTGCTCGTCACCGTCGTCCTCGCCCTCGTCGTGCAGCTCCTCGTGGACCTGCTCTACCCGCTCATGGACCCACGCGTCCGCCTAGGAGAGGCCAGCTCATGACCGCGGCCAGCCTGACCCAGGACGTCCCCGAGCGGCCGTCCGCCGTCACCTCTGCGCTTCGTCGGCGGTCCGCCGCCGTCCGGCGCAGCCGCTACAGCACGGTGAAGATCTGGCTCGGCGCCGTGTGCGCCGGCGTCGTCACGGTGCCCGTGATCCTGGCCCGCGTCCTGCCGCTGCCCGACCCCATCGTCGGGCGGCTCGCGGAGTCGTCGCTGCCGCCGCTCAGCCCCGGGCACCTGCTCGGCACCGATCCCAACGGGCGGGACCTGCTCTCGCGGGTGCTGCACGGCGGCCAGACGTCCCTGCTCATCGGGCTGCTCGCCATCGTCGTGTCGGGCGTCGTCGGCATCGTCGCCGGAGCCGCCGCCGGCTACTTCGGCGGCTGGGTGGACACCGTCATCTCCCGCCTGCTCGAGGCGCAGATGTCGCTGCCGTTGCTGCTCATGCTGCTGCTCGTCGTCGCCCTCTTCGGGCCCTCGATCCCGGTCATCACGCTCGTCATCGCCTTCGCGCAATGGCCCGAGCCGGCCAGGATCACCCGCGCCCTCGTGCTCGTCGAGCGGGAGAAGCCCTATGTCGCAGCCGCGCGGGTGCTCGGCCTCCACCGGGTGTCCATCATCGCCAAGCACGTCATCCCCAACATCCTGCAGCAGGCCCTCGTCGTCGTGCTCCTGCTCCTCGCGCAGGCCGTGCTGCTCGAGAGCGCGCTGTCGTTCCTCGGCGCCGGCGTGCAGCGGCCCTACCCGACCTGGGGCGGCATCATCAGCGACGGCAGGGAGCTGTTCGTGACGGGCAAGTGGTGGCTCGTCACCATCCCGGGCGTCGTCATCGCCCTGCTCGTCATCGGCGTCAACCTCATCGGTGACGGACTGCGGGACCGGGTCCGTCGCAGCAAGGGAGCCGACGCATGAGACTTCTCGAGGTCAACGACCTGCAGGTAGAGCTCATCACCGGGGACCGGGTGGTGCGCGCCGTCGACGGCGTGAGCTTCCACATCGACCGTGGCGAGACCGTGACGATCATCGGGGAGTCCGGCTCGGGGAAGTCGACGACGGCGATGGCGATCCTGCGCCTGCTTCCCGACGACCTGGCGGTCATCTCGGGTGAGGCCCGGATCGCGGGCGAGGACGTCACGGGAAGCCGCGACGTGATCGACCGCCTCCGGGGCCGCGCCGTGGCCCTCATCCCCCAGGACCCGATGACGGCACTCAACCCGATCGCCACGATCGGGCGCCAGATGACCGAGGCGGTGCGCATCAAGTACCCGCGCCTGTCCACCGCCGAGGCCCGGGCCAAGGCGCTCGACCTCATGGAGCAGGTCCACATCCGCACTCCCGACAAGCAGTTCGCGGCATACCCTCACCAGCTCTCCGGCGGGATGCTGCAGCGCGTGCTCATCGCCATGGCGGTCTCGACCGACGCCGACCTCATCGTCGCCGACGAGCCCACGAGCGCCCTCGACGTCACGGTCCAGGCGGGCATCCTCGACCTCCTCCTCGAGCTGCAGGAGAAGACGGGGATCGGCCTGCTCCTCATCACCCACGACCTCGGCGTGGCGCGGCTCATGAGCGACCGCGTCCATGTCATGAAGGCCGGGGCCTTCGTCGAGGGCGGACCCGTCACCGAGGTGGTGGACCACCCCCAGCACCCCTACACGCAGAAGCTGCTCGGCGCCATCCCCGAGCTCGGCCCCTGGCACGACCCGGCCCTGGAGAAGGAGAACAGCCATGGCTGACACGCTGCTCGACGTGCGCCACCTCGTCGTCGAGTACGGCACCGGCAGCCACGCGTTCCGAGCCGTCGACGACGTCTCCTTCAGCGTGCCGCGCGGCGGCACGCTTGCCATCGTCGGGGAGTCCGGCTGCGGCAAGTCGACGATCGCCAAGGCGCTCGTGCGGCTGCTGCGGCCCACCTCGGGCTCCATCGAGCTGGACGGCACCGACCTCGCAACGATGAGCGAGGCGAAGCTGCGTCCCCTGCGCCACCGCGTCCAGATGGTGTTCCAGGACCCCTATGGGTCCCTCGACCCGCACCTGACGGCCCAGCAGATCGTGGCCGAACCCATCGCGGTGCGCGGAGAGAAGTCCCGAAAGGTCCAGCGGCAGAAGGCGGCCGAGCTCATCGACCGGGTCGGCCTGCCGACCTCGGCTCTCGATCGGAAGCCGCCCGAGTTCTCGGGCGGGCAGCGCCAGCGCATCGGCATCGCCCGGGCGCTCGCCTCGGAGCCGGAGCTGCTCGTGTGCGACGAGGCCACGAGCGCCCTCGACGTCTCGGTGCAGGCGCAGGTCCTCGAGCTGCTGGCGGACATCCAGCGGGAGCAGGGCCTCACCTACCTGTTCATCTCGCACAACCTCGGCGTCGTGCGCGCCATCTCGCAGCACGTCGTCGTCATGCGCGCCGGCCAGATCGTCGAGGAGGGCCGCACCGTTGACCTCCTCGCCCGACCGCAGCACGAGTACACCCAGCGGCTGCGCCGCTCCGCGCTCGAGCCCGGCCTCATGACCGGTGTCAAGCCACGCCACCTGATCCGTGCCATCGCCGCCTCCCGGGCGGCGGAGAGGAAGACCGCATGAAGACGCTCGAGCTCCCGGGGCTCCCCCGGCCGCTGCCCAGCCTCGTCCTCGGGACGATGACCTTCGGCGACACCGTCGACCTCGACACGGCCCGCACCATGGTCGACGCGGCGCTCGCGGCGGGCATCACCTCGATCGACACCGCCAACGGGTATGCCGCCGGACGGAGCGAGTCGATGCTCGGCGAGATCCTCGCCGGCCGGTGGGACGAGGTCACCATCGCCACCAAGGCGGGCATCTACCCCGGCGACGCCGGTGGGGCGCCGCTGCTGTCGGCCGCGGGCCTGCGGTCCTCGCTCGACGCGAGCCTGCGGCGCCTCGGCACCGACCACGTGGACGTCTACTACCTGCACCAGCCGGACCGTTCGGTGCCCGTCGAGGAGACCGTCGCCACCCTGGGGGACCTCGTCAAGGAGGGCAAGGTCCGCGCGATCGGGGTGTCCAACTACGCCGCCTGGCAGATCGGCGACGTCTTCGCCGCCTGCGACGCGCTCGGCACCCCTCGCCCGGTCCTCGCGCAGCAGCTCTATAACCTCGTCGCGCGCCGCATCGAGGCGGAATACGTGGAGTTCGCGACGACCAAGGGCCTCTCGACGATCGTCTACAACCCGCTCGGTGGCGGGCTGCTCACCGGGCGCCACTCCTTCACCGCCACCCCGACCGAGGGCAGGTTCGGGTCGTCGGCGCTGTCGGGGATGTACAAGGACCGCTACTGGAACGAGTCGACGTTCCGGGCCGTCGAGTCCCTGTCCGCGATCGCGGCCGACGCAGGGGTGACGCTGCCCGAGCTCTCCCTGCGCTGGCTGCTGTCCAAGCCCGTCGTGTCCGCCGTCCTCCTCGGTGGTTCGAAGCCGGAGCAGCTGGAGGCGAATGTCGCTGCCGCACAAGCAGGCCCGCTCGCCGACGACGTCGTGGCCGCCTGCGACGCAGCCGGGGCGCCGCTCCTCGGCTCCATGCCGGGATACAACCGATGAGCGCCGCCGAGGGTCGCGCCGCGGAGGGTCGCGTCGCCGACTTCGCACGCCGCGTCCGGGCCCGAGAGACGCTCGTGGGCTACTGGGTGGTCCTCGACTCGCCCGTGTCGACGGAGCGCCTGGCGCGGGTCGGCTACGACTACGTGTGCCTGGACGCCCAGCACGGGCTGCTCGACTACAAGGGCATCCTCGCGGGCATGATGGCGGTCGACGCCGGTGGTGCCTCGGTCGGGCTCGTCCGCGTCGGCGCCAACGACCCGTTCCTCATCGGCCAGTCGCTCGACGCCGGCGCAGCCGGAGTCATCGTGCCGCTCGTCAACACGCCCGAGGACGCGGCCCGCGCGGTCGCGGCGACGCGGTATCCGCCCGTCGGGGTGCGGTCCTATGGGCCCATGCGCTCGGCGCTGCGGATCGGCCCCACACCGGCCGAGTCCAACGACTCCACGGTCGTGCTCGCGATGATCGAGACGCCCCAGGGCCTGGACAACGTCGAGGCGATCTGCGCCACGCCCGGGCTCGACGGCATCTACATCGGCCCCTCGGACCTGCGACTGGCCGTCGGGGGCAGCTCGCCGACCGACGCCTCCGTCGACGACGCCTTCGAGGCCGCCGCCGAGCGGATCTGCGTGGCGGCACGCGAGGCCGGAGTCACAGCCGGGTTCCACACGGCGGGAGGCCAGATCGCGGCCAAGCGGCTGGGTCAGGGGTTCACGCTGGCGACGGTGTCGGCCGATCTCGTGCACCTCGAGCAGGCGGCGGCAACCCACCTCCGAGCGGCCAGGGGGCAGGCGTGACGGCCACCAGCGAGCTGCCCGCCGACGGACGGCTCCGACCGCGCCGGGGCGGTGGGTGGGCGGCATACCTGCCGACGCCCACCGTGCAGTGCCACGCTGCCAACCTCGCCTGGCTGCCCGGAGGCGACCTGGCCTGCGTGTGGTTCGGCGGCACCCAGGAGGGCGTGGCCGACATCTCGGTCCACCTCTCGCGGCTGCCTGCCGGATCTGACACGTGGCTCGACCCCGTGGTGCTGAGCGGCGACCCGACGCGCTCCGAGCAGAATCCCGTGCTCTTCAGCGCGCCGGGCGGCCAGGTGTGGCTGCTCTACACCGCGCAGGTGGCGGGCAACCAGGACACGTCCGAGGTGCGCCGTCGGGTGTCCCGGGACGGCGGCCGGTCGTGGGAGCCGCCCACGGTCCTCTTCCCGGCCGGTGGCGGCCGCGGCGTGTTCGTGCGGCAGCCACCCGTGGTCCTGGCGAGCGGGCGCATCCTCGTGCCCGTCTTCAACTGCGTCTCCGTGCCCGGCGAGAGGTGGGTCGGCAACGAGGACACGAGCAGCGTCTGGTGGTCCGACGACGGCGGGCAGACGTGGACCGAGGCGGCCGTGCCCGGGTCCCTCGGCTGCGTGCACATGGGCGTCGTCGTGCGGCAGGACGGCTCCTTGTGGGCGAGCTTCCGCAGCCGCTGGGCAGACTGGATCTGGGAGAGCACGTCGACTGACGACGGCACGACGTGGACCGAGCCCACGCCGACGCCGCTGCCCAACAACAACTCGTCGATCCAGGCGGTGGCCCTCGGCGGCGGGGTGCTCGCGCTGGTGTCCAACCCGACGAGCGCCGCCGACGCCACCGAGCGGCGGGTGTCCCTCTACGACGAGATCGACGACGAGGGCATCCGTGAGGTCGACGGGCCGCAGGTCGCCGAGCCCCAGATCGACCCCGACCGACAGACCGCCTTCTGGGGCGTGCCTCGCGCGCCCCTTCGGCTCAGCCTGTCACCGGACGACGGCCGCAGCTGGCCCGTCTTCCTCGACCTCGAGACGGGGGACGGCTACTGCATGTCCAACAACTCCCGCGACGGGCTCAACCGCGAGCTGAGCTATCCGTCGGTGCTTCCGGGTCCCGACGGCGACCTCCACGTCGCCTTCACCTACCACCGGCGGGCCATCAAGCACGTGCACCTCCCGGCCGACCTCGTCGCCGGGCTGCTGGCCGCGGCGAGATGACGTCACCGTCCGACGCCCCCGTCGCCGTCGTGACCGGGGGCAGCTCGGGGATCGGGCTCGCCGTCACGCAGGCACTTGTCGGTCGTGGTTGGCGCCTCATCTCCTTGAGTCGCAGCCGGGGGCCACAGCCGGTCGACGTCACCTGGGTGCCGTGCGACCTGACCGACCTGACCTCGCTGCAGCAGGGCCTCGCCCGCGTGACGGACCTCGTCGACGGCGGCCGCGTCGACGGCGGCCTCGGCGATCGCGGCGTGGACGCGGTCGTGCACTGCGCCGGTCTGCTGCGGTCGGCATACCTCGGCAGCCTCGACGCGCGCGACGGCGCGGCCATGTGGGCCGTCCACGTCCGTGCCGCCGAGGTGCTCGTCGACCGGCTCGCCGAGCGGCTCCGCGACGGCGGCCGGGTCGTGCTCGTCGGGAGCCGGACGATGACGGGGGTGGCGGGCAAGAGCCAGTATGCCGCGACGAAGGCGGCGCTCGCGGCCCTGGCCCGCTCATGGGCGAGCGAGCTTGCGCCCCGGGCGATCACGGTCAACGTCGTGGCGCCCGGCCCCACCCGCACGGCCATGCTCGACGACCCGGCCCGCGCCGCGACGCCGCCACAGGTGCCGCCGCTGGGCCGCCTCGTCGAGCCGGGCGAGGTGGCGGACCTGGTGCTCTTCCTCCTCCAGGAGACCGGCGCGATGATCACCGGCCAGACCCTCGTCCTGTGCGGCGGCGCCTCCCTCGCCTGAATGGCGACCGCGGCGGATCGGCGTAGGTTCTCCGGCGCCTGGTGCCGGAGAACCTCCCTTCACCGGCGAGGCGCGAGGGCCGGCCTCCAGGCGGAGCCCGGCATTGGGGCGATTTGGGCACTGTCCGCCGAGCGGCGTTGCGCACTAGCCTTGTAGGTTGCGGGCTGACGCAGGCGACACCCCGTCCCCTCCGTGCAACCCGCGCAAGGGGAGATGCCATGTCATTGTCCATGCAATCTCTGTTGTCAATCCGGTCCCTGCCGAAGCGCCGACTCGCCGCCGTCTCGCTGACGGCGGTTGCTGTTGCCGCAGGAGCGCTGGCTCCTTCGCAGAGTGCCAGCGCGGTCGATGCCGGCGGCTACACGCAGGTGAACCTCGTGTCCGACGTGCCCGGCCTTGCCAGGATCACCGACTTCCGAGTCTCCAACCCGTGGGGAATCGCCCTGGGACCGGAGACGCCGGTCTGGATCAACAACAACAACACCGCGACGTCGGAGGTGTATGCCGGTGCGAACGGCAAGGACCCGCTCGCGCTGAAGCTCGTCGTGCAGACGCCGGCCGGGCCGACGGGGATCGCCTTCAACAACACGGGGGCGTTCGCCGCCCAGCAGAACGGCGTCACGGTGCCGACGCTCTTCCTCTTCAACGGGTTCGACGGCTACACGAGCGGCTGGGGCCCGACCGCCAAGCCGGTGACGGAGGCGATTCCCACCCGGTTCGACCGTTTCGACGGGTATCTCGGCATGGCTGTGGCCAAGACGCCGCTCGGCCCGCGGATGTATGCCGCGTCGTTCGCGAACGGCGTCGAGGTGTTCGGCGGGAAGTTCCAGAAGGTCTTCGCCTCAAGGAAGTTCATGGACCCCGGTGTCGGCAAGCTCGTGCCGTACAACGTTGCCGTGATCGGTGAGCGCGTCTACGTGGCGTACGCCATGCCGGACGGCAGCCCGGGTGGCGCGATCAGCGTCTTCCGCTTCAACGGCGACCTCGTCCGCACGCTGTCGAAGGACGCTCGGTTGAACGCGCCGTGGGGCATGGTGATGTCCCCACCGCACTGGGGCCGGTTCGGCAACATGCTGCTCGTCGGCAACGTGAACGACGGCCGGATCAACGTCCTCGACCCGACGACCGGTGCGTTCAGGGGACAGCTGAGGGACCGTAACGGCAAGGTCATCGCCAACAGCGGCCTCTGGGGTCTCGCGTTCGGCAACGGCAAGACCGGCACGCCGAGAGACCTGCTGTTCGCGGCCGGCATCGACAACTACGCGCACGGCCTGTTCGGTCTCATCCACCCGAACTGACCGATCGAGGCGGTCCGGCCCAGCTGCGCACCGCCTCGTCACCGCCGTGAACCGCCCTGCGCGCCGTGGGATTCCGATGCCGATGCGTCGGATCCTCACGGCCGCAGGGTGGCACGCCTGGCCGGCAGGGGAGAATGATCGCAGCAGCCGATCCCCGCGCCAGTTGGAGCACCTGATGACGACACGCCTCTTCGTGGGTGGCAAGGTCTTCCTCGGCACGGGCGAGGACGACTTCGCGACGGCCTTCCGGGTGACGGACGGCCGGTTCTCGTGGGTGGGCGACGAGGCGGGCCTGACGTCGGTGGAGCGGTCCGGGGCCGAGGACCTCGGCGGTCGCGCAGTGCTCCCGGGCCTGCTCGACGTCCACAGCCATCCAGCACTCCTCGCGACCCTCGCCGGGTGGGTGAGCTGCCTGCCCCCGGACGTCCGCTCGCGCGAGGCGCTCGTGGACCGGCTGCGCACGTCCCCCGACCTCGGAAGGGCGGACGACACGTGGGTCCTCGGGTTCGGCTACGACGAGCAGTCGTTCCCCGACCGGCGGCCGCCCACGGCTGCCGACCTCGACCGCGTCTCGAAGACCCAGCCGGTCTTCGTCGTCCGCTGCGACGGCCACTCGGCCGTGTGCAACACGCGGGCATTGCAGCTCGCGGGCATCACCCGGGACACACCCAACCCGGAGGGCGCCCGGTTCGAGCGCGATTCCGGCGGCCACCCGACCGGGGTCCTCACGGAGGTGGCCGCGGCCGACGCCGTGCGGGCTGTCATCCCCCGGCCGGGGCGCGCGGAGCTGGTGGCGCGACTCGCCGGTCTGAGCCGGCACTTCCTCGAGCGGGGCGTCGTGGCGGTCGCGGACCTCTGGTCGACGGTCCTGCCCCAGCCGCTGGAGCTCTTCCGCGACGCGGCGGCTGCCGGCCTCGTGCCCCAGATCGGCCTCTACCTCGGGTGGACCGACCTGCGCGACGGGCCGCTGCCCGAGCTGACCGACGCCCACCGCACCGGTCGGGTGCGCGTCGCGGGGGTCAAGCTCTTCCTCGACGGGGCGTTCTCGAACCGCACGGCGTGGACGAAGGAGGCCTACCCCGACTCGTGCTCGCACGGCATACGGACCGCCTCGGACGCCGACCTGCGTGAGGCGGTGGCGTGGGCGCGGCGCAACGGCGTACAGGTCGCGGTGCATGCCATGGGCGACCGGGCGCTGGAGCACGTCGTCGGGCTCCTCGGCGTCGAGGAGCCCTGGCTGGGGGACCTGCCCTCGATCCGGCTCGAGCACGCCACCCTCGTGGGGCCCGCCCTCATCGAGCAGATCAACGCCGCGCGGATGTCCTTCGCCGTCGTGACCCACACGATCTTCCTCTTCGCCGAGCACGCCGCGTATGCCGCCAACCTCACCGAGCGCCAGTTCCCGGTCGCCTACCCGATCCGCTCTCTCTACAACGGGATTCGTCACCTCGCCCTGTCGTCCGACACGCCGGCCACGGCGTGGGCCGACGCGGACAACGTCTTCGTCTCGCTCAAGGCGGCGGTGCTGCGCCGGGCCCACACGGGCGCCGACATCAACGCCGAGGAGGCCGTCACCGTGGCCCAGGCGCTGCTGCTGTACACGGGTCGGGCCGGCACGGTGTGCCCCCTCGACCACGTCGGGGTCATCGCCGAGGGGTTCGAGGGCAGCTTCGTCGTCCTCGATCGCGACCCCTTCTCGATCGACCCGGACGAGCTCGACCGGGTGCAGGTGCATCAGACGTGGGTGGCCGGGGAGCGGGTCTTCGCGCGGTCGTGAGCAGGGCCGGTCCGCCGGCCGTCACCGGGGAGTGAGGAGGACGCGGACGAGGCCGGTCCCCGCTGGCAGTGCCGTGAGCGCCTTGCCCACGACGGCCCCGAAGGCGCGAGACCGGTCGGTGGCGACGCGGGCGTGGCCCAGCTTCGTCGACGTCGTGAGCATGTCGCCGTAGGCGATCGCGCCCGCCCCGGCGTCGGCCCAGGCCCACGACGTGCCGAGCAGCGCCACGGGCACTCCGTCGGCCGTCGCGTCGAGGATCACGGCACCGACGTTTCCGGGGCCGGAGACGACACCCGCCACGCGCACGTCGTATTCCTCTTCGCACGCCGTGATGCAGCCTTCCCCGTCGACGATGACCAGCATGCCGGGGGCCAGCAGGTCCGGCTCGGCCGCGGCCAGGCGGACGCAGACGACGGGATCGTTGAGGGTCCCGATAACAGCTGCCATTGCCTGCTCACTTCACCGCGTCACGCCGGGGATCCTCCGAGGATTGCCGACGGAGCGCACGCGTGTTTGCCTCCCATTGTCGCCACTCGCGACGAGCACGGTGGCCGTTCCGTCAAAGTCGCGCGCCCGTGCCCCGCAACGCCTCACGGCGCCGTCGGCGTGCCGGCCTCCCCGAGCAGCTCCAGCACGGCCCGCTCCAGCGAGAGCTGCCGGGCCGCGGTCGACCGGTAGCGCCGCCGGGCCGCCTCCCCGATCGTCTGTCCCGCCTCGTAGCGGTCGATGACGCGGGGGTCGATGTAGGACCCCTTGGCAATCGTCGGGGTGTTGCCGAGGTAGGCGGACACCTCCTCGACGGCCGCCTTGACGGCACGCCGGCGTGACGCCTTCGTGGTGCCCGGCTCGTCGGAGCAGGCGAGGGCGGCGGCCGCGATGACCGTCGCGTGCCAGGTGCGGAAGTCCTTGGCCGTCATCTCCCCGCCGAGCAGGTCGGAGAGGTACCTGTTCACCGCGGCCGCGTCGAGGTCGATCCAGCCCTTCGCGTCCTGGTAGGCGAGGAGCCTGCGGCTGCGGCGGTCCCGCCGGGCCCGCATGCGGTCGAGGGCACGGATGACGTCCGCGTCGTCGATCTCGATCGTGTGGCTCACCCCGGACTTGCCGACGAAGCTGAAGACGACGGTGCCCTCCTTCTTGCGGACGTGGCTCCGCTCGAGGGTGGTCAGGCCGAAGGAGCCGTTGGCGTCGGCGTAGGCGTCGCTGCCGATCCTGAAGTAGCCGAGGTCGAGGAGGCGCACCGCGGCCGCGGCGGCCCGCTCGTAGGGCATGCCCTCGTTGGCGAGGTCGCGGGCCACCCTCCGGCGGGCGGCGGGCAGCCTCTGCGCGGCCGTCGTGACGCGCTCGAACTTCGCACGGTCACGCTTGGTCCTCCAGTCCGGGTGATAGAGGTATTGCCGGCGCCCCGCGTCGTCGGTGCCGACGGCCTGGATGTGGCCGTTCGGGTGCGGGCAGATCCACACGTCCCTCCAGGCCGGAGGGATCGCGAGCGACCGGATCCGCTCCACGTCCTCGGCTGCCAGGCGCGCTCCCTGCCCGTCGAGGTAGACGAAGCCCCGTCCTGACCGCCGTCGGGTCCATCCGGGCGAGTTGGGGGAGACCTTGCGCAGCCGGGCCATGCGCCCCTCTTACCCCGCTGCCCGTCGCCACAGGCATGCGGCATACCGACACGCCTAGGGTGTGCCCATGACAGTGCCCGCGCCCGCGACCCGCGAGACCCGGCCGGAGGAGGTCGTCCTCCTCGACCGTTCCGGCCGCGCCATCGGCACGGCGCCCAAGGCCGACGTCCACGGCGAGGACACGCCGCTGCACCTGGCCTTCTCCGCCTACCTGTTCGACGCGTCGGGGCGGCTGCTCGTGACCCGCCGGGCCGCCTCCAAGCGAACCTTCCCCGGCGTGTGGACCAACACCGTCTGTGGGCACCCCGGGCCCGGCGAGCCGCTCGGTGTGGCCGTCGTCCGGCGGGCCGCCGACGAGCTCGGCGTGGTGGCTACCGGGGTGCGCCTCGCGCTGCCCGAGTTCCGCTACCGCGCCGAGATGTCCGGCGTGGTGGAGAACGAGTTGTGCCCGGTCTACGTCGGCCGCGTCGCAGGGGTCGGCGACCTTGCGCCCGATCCAGCCGAGGTCGACGGGCACGAGTGGGTGCCGTGGCCGCGCTTCGCGGCCGACGTGGTCGAGCGCCGCCGCACCGTGTCGCCGTGGTGCCTCGCCCAGGTCGCCGCCCTGGTCCGACTTGGGCCGGACCCCGACGCCTGGCCGGTCGCCGACCCGGCGCTGCTGCCGCCGGCCTGCCCGCCGGAGCGGGCACGGCATACCGCGTGACCACACGGCGCACCGCGCCCCCTCCCCGTCGAGTGGCCACTTTGGTTCGGGCCGCGCCCCCCTCCCCGTCGAGTGGCCACTTTGGTGCGCACCGCGCCGTGACACGGGCACCGCAGGTCGTGGACACTCGTGGCGTGAGCGAGGCGTCCCGGCCGTGGGTGCTGCACGTCGACCTCGACCAGTTCATCGCCGCGGTCGAGGTGCTGCGCCGTCCGGAGCTGGCCGGTCTGCCGATCATCGTGGGCGGGCGGGGTGACCCGAGCGAGCGGGCGGTCGTCGCGACCGCCTCCTACGAGGCGCGCGAGTTCGGGGTCGGCTCCGGTATGCCGCTGCGCACGGCGGCGCGCCGTGTGCCGGATGCGGTGCTCCTCCCCGTCGACGCGCCCGCTTATGCCGAGGCGTCGGAGCACGTCATGGCCGCCCTCCGGGGACTCGGGGCGGTGGTCGAGGTGCTCGGCTGGGACGAGGCCTTCCTCGGCGTGGAGACGGGCGACCCCGAGGGCTTCGCCCGGGCGGCTCAGCGCGCCGTCCTCGACGCCACCCGGCTGCACTGCTCGGTCGGGGTGGGCGACAACAAGATCCGGGCGAAGATCGCCACCGGCTTCGCCAAGCCCGGCGGGGTCTTCCGCCTCACCGAGGCCACCTGGGCGCAGGTCATGGGAGACCGTCCGACGATCGCGCTCTGGGGCGTCGGGTCACGGGTCGCGAAGCGGCTTGAGGCGCACGGCATACGGACCGTGGGAGAGCTCGCGGGGGCCGACCTGGACGTGCTCGTCGCGGAGTTCGGCCCGCGAATGGGGCGGTGGTATGGCGAGCTCGGCCGCGGGATCGGTTCCGCGGTCGTGGACGACACGCCGTGGGTGGCCCGCGGGCACAGCCGGGAGACGACCTACCAGCACAACCTCACGACGCCGGCCGAGGTGGAGGACGCGGTCCGCGAGCTCGCCGGACAGGTCTTCGACGACACGGTCACGGAGGATCGGCCGGTCTTCCGCGTCACGCTGAAGGTGCGCTATGCCCCGTTCTTCACGCAGACGCGCAGCCGGAAGCTGCCAGTCGCGACGACCGAGCGGGACGCCGTCGTCGCGGCCGCGCTGGCGCTTGCCGGGACGCTCGACCCGGACCGGCAGGTCCGCCTGCTCGGCGTCCGCGCGGAGATGGTCATGCCGGACGAGGGCGACCCCACCCCGCGCACGCCGATCCGCGGCCGCCTCTGACCCCCCAGACAACTGGGAGGCGGGATAGCGCTATGGCGATACCCAGCCCCCCAGACAACTGGGGGTCAGCGCTCGTTGTTGCGCCGCGCGGCGCGCGTGCCGAGCGTCTCGAGGACCCGCACGACGCGGGAGCCGAGCCGGCGGTCGGCCTCCCGGCCCACGACGGTCTCCGTGCCGCCGCCCGGTGGCGCGCTCGGCAGCAGCCGCCCGAAGACCCCCATCAGCCGCGTGGTGGTGCCCGGGAACAGCCCGCGGACCCGGATGCCGACCCAGGCCAGCGGGGTGAGCACGACCATGGGCTTGCCGGCGAGCACGGCGTCGACGATGCGGGTGGCGGCGCGGTCGGCGTCGATCGACAGCAGCGGCATGGAGGCGCCCGGGGCGAACCAGGCGTACTCCTTCTCGGCCGCGCCGACGAAGTAGGCCCGCTCGTGACCGCCGGTGCGCATGAGCCCCGGCACGATCGTCGTCGCGGAGACGCCAGTGCCGTGCAGTTCCGCCGCGAGACCGTCGGAGAAGCCGACCGCGCCGAACTTCGCTGTGGCATAAGGCAGCAGGTGCGGCGGCGCCACCATGCCGCCGATCGAGGTCACCGTCCCGATGTGGCCGCGTCCGCGCCGCCGCATGGCCGGCAGGACGGTGAGGGCGACGTTGACCGGGCCCCACGTCATCGTGTCGATGGCGTCCTCGAAGTGCTCGAAGGTCATCGACTCCACCGGTCCCGTCTGGATGATGCCGGCGACGGTGATGACGGTGTCGATCGGCCCCACGGACTCCTCGACGTCGGCCACGAGCGAGCCCACCGCCGCGCGGTCACGCACGTCGCAGACCCGGCTCTCGACGTCTCGGCCGCCGAGCTGCTCCACGGCGCGGGCCAGCTCGTCGGCGTCACGCGCGCAGATGACGACGTGGTGTCCCCGGCGCAGCAGCTCGCGGCTGATCAGGAGGCCGAGGCCACGGGACCCGCCGGCCACGAGCGCGATCGGTGCGTTGGTCATCCCCCGACCGTAGCCCGGCGGCCTCGCGCGTGGCGGCTCCGCGGCATACGGTCGGGGCATGAAGGCACTCACCTGGCACGGCATCAACGACGTGCGGATCGCCGAGGTCCCCGACCCGCGGATCGAGCAGCCCACCGACGCCGTCGTGCGCGTCACGTCCACGGCCATCTGCGGCTCAGACCTGCACCTCTACGGCGTCCTCGCGCCCTACCTCACACCGGGCGACGTGCTCGGCCACGAGTTCATGGGCATCGTCGAGGAGGTGGGTGCCGCCGTCGGCAACCTCGCCGTCGGGGACCGGGTCGTGGTGCCGTTCAACATCTCGTGCGGCAACTGCTGGATGTGCGAGCGCGGGCTCTTCGCCCAGTGCGAGACGACCCAGAACCGCGAGCAGGGCAAGGGCGCCAGCCTCTTCGGCTACACGAGCCTCTACGGCGCCGTACCGGGCGGCCAGGCCGAGCGGGTCCGGGTGCCGCACGCCGACTTCGGCCCGGTCAGGCTGCCCGCCGAGCTGCCCGACGAACGCTTCCTCTACCTCTCCGACATCCTGCCCACCGCGTGGCAAGGAGTGGAGTATGCCGCCGTCCCCGAGGGCGGTTCGCTCGCCGTCTTCGGTCTCGGGCCCGTCGGGCAGCTGGCGGTGCGGGCCGCGCGGCACCGCGGCGTCGACGACGTCATCGGCGTCGACCTGGTGCCCGACCGGCTGGAGCTGGCCCGACGCTCCGGCGCCCGGACCGTCGACCTCACCGAGGTCACGGACGTCGCCGCCGAGCTACGCGCCATGACCGACGGCCGCGGGCCCGACTCCGTGCTCGAGGCCGTGGGCATGGAGGCGCACGGAAACCCACTGGCGGAGAAGGCGATCGGGCTCGCGAAGCGGCTGCCCGGGCCGATCGCGAGGGCCGCCATCGAGAAGGCCGGCATCGACCGGCTCGACGCCCTCCACACGGCCATCGCGTCCGTGCGCCGCGGCGGCACCGTGTCGATCAGCGGCGTCTACGGCGGCATGGCCGATCCGATGCCGATGATGGACCTCTTCGACAAGGGCATCCAGCTGCGGATGGGACAGTGCCACGTGCGGCGGTGGACCGACGAGCTGCTCGCGATCGCGAGCCAGCCGGACGACGTCCTCGGGCTCGAGAGCCTCGCCACCCACCATGTCCCGCTCGACGAGGCGCCGGAGATGTACCGGGTCTTCCGCGACAAGGAGGACCACTGCCTCAAGGTGGTGCTGACGCCCTGACGCCCTGACGTTCTGACGACGGGCGCTGCGTGCACTCAGACGGCGGGGCCCTGCCAGTCGGCGCCGCCGGCCGCCTCGTCGATGGCGACGCTGACCAGGGCGTTGGGGTTGCTGAGGATGCCGTCCTCGACGTGGTCGGTGTACGTGCCCGTGAGGCGGGCGGTGAGCGTCTCGTCCGGCACGGTGCCGTGCAGGTTGGCGCCGAGGAAGAGCCGCACCGTCTGGACACCGGGGCTGGTGGTGAAGTCCACCTTCGTCTCGACCCGGAACCACTGGCGGACCGGCACCGTGGCGGTGGAGCGCGTCGCGTTGGTGTCCCCGTTGACCAGCGTGAACTTGTACTCCTGCGGGGCGCCTCCGAGCGCGAAGCCGCCGTTGTTGGTGCCGGCCACCTGCCCGTCTGCGCTGCGTCCGGCGGTGTAGCGCAACACGCTCGTGCGGTGGTCCGGCAGCGCGTCGAGCTTGTAGTAGCGCCGCAGGTGCACGACGCGCTGGGTGCCGAGCTGCTTGCCGAGGAAGCCGTAGGTGTCGGTCGCGATCCGCGTGTTGCGGAAGCGGACGCACTGGCCGCGCACGCCGTCTACGGCGAACGCCGCGGCGACCGTGCCGTTGCCGGCACCCGCGTCGCGGGGGGCCTGGTCGTAGGAGGTGTTCGCCGTCGTCGGCTCGGTGCCGACGGCGCCGCCCTCGAAGCTCTCGCCGAAGGCGGCCGGCGAGCCCGAGCCGGCCGGCGCGAGCGGCAGCAGGAACCCGGGCTTGGTGCGCGACGTCGTCATGAGCACGTCGTCGACGTCCATCGTGTAGTCCACGGCGACCCCCGGGTAGTGGATCCACAGGACCTTGACGCTCTGGGCCGTCTTGTTGTTCGCCGAGGTCAGGGTCGTGGCGGGTGCCCCGTCAAGGCTCACGTCGGCGGTGTACCTCGTCGAGCCGAAGTGGACGACGGCCTGGATCAGGTGCCACTCCCCGACGGTTGGGACGGGGCCGAGGTCCATGGTCTCGACGTAGCCGAAGTCGCACATGAGCCTGTTGTCGCGGAAGAACACCGTGAACTGCGACTTGGGGCTCGTGGTGCTCGTGTTGCCGATCTCGAACAGGTTCATGTAGGTGTCGCCCGGGTTGGGCTGCGTGACCAGGCGGAAGTACATCGCGAAGGTCGCGTAGGGCTGGTCGAGGGCGAAGCCGCTGCGGTCCACCACGAGGTAGGCGACGCGGCCGGCGGTCGTCGCGGGGTCCAGGCGGCAGCCGAGGGTTCCCGAGTGCGCGTAGCCCCGTCCCAGCGCGGCGCCGGCATGCTGGGTGATCGGCGCGCCGAGCGAGCCGTTCTCGAAGTCGAGGCTCAGCTGGGCCGTCGCCGCCGAGGCGCTGGGCGCCTGCGCCAGGTCCGCCGTGACCGCGACGGCGGTGAGACCGCCGAGGGCCAGAAAGCGCCTCCGGGTCAGGGCGTGCATGGAGGAGGGTGCGCGCTCGGGGCTGGCCATGCGCGGAAGTGAACCACGGCAGGCCGCGACCCGTCCGCGGTTCACGCCGAATCGAGGCTCGCGTCTCACCAGCGGACGGAGTGCGGGGCCGTGACCGACACCGTATGCCGTGCGCAGGCACCTGGGCGACGACGAGGAGTGCCGGTGCTCCGGCGGGTGCTCAGACCAGGGGCGGGTCGCCGGGCCGCCGCAGGAGCAGCCACCGGAAGCCGTGCCCCTCGAGCTCGACCTC
>NZ_DASSMH010000048.1:0-40231 GCF_035688975.1 Intrasporangium sp. | reverse complement strand
GGGTCGCCGACGTGCTCATCGCCGGCGAGCGGACCGTGGACCTCGGCGTGGCGACGGACCAGCTGCTCGAGCGCGGCCTGCCGCGCATGCTCTCCGAGGGCGGCCCGCACCTGCTGGCCGACCTCTACGCCACGGACCTCGTCGACGAGCTGTGCCTGGCGATCTCCCCGCTCGTCGCCTGCGGCGAGGGGTCGCGGATCACCGCGGGCCCGTCGCTGCCGTCGCTGCATCCCCAGCGCCTGGAGACGGTGCTCGAGCGCGACGGCTTCCTCTTCCTGCGCTACGTGCGGCCCTCATCGGCCGAGGGGCCGACCTTGTAGCCTGCTGCGGTGACTGACGCACCCCTTCCCGGCTCCGACTCCGCCGGACCGGAGACGGTGCGCGACCCTCGGGTGGAGCGCGTGGCGACGGCGGTCCGGAGCTGGCAGCGCGCCCTGGTCGACCTCGGTGGACGCAACACCCTGCTGTGGTATCGCGACCTGCCCTCGGGCACCCTCGACCTCACGACCGCGCACCCCGGCGGCGTCTCGATGCTCCTCGCGGGCCGCCGGACGCGCCTGTCCGACCTCGTCCGCGAGCCGGTGGCGCTCACCGAGGCCCGGCGACGGGCCCGCGCGATCCGCGCCAAGGCCGTCGAGCTGCGTGAGGAGCGCGGCATCGCCGCCGGGTTCGTCGCGGTGGGCATGGCCACGTGGAGCGTGCCGCGGGCGGCCCGGCCACCGGCCGCCCCCGTGCTGCTGCGCCCCTGCGTCCTGCGCCCCACCGGCGCGGCCCAGGAGGACTTCGAGCTCGACCTCGGACCCGAGGTCGAGTTCAACCCGGTCCTGCGCGAGTATCTCCGGTCCGAGCAGGGCCTCGACCTCGACGGCGACGAGCTCGCGGACCGGGCGACGGCGGGGGGCAAGTTCGACCCTTATCCGGTGTATGCCGCCCTCGCCCGGGACTGCGCGCACGTGCCCGACTTCTCGGTCGCGCCCCGGCTCGTCCTCGGCACCTTCTCCTACGCCAAGCTGCCGATGGTCGCCGACCTCACCGCGCAGGGTGACGCGCTCGCCGACCACGACGTCGTCGCGGCGCTCGCCGGCGACGAGGCGGCGCTGGCGGCCGTGCGCATGCGCCTGCCGGAGAGCCCGCCCGACGCGGATCCCGAGCACGAGCACCTCGTCCTCGACGCCGACTCGTCCCAGCAGGCGGCCATCGACGCCGTCCGCGCCGGCGCCCACCTCGTCATCAACGGCCCCCCGGGGACCGGCAAGTCGCAGACCATCGCCAACCTCATCGCCGCGCTCGCGGCCGAGGGCAAGTCGGCCCTCTTCGTCGCGGAGAAGCGTGCCGCCATCGACGCCGTGCTCGGCCGACTCGAGCGGTGCGGCCTCGGCGACCTCGTCCTCGACGCCTACGACGGCGCAGTCAACCGGCGGGCCATGGCGGCCCAGTTCGCGCGCAGCCTCGACGTGGCCCTCGGGCACGTGCCGCCCGCCGGCGACGACGCGGCCGCCGTGCTGCGGGACCGGCGCCGGCGGCTCGTGGAGCACGTCGAGGCGCTGCACCAGACGCGCGAGCCCTGGGGCGTCTCCGCGCACGAGGTCCAGGAGGCGATGGTGGAGCTCGCGAGCCGGACCCCGCCCCCCATCTCCTCCGTCCGCCTGGGAGCGCCTGTCATCGACCGGCTGACCCGGGCCCGGGTCGTGGAGCTCGGCCGCCGGCTGCGCGACGCGGCCGGGCTGGGGGCGTGGACGCCGGAGGGCGACGACCCGTGGTTCGGCGCCCGCGTCCTCACCGCCGAGGAGGCGTCCCAGGCCCTCGAGCTGACCACGCGCCTCAGCACCAGCGGCCTGCCGGACGTGGGCGACCGGCTCAACGCCATCATGGCCGACTCCCACGTGCCCCAGGCCACGTCGGTCCGCGACTGGGTCACGGCCTTCGACGTGATGGCACGCGTGCGGGACACCCTCGAGGTCTTCCGCCCGGAGGTCTTCGACGTCCCGCTCACCGAGCCGATCGCGGCCACCGCCACGGCGGCGTGGCGCCAGGAGCACGGCATACAGATGGGCTGGCTGACCCGCTGGAAGGTCAAGCGGCAGACCAAGCGCCTCCTGCGCCCCGGCCGCCCGCCCGCCCACCTGCACGAGGAGCTCGTGTCCGCGAGCGAGCAGCGCAGCCACTGGTTCCGGCTCGTCGGTGGCGGCGGCCGGCCCGAGATCTCGGCCCGGCTCGACGAAGGGCTCGACCTGCTGCACGACGTCACCACCGAGCTCGACTGGCTCGCGGCACGTCTGGCTCCCACGGCTGGGGGCGCCGACTTCCTCGACCTGCCGCTCGCCGACCTGCGCGCCCGCCTCGCGGCCCTCGCGGCGCGCCCCGACCGGCTCGCCGTGCTGCCCCAGGTGACGGGCACGCTCGACGAGGTGCGCGAGGCCGGCCTCGGTGAGCTCATTCCCGACCTCGCCGCCCGAGGAGTGCCCACCGAGCTCGTCCCGGCCGAGGTCGAGCACGTGTGGTGGGCCTCCCTGGCCCGGGAGATCACCGTGCGCGACCCGCGCTACGGCGCCCACGACGGCCCCGGCCTGCGCCGCGCGGCCGAGGAGTACGTCTCGGCCGACCATGCCCACCTGGCCGCCACCGTCGCGCGGGTGCGCGGCGCCGTCGCGCGAAACGTCCGGGAGGTCCTCGCCGACCACCCGGCGCAGGAGGCCCTCGTCCGGGTCGAGGCGGGCAAGGCGCGACGGCACCGGGCGCTTCGAGAGCTCCTGCCCGAGACCGCGGCCGCGCTCACCGCGATCCGGCCGTGCTGGGCGATGAGCCCGCTCGTCGTCGCCTCGACGCTGCCGCCCGGCCGGTGGTTCGACGTCGTCATCTTCGACGAGGCCTCGCAGGTGCAGCCGGCGCAGGCGATCTCGGCCATCTCCCGCGGGCGCCAGGTCGTCGTGGCCGGGGACGAGCGGCAGCTGCCGCCGACGAACTTCTTCACCGTGGCGTCCGACGGCGACGGCGCGGGCGAGGCGCTCACCGAGGGCTTCGAGTCCGTCCTCGACGTCCTCGCGGCCGCGCTGCCGACGCGGCGCCTCTCCTGGCACTACCGGTCGCGCGACGAGCGGCTCATCGCCTTCTCCAACGAGGCCGTCTACGACGGCTCGCTCACGACCTTCCCCGGCACGGGCGTCGGCTCGGGCGCCGGCTCGGCACTGGCCTTCGAGCCGGTCGAGGGCCAGGCGGTGGTCCAGCCGGGCGTCGACACCATCGAGACGACGGAGAGCGAGGTCGCCCGCGTCGTCGAGCTCGTCCTCGAGCACGCCCGGACCCGTCCCCACGAGTCGCTCGGCGTCATCGCGCTCGGCATCACCCACGCCGACCGGCTGGAGGAGGCGGTGCGCGCCGCCCTCCGGGACGCCCCCGACGTCGCGGGCTTCTTCGCCGAGGACCGCGACGAGCCCTTCTTCATCAAGAACCTCGAGCGCGTCCAGGGCGACGAGCGCGACGCGGTCATCCTGTCCATCGGCTATGGCAAGACGCCGCACGGCCGCGTGCTGCACCGCTTCGGGCCGCTCAACATCGAGGGCGGCGAGCGGCGCCTCAACGTCGCCGTCACTCGCGCCCGGGTCCGGATGACCGTCGTGTCGGCGCTGCGGTCCACGGATCTCGACCCCGAGCGGCTGAAGGCCCGCGGCGCCCTGCTGCTGCGCGACTTCCTGGCCTATGCCGAGTCCGGCGGGACCGCGCTCCCGCGGGCCGAGCACGCCGCGACCGGGGGACGGCCGGGCGCGGTGGCCGACCCCCTGCGGCACGACCTCGCCGAGCGGCTGCGCCGGGAGGGCCTCGTCGTCCACGAGAGCTTCGGCAGCTCCGGACAGCGCATCGACGTGGTCGTCGAGGACCCCTACCACCGGGGGCGCCCGCTCGTTGCCGTCGAGACCGACGGCCCGTCGTATGCCGCCCTGCGCAGCACGCGCGACCGGGACCGGTTGCGCCCGGAGCAGCTGCGGCGCCTCGGCTGGAAGCACGTCCGCGTGTGGAGCACCGACCTCTTCCGTGATCCCGCCCGCGAGATCGCCCGGATCCTCAAGGTCGCCCACGACGGCGGGGTCGTGCCCGTGGTCGAGGCTGCCGTCTCTGGCGAAGCCGGGTCCCCGGACCGCGCGGCGGACGCGGCGGACCCGGCGGACGGTGTGGAGCAGGCGGAGGGGGCGGACCAGGGCCGGCGCAAGCGGCGTCGAGTGTTCCGCCGGGGGACCGCCGACGGTGCGGCGGTCACCGAGGGTCCGGGGGGCACCGGTGGGACGGGGGGCACCAGTGGCACGGGTGGCGCCGCCGAAGCCGCGGGCACGGCATACGGCTCGGATGACCCCGACACCGGGTGGGGGCAGACGGGCCCCGACTCGCGCGAGCGGGACCGCTGGCTCGAGGAGCAGCGCCCACCGCACTACGAGTGAGCCTTGGCCCGGCGACCACGGCCCAATGGCAGCGCGAAGGCCGGAATGAGCCGTCCGGTGCGCGCGTTTCCGTAGGCATGAACGTCGAGGGGAGCCCGTTCTCGCTGCGCTATGCCTGGGCGCAGGGCCTCTACGACCGCGGCGACCACCACGCGGCGGCCACCGCGCTCGCGCAGCTGGTCGAGGAGGCGAAACGCAGCGACGTCATGCACGGCACGACCGACCTGCGCCTGCTCCTCGCCCGCGCCTACTTCCGCTCGGCCCAGCTCGGACGGGCCGAGGAGGTGCTGCGCGAGCTCGCCGAGGAGGTGCCCACCGACGGCTACGTGCACCTCGTGCTCGGCCGGACCCTCCAGCGACAGGGCCGGCACGAGGAGGCGCGGCGCTCGCTCGCGCTGGCCGCGGTGTTGGGCGATCACGCGCGCCCCCTCGCTTTCGGCGAGGGCGAGCAGTAGCCTCGAAGGACAGTGGGGCAGGGTCGGAGAAGGGGCGGAGCGCAAGCGTCCGCCCCTTCTCCCGCGCCTGTCCGAGCTGGGCAGCCCTGCGTGGGCCGTCCCGCCGCCTCGCTCGAGAGGTCAGCGGGCCCGCAGCGCGTCGCGGATCTCCGTGAGCAGCAGGACTTCTTGCGACGGCGCCTCCGGCTGCGGTTCCTGACCCTTGGCCCGCCGGGCGGCAAGCGCGTTCATCGGCACGACGACCGCGAGGTAGACCGCCGCCGCGACGATGAGGAAGCTGACGAGGGCGGTGAGGAAGTCCCCGAGGTGGACGCCGCCGGGCTGCCACGCGGAGAAGTTCGGCGTGCCGCCGATCTTGCCCAGCAGGTCCAGGATGACGGTGACGAGAGCGGTCACGACGCGGGCGAAGGCGGTCCCGATGACGACGGCGACCGCGAGGTCGACGACGTTGCCCCGCAGGACGAACTCCTTGAATCCCTTGAGCATGCGTACTGCCTCCCTGCGGTCGGTGCGTGTCCGGTCGGTGCCTGTCCGGTCGGTGCGCGGTGGGTCGGTGCCCGGTCGGTGGTCCATGGTGCGTCCTCGGTCGAGAACGCCCCGGGAGTCGGGGCGCGCCGCGTCGCGCGCGGGTGGCGACCGAGTCCGGCGGTGGGAGCGTACAGCGCCGGACTCTGGTCCGGGCTCCGGAGCCCGGCGGCCCGCCGCACGCCACACGGCCTCACCGGCGAACCGCCAGGAGGTGGCTCTCACCCGCCTGCAGCGCGGACAGCGAGGCCGCGATCCGGTCCGCGCCCGCGCTGGGCACTGCCAGCGTCACGCTCGCGCCCCCGTCGTCACCCAGGCCAGAGAGGGCCGGCTCGTGGACGGCGAGCACCACCGCGTCGGTGACGGTGCGTGCCCCCGATCCGGTGGCATAGAGGTCGACGTGGCTGCCCGGCGCCACGCCGGCCGTCCCTGCGGGCAGCACGGGCAGGGTCAGCGCCACCGTGCCGGGAGGCTGCCCGAGCAGCTGCCCCGCCCCGGCGAGCCGCTCCGGCGTCACGGGGTCGCGCGCCGCGATCGGGGCAGCCGTGCGCCGGCCGAGCGCTGGCTCGTATGCCGTGAGCGCGGTGGTCGGCCGTTGCTCGGCGGGGCGCTCGTCGAGGACGAGATCGTCCCTCGTGACGACCGCGCCTGCGGGCAGGTCCCGAGCCGCCACGAGGGTCGGCAACCCCGTCGGCGTGCCCGGCGCCGGGCTGAGAGCGGAGACCGCGACGAGGGCCGCGAGCGCCAGCAGGAGCGCCGCAGACCACCGTCTCACCCGGTCCCGGCGGGCCTGGCGGCGCCGCGCGGACAGCCGCCCGGGGCCGCCGCCGGACAGAGACCGCCGGCGACGCCCGCGTCGAGCCGCCAGCGACCTCATGTCGGGCACGCCGGACGGGTGGGTGGGCGGGTCGTCATGACGGCGGGCCCACGGGGTCGGTGACGGCGCTCACGGCAGGGCGGTCGGCAGCTCGATGCCGTCGAGGCTGCGCCGGCAGGGACACGTCGCCTCGTCGTCCGCGACCCGGGCCGGCAGCCGAGCGATCGAGTCCGTGAGGATGCCCTTGAGCGTTGCGACGGTGCGGGCGAAGACCCGCAGCACCTCCTCGTGGGTGACCGCCGTGCCCCCCTCGACGCCGGCGTCGTGGTCGGTGACCACGGCGATGCTCGTGAAGCACAGGGCGAGCTCACGGGCGAGCGCAGCCTCGGGCATCGTCGTCATGCCGACGATGGTGCAGCCCGCCTGCTGGTGCAGCACCGACTCGGCACGCGAGGAGAAGCGGGGTCCGTTGACCACGACGAGGGTCCCCTCCGGGACGACGGGCAGCGGGGACGACCGGGCTGCGTCCACGGCCACGCGGCGGCCGTGAGGGCAGAAGGGGTCGGCGAACGAGACGTGGACGACCGGGCCCTCGTCCTCGTAGAACGTCGCGGGCCGTCCCCACGTGCGGTCGACGACCTGGTCGGGCACGACCACCGTCCCGGGTCCGTGCTCGGGGCGCAGCGACCCGACGGCGCAGGGCGCCAGGACCTGGCGGACGCCGAGCGACCGCAGGGCCCAGAGGTTGGCCCGGTAGTTGACCCGGTGGGGCGGGAACCGGTGCCCCTTGCCGTGGCGGGCGACGAAGGCGACCCGGCGGCCCGCGACCTCGCCGACGACGGGTGGGTCGCTCGGCCGGCCGAAGGGTGTGTCGACCTCGACCGGACGGGCGCCCTCGAGGAACTCGTAGAGCCCCGAGCCGCCGATGACGCCGATCTCGGCGAGGTCGGCGCGAGGGGAAGCGGGTGCCAGGGAGGCCGGTGCCTGGGAGGTCATGGCCCGAGCCTAGGCCCGTGCCGGGCGACCGCCTCCGGCCTTCCGACCCGGCTGGGGACGGCGACGAGCTGGGCTCAGGAGCCTGTGGAGGACGCGCCCGAGGTCGACGTCCCAGCCGCCGAGCCGGAGCCCGCCGAGCCGGAGCCCGACGTGCCCGAGCCCGAGGTGCCCGAGCCCGAGGTGCCGGCTCCGGACGAGCCATCCGACCCGGCGGCGGACCCGGAGCCCCCCGCGGCGGCGCCGGCCTCGGCTCCGGCAGCGGCGGGCGCGGCCGGCTTGCCGCCCGTCCTCGAGTCGGTCTTGTAGAAGCCGGACCCCTTGAACGTGATGCCGACCGGGTGGATCACCTTGCGCAGCGTCGGCTGGGAGCAGTCGGGGCACTCGGTGAGCGGGTCGTCCGAGAAGGACTGGCGGATGTCGAAGGCGTGGCCACAGGCCCTGCACGCGTAGGAATAGGTGGGCACGGCTGTCCAAGACCTCGGATCGTCGGAGGAGGGTCGCTGGGCGACGGATCGGGGCGATTCTACGACCAGCCGGCGAGGCGCCCGCCCGCGGAGACGGCCCGGATGCGCTGCTCCGTCCGGGCCCGCACGCGCGAGGTGGCCACGACGAGCAGCTTGTCGCCATGCCGCAGCGTCGTGTGCGGGGCGGGGACGAAGCCCTCGCCCTCGCGCACGATCAAGGTGACGTTGGCTCCTCTGGGGAGCCGGAGCTCGAAGACGGCCACGCCGTGCAGGCGCGAGTCGGCTCCCACCGTCACCTGCAGCACGGAGGCCCCGATCTCCACCAGCGGCACGGCCTCGAGGTCGACGTCGACGGCCGTCACCCACTCGGTGACGCGCAGGCGCCGGGCCACCCAGCCGAGCGTGGGCGCCTGCACGAGGGTGAAGACCACCACGAGCATGAAGACGAGGTCGAAGATCCACCCGGTGTCGGGCGTGCCGGCCGTGAGCGGGACCGTGGCGAGCACGACGGGCACGGCTCCGCGCAGTCCAGCCCACGACAGGAAGGCCTGCTCCCGCCACGACAGGCCGAACCAGACGGTCGACACGACGACCGAGAGGGGCCGGGCGACGAGGAGCAGGACCAGCCCGATGACCACGGCCGCGACGATCTGGTCGCCGAGGCGGAAGGGGTCGGCGAGCAGACCGAGCAGCACGAAGAGCCCGATCTGCGCGATCCACCCCAGGGCGGTGGCGAACGACTGGACCGCCACGCGGTGCGGCAGGCTCATGTTGCCGAGGACGAGGGCGGCGAGGTAGGTCGCGAGGAAGCCGGAGAGGTGCAGGGCGGAGCCCACGGCATACGCAAGGACGGTGAGCGCGACGACCCCGATGGAGAAGAGGGCGGACGACGCTCCGGCGACGCGGCGCAGGAGGATCCCGCCGAGCCAGCCGACGGTGAGCCCGACGGCCAGTCCCCCGGCGAGCTCGACCCCGGCGTGCCACGCGAGGACGTACCACGCGTCCTGGCCACCTCCCGGCGCGGCCTGTGCGGCGAACGCGACGACGAGGATGACCACCGGCGCGTCGTTGAAGCCGGCCTCGGCCTCGAGCATGCCCGACAGCCGACGGGGCAGCGGCACCTCCCGCAGGACGGCGAACACGGCCGCGGCGTCCGTCGAGGTCACGATGGCCCCGATGAGCATCGCGATGGTCCACGACAGGGGCAGCAGCAGGTGCGCCGCCACCGCCACGACGAGGACGGACACGACGACCCCGACGGTGGAGAGGACGGCCGCGGGGGCGACCGACCTGCGGATGGTGCGCCACGACGTCGTGAGCCCGCCCTCGGCGAGGATGAGCACGAGCGCGGCATACCCGAGGATCTGGGTCACGGCGGCGGAGTCGAACTCGATCCCGGCGCCGGCGTTGCCGAGGGCGACCCCGATGCCGAGGTAGATCAGGAGCGAGGGCAGGCCGGACCGCACCGACAGCCGCACGGCCGCCACCGCGACGAGCATGACGAGGGAACCGACGAGCAGCACACGCGTCAGGTCCTCGAGAGTCATCTCGCGAGGGGCGGCGGACGCGAGTGCGGTCACGGGCGGCTCCTGCACGGTCGGATGGGCCCAATCCAACCACCCCGCACGGCACGCCCTCCCGCTGGAGCGACGGCGTGCACGGGCTGTGTCCGGGCGGTGGCCTAGTCTCGGTCCGTGTCCCGGTTGAAGCTGGCCCGCCGCGTCGGGTTGTCCGTCACCGTGCTCGTCGTGCTCGCCGTCGTCGCGGTCGGCATCCTCGCCATCTCCACGGTGCGCCGGCCCTTCCCGCAGACCGCGGGGGAGCTGCACGTCGAGGGCTTCACCAGCTCGGTCAGCGTCGTGCGCGACGCGCAGGGCGTGCCCACCATCCTCGCGGACAACGCCGGCGACCTCTTCCGGGCGCAGGGCTTTCTCAGCGCGCAGGACCGCTTCTTCCAGATGGACCTGCGACGGCACGTCACCGCGGGGCGGCTGGCCGAGCTCGTCGGCGAGTCGGCCCTGGCCACCGACCGGGTGGTCCGCACCATGGGCTGGCGCCGGGTCGCCGAGCAGGAGCTGCCCAGGCTCGCCCCGGAGACGCGGCAGTACCTGCAGGCCTACGCCGACGGCGTCAACGCCTACCTCCGCACCGCGCACTCCCCGTCGGACCTCTCGCTCGAGTACACCCTGCTCGACCGCACCAACCCCGGCTACCGGGTGGAGAGCTGGACGCCGGTGGACTCCCTCGCCTGGCTGAAGTCCCTGGCCTGGAGCCTGCGTGGGGACTACCGCGACGAGCTGACCCGGGCGCGGCTGTCCCGCCGCATGCCGGTCCGGCAGATCGGCGTGCTCTACCCGCCCTACCCGCTGAGCCGCAACTCGCCGATCCTCGGCCCCGACGACTGGAAGCCGGGGGCGGCCCCGACCCAGGGCGCCTCCGCCGTGCCGGCCGCCCTGCGCGGCGCCCGGCCCCAGGCCGCGCTCGACCATGCCTCCGCGGCCCTCGAGGCCGTGCCCGCGCTGCTCGGGCGCGGCTCCGGCATCGGCTCCAACTCGTGGGTGGTGGCCGGCTCCCGCACGACGACCGGCAAGCCGCTGCTGGCCAACGACCCGCACCTCGCCCTCGGCATGCCGAGCGAGTGGACCCAGGTCAACCTCCAGTGCCGCACGGTGACGACGTCCTGCCCGTTCCGGGTGTCCGGCTTCTCCTTCGCGGGGCTGCCGGGCGTCGTCATCGGCCACAACGAGACCATCGCGTGGGGCTTTAGCAACCTCGGCCCCGACGTCACGGACTTCTACCTCGAGCAGGTCACCGGCGCGACGTACCTGCGCGACGGCCGCCAGGTGCCCCTGGAGTCCCGGCTCGAGACGATCAAGGTCGCGGGCGGGTCCAACGTGTCGATGACGGTCCGCAGCACCGTCCACGGTCCGATCCTCTCCGACGAGGACGCCGCCATCACCGAGGCGGGAGACCGGTCCGTCATCCGTGGCGCGCCGCAGGGCAACCGGTATGCCGTGTCGCTGGCCTGGACGGCGCTGCGGCCGACCACGGCGGCCGACGCCATCTTCGCCCTCGACAAGGCCCGCGGCTGGGACGACTTCCGTCGGGCCGCGACGCTGTTCTCCGTGCCGGCGCAGAACATCGTCTATGCCGACACCGAGGGCCACATCGGCTATCAGGCGCCGGGGCTCATCCCCATCCGGCGATCGGCCACCCCCGACGCGGCGCCGGGTTTCTGGCCCGCTCCGGGCTGGGACAGCCAGTGGGACTGGACCGGTTTCGTCCCTTACGACCAGCTGCCGTGGGTCAAGGACCCGAGCGACGGCATGATCGTGGCGGCCAACCAGGCCGTGACCGCGAGCCCGACGCCCTTCCTGACCTCGGAGTGGGACTACGGCTTCCGAGCCCAGCGGATCCGCAGCCTGCTCGAGGCCACGCCCAAGGTGTCGCCGGAGCAGATGAGCCAGATCCAGGGTGACACCCGCAACGTCTTCGCCCCGGTCCTCGTCGAGCGCCTGCTCGGCGTCCAGGTCGACGACTTCACCGCCCAGGCCCAGCGCCTGCTGCGCGACTGGGACGGCCAGCAGCCGGGCGACAAGTCACGCGACTCGGCGTCCGCGGCCTACTACAACGCCGTGTGGAAGTACCTGCTCACCTACACCTTCGACGAGCTGCCTCCGGACATGGGGCCCGACGGCGGCAGCCGCTGGATGATCGTCATGGAGCAGCTGCTCAAGGACCCCAATAACGACTGGTGGGACGACAAGACGACACCCGGCGTCACCGAGGGGTCGGGCGAGATCCTCAAGCGCGCCCTCGTCGAGGCCCGCCTCGACCTCGCCCGCAAACTCGGCAAGGTGCCCGCCACGTGGCGTTGGGGCCGACTGCACCAGCTGGACCTCAAGCACCCGGTGATGGGGTCCGACCAGTGGCCCCAGCTCGTCCGCGACGTCTTCGACCGCGGCGGCATCGAGCTCGGGGGCGGCAACTCGATCGTCGACGCCAACGCGTGGAACGCGTCCGCGCCCGGATACGACGTCGTCGCGGGACCCTCCATGCGGATGGTCGTCGACCTGTCCAACCTCGACGCGTCGCGGTGGGTCAACTCGACGGGCCAGAGCGGCCACCCCTACAGCCGGCACTACGCCGACCAGGTCGACGCCTGGGCCGCCAACGAGACCTTCCCCTGGCGGTTCACGCGGCCTGCCGCCGAGGCGGCGGGGGAGGAGCGGCTGACGCTCAGTCCCGTGGCGTCGGCCGCTCCGTGAGGCGCACCAGGCGACCGGTCGTCGTGGCATAGCCGTCGACGAGCTGGTCGTGGTGGTCGCAGGGCAGGTCGACGTCGCTCGCCTCGCCCTCGTGCAGCAGCGTGATGACGGGCACGGCAGGGTCCCGGTGCGCGAGCGCCCGGTCGTAGCAGCCCCCACCCTGGCCGAGGCGCACGCCGTGCCGGTCGACGGCCAGTCCCGGCGTCACGACCAGGGAGCAGGACGCGAGCGCCTCCGGCCCCAAGGTGCCGGTCACGTCCCCCGGCGCGTGGCGGGTCAGCGTGGCCGCGTCGCCGACCGCGCCGGCGGCGGCATACCGCCAGTCGAGCGAGTAGTCAGCGAGGGTGACCGGCACGATGACCTCGTGGCCCGCGGCCAGGAGCGCCTCGATGAGCGGGCCTGTGGGCGGCTCGGTCGGCAGCGACTCGTAGACCGCCACCCGGCCCCGGTCCGGGACGAGCGGGAGCACGGCGTCAACGATGGCGCGCCCCGCGGCGTCACGGTCGAGGCCGGCCGTGAGACGGGCCCGGCGCGCCCGCGCGGCGTGACGCAGATCACGTTTGGCGGCTTCCCCGCCGCGGGCCCTAGTCACGGGAATCGGACATCCTGCACACGGCCCCCATCGTAGGGTGATCCCCATGAGTGAAGAGGGTCTGCGGGCCTCCGTCGAACGCATGCGCGGCCGCGGCCTGGGTGCGGAGGCCATCCGCGTCTTCGAGCACTACTACCGCCAGCTCGAGGAGGGCGCGCTCGGCACCATCCCGGAGGACTCCATCGAGCCGCTCGGGGAGATCAGGGCCCTGGGGGAGATGGACGTCTCCGACGAGGCCGCCCGGCACGCCCTCTCGCTCACCGCCGTCATCAAGCTCAACGGCGGCCTCGGCACGAGCATGGGCATGAACGGCGCCAAGTCCGCCCTCGAGGTCAAGGACGGCCTGACCTTCCTCGACGTCATCGCCCAGCAGGTGCTCGGGCTGCGCGAGCGCTGGTCGGTCGACGTGCCGCTCGTGATGATGAACTCCTTCCGCACGTCGGAGGAGACGCTCAAGATCCTCGCCGCCTATCCCACGCTCCCCGTGGACGGCATACCGCTGGAGTTCCTCCAGAACGCCGAGCCGAAGCTGTGCGTCGAGACCCTGCGGCCGATCGACTGGCCGGAGGACCCCGAGCTCGAGTGGTGCCCGCCGGGCCACGGCGACGTGTTCGTCGCGTTGTCGACCTCCGGGGTGCTGGACGCCCTCATCGCCAAGGGCATCCGCTTCGCCTTCATCTCCAACTCCGACAACCTCGGGGCCACCTGCGACCCCGACGTCGCGGCGTGGATGGTCGACCACGACCTGCCCTACGTCGCCGAGGTCTGCGAACGCACGCCCAGCGACCGCAAGGGCGGGCACCTCGCCGTCCGCAAGAGCGACGGCCGGCTCGTGCTGCGCGACCTGGCGATGGTGGCCGGGGGCGACGAGCGCCACTTCCAGGACATCACCCGGCACAGCACCTTTCACGCGAACAACCTGTGGATCAACCTCGACGTCCTGCGCGACAGGCTGCGCGCGAGCGGTGGCGTCCTCGGGCTGCCCATCATCGTCAACCGCAAGACCGTCGACCCCACCCGGCGCGACTCCCCGGAGGTCATCCAGATCGAGTCGGGGATGGGGACCGCGATCGAGGTCTTCGAGGGGTCCGAGGCGCTGCTCGTGCCGAGGACCCGCTTCCGGCCGGTCAAGACGACCAACGACCTGCTGCTCACGCGGTCCGACTTCTTCGGCTTCGACGAGGGGCACCACATCCTGGCGGCTCGCCCCGGGCGCGAGCCGTTCGTCGACCTGTCGGACGCCTACCGCCTCGTGCCCGACTTCGAGGCCCGGTTCCCCCAGGGGGTGCCGTCGATGTGCCGGTGCACGAGCCTGCGCGTGCCGGGCGACGTGACCTTCGGTGCAGACGTGACCTGTGTGGGCGACGTGGTGGTCGAGGGCGTCGAGCGGGTCCCGGACGGGGCCGTGCTCACGGGCGAGCGCTGAGGTGCGGACCGCGGCGGAGCACCTGGCGGCTGTCCTCGACGCGGTCGGCACCCCCGCGCCGGTGCCGGTGCCGCTGACCGGCGCGCTCGGGCTGGTGGCCGCCGAGGACGTCCGCTCGCGCGTCGACCTGCCGCGCTTCGACAACTCGGCGATGGACGGGTATGCCGTCGTCGCCGCCTCGCTCGAAGGCGCCGCCCCGGGCCGGCCGGTGCCGCTGCCGCTCATGGGTGAGGTGGCCGCGGGTCAGGACCCGGAGTTCGTCGTCCGGCCCGGCACGGCCGCCCGGATCATGACGGGGGCCCGCCTTCCCGACGGCGCGGACGCGGTCATCCCCGTGGAGGAGACCGACGGCGCGGCTGTCGGCACTGTCTCCTGCGCCGCGCCGGTGGCTTCGGGGCAGTTCGTGCGTCGTCGTGGTGAGGACCTCGCCGCCGGCTCGCTCGTCGTCTCGCGAGGGCAGCGCCTCGGGCCGCGCTCGCTGGCGCTGCTCGCCGCGAGCGGCCACGCCGCCGTTCCGGCGAGGCCCCGGCCGCACGTCGTCGTGCTCTCGACCGGGAGCGAGCTCGTCCCGCCGGGAGAGCCGCTCGGGCCGGGCCAGATCCACGACTCCAACTCCGTGATGCTGTGGGCGGCCGCCGTCAGTGCCGGTGCCACAGCCGACGTGCGGCCGGCCGTCGCCGACACGGAGGCCGACCTCCTGGCGACGCTCGACGCGGCGCTCGAGCAGGCCGACGTCATCGTCTCCACCGGAGGCGTGTCCATGGGCGCCTACGACGTCGTCAAGGCCGCGCTGCGCGACGGGGGCGTCGACTTCGTCTCCGTCGCGATGCAGCCGGGCAAGCCGCAGGGCTTCGGCTTCCGCACCGCTGCGGGAGGGCGGCGGGTGCCGATCTTCGCACTGCCCGGCAACCCGGTGTCGGCCTACGTCTCGTTCGAGGTCTTCGTCCGGCCGGCGCTGCGGCGCCTGCTCGGCCTGACCCCGGAGTGCCGCCCGGTGCACTCGGCGGCGCTCACCGCGCCGCTGCGCTCACCCGAGGGCCGGCGGCAGTACGCCCGCG
This sequence comes from Intrasporangium sp., assembly GCF_035688975.1. Classification (GTDB taxonomy): domain Bacteria; phylum Actinomycetota; class Actinomycetes; order Actinomycetales; family Dermatophilaceae; genus CALMNV01. The sequence continues at coordinate 25,200 of NZ_DASSMH010000048.1, read as the reverse complement.
CCGTCGTCACCGGCGATGCCGCCGGCCTGCTCGCCGAGCCGGTGCAGGGGCAGGGCTCCCACTTCGTCGCCGACCTCGCCCGGGCCAACGCCCTCGTCGTCGTCCCCGAGGGGACGACGCACCTCGCTGCGGGCGCCCCCGTGGACGTGCTGCTGCTCGACGAGGAGGGTGGGCCGTGACGGACAGCGGGACCCCCCTGACCCACGTCCGCGCCGACGGCACCGCGCACATGGTCGACGTCTCCGCCAAGCCCGTCACGGCGCGCGAGGCGAGCGCCGCCGGCCGGGTCCTGCTCGGCCCGGATGCCGTGTCGGCCCTGCGGTCGGGCGCCGTGCCGAAGGGCGACGCCCTCGCGGTGGCGCGGCTGGCCGGCATACAGGCGGTCAAGCGCACCCCGGAGCTCATCCCGCTCGCCCACCCCATCGCGGTTCACGGGGTGGAGGTCGACGTCGCCGTGGCCGACGACGGGGTGGATATCACCGCGACGGTGCGCACCGCGGACCGCACGGGCATCGAGATGGAGGCGCTGACAGCGGTCGCCGTCGCCGCGCTCGCGCTCATCGACATGGTCAAGGCGGTGGACAAGCACGCGCGCATCACGGACGTGCGGGTCACCGCGAAGTCCGGCGGACGGTCGGGGGACTGGCGTGAGTGAGGCGCCGGGGCGCGTCGGCGCCGGTCGGCGGGCGGTCGCGCTCACCGCCTCGACGCGCGCCGCTGCGGGCGTCTACCCGGACCGGTCCGGGCCGGTCGTCGTGGCCCGGCTGCGCGCGTGGGGCTTCGAGGTGGGCGCGCCGGTCGTCGTACCCGACGGTGAGGAGCTCGGCATGGCGCTGCGCGAGGTGCTCGCCTCGGAGCCGGACCTCGTGGTCACGACGGGTGGGACCGGGCTCACGCCGACCGACCGCACGCCGGAGATGACGGCGCCCCTGCTCGACGTCGTCGTCCCCGGTGTCTCGGAGGCGTTCCGCGCCGCCGGGGTGGCCAAGGGCGTCCCGACCGCGATGCTCTCCCGGGGCCTCGCCGGCATCTCGGGACGCACCTTCGTCGTCAACCTCCCGGGCTCGCGCGGCGGCGTCGTCGACGCGCTCGACGTGCTCGGGCCCGTGCTCGGCCACGTGCTCGCCCAGATCCCCGGTGGTGACCACTGACCGGGCGGGAGGCCACCGACGTCGCGGACGTCCCGGCTACCGCGACGCCCGGGGGGGCCTGCTGCCGACGATCGGCACGGGGCGACAGGCGGGGCCGATGAGGATGCCGTGGCGGTCGCGGCACGAGCCGAGCGCGCCCTGGCCCATCGAGCTGCGTGAGGAGTCCGCCGACCCCGCCATCGTGCTACGGCCGCTGACTCTCGCGGACGAGTACGAGTGGCAGCGGGTGCGCCGGGCCAACGTCGAGCACGTGCGGCCTTGGGAGCCGACGCTGCCGCCCGGCGTGCCGAGCCCGCCGGCCGTCTCCTTCGCCGCCTTCGTCCGAGAGCTCGACACCGAAGGCCGCGCCGGTCGGGCGATGCCGTGGTGCGTCGTGGTCGAGGGCCGGATCGTGGGACAGGTCCACCTCTTCGCCATCGTGCGGGGCGCCCAGCTCTCCGGGGCGGCCGGCTACTGGCTCGACCAGTCGCTGACCGGCCGGGGCATCATGACGCGAGCCCTCGCCGCCGCGCTCGACCACGCGCTCGGGGCGGGTGGGCTGCACCGGATGGAGGTCAACATCCGGCTGGACAATGCGCCGTCCCTCGCGGTCGTGCGCCGCCTCGGGCTGCGGGACGAGGGAATTCGCCAGCGCTTCCTGCACATCGACGGCGCATGGCGGGACCACCGCAGCTTCGCGGTGACGCGGGAGGAGGTCGGCCCCGGCGGCCTCGTCGGCCGGTTGACGCCGCCATGACGGGCGCCGCAACGGGCGTCGTCACAGCAGCAACACCAGCCTCTTCGGCGACACGCGCCGAATGTCCGAGGCCCCGGACGCGACCCGCCCTACGGTGGGTCCGTGCCCGCCAGCAGCCTCGTTTTCGTTGTCATCGTTGCGATCTGGGCCGCCTACCTGCTCCAGCACTACGTGCGCCGCCGGGAAGACGCCGCCGCGATCCGTTCGGTCGACGACTTCTCGGACGCGATGCGCGTCCTCGAGAAGCGGTCGGCCCTGCACCTCACCGACCTCCGGGCGCCGCGCGCGCACTCGTATGCCGTGACGCCGCGCCGTCCCGCTCGGCCCACGGTCGACGTCAAGCGAGCCGCGCCGTCCGGCAGCACGCCGATAGCCATGCCGGGGACCTCGCCGTTGGCCGCCCGGCGGACCGGCTCGGCCGGTGCCCCCGACGCCGCGCCCGACGCCGGCGCGCACGTGGCCTCGCTCCGTCCCAGCCCGGCTGTGACGCTCGGCCAGCGGCGGCTCCGCGCCGCCGTGCTGCTCCTCGGGGTGCTCGCCGTCCCCGTCTCCATCGTGCTGGTCGTCACCCGGGTGCTGACGTGGGTGGCGGTGCCCGTCGGCGTCGCCCTCCTCGCCGGCGTCGTCGGCTGGCTGGTCCGCGTCGCCGCGGCAGACCGGGCAAGGGTGTCGCGTGGCGACTGGGACCGCTTCGCCGAGGCGGCCGGTGGCACCTGGGTCCCCGGCCACGACGACACGCAGGTCATCCGCGCTGCTGCCGCCACCGCCGCGCCGGCGGCTGTGCCGGCCGCGCGGGCCGCTGCGTCGGCGGCTGTGCCGGCCGCCGCGCCGACCGCGGCGACGGCCCGACGCGCCTTCGCGGCATACGACCTGCTGGCCGACGAAGCCACGGCCCGCCGGGTGACCGCGGGGCCCGCGCAGCCGTCGCGGAGCGCCGAGGAAGCGCAGGACGCACCCGCCGCACACGCGCCGCTTCCCGGCACGTGGCAGCCGGTGCCCGTGCCCCGGCCGACGTACACCCTCAAGGCAAAGGCCCAGCCGCGCCTCACACCGGGCGGCATCCCCGCCGACGTCTTCGAGACGCCGGAGTTCGCCGACGAGGCCGACGAACTCGACGACCGCGCGCTCCTCGCCCGCCGCGCCGTCTCGCAGTAGCCCGTCCGCCCAACCGCTACGTGGCGCGTGTCCGCTCGCGGGCAGACGTGCGCGCCTGCGGAGAGCGTGCGCGCCTGTGGGCAGCGTGCGCGCCTGTGGGCAGCGTGCGCGCCTGCCGCCGCCCGCGCACGACGATCCAGGGCCAGGGCCAGGGCCAGGGCCAGGGCCGCGGCCAGGGCCAGGGCCAGGCAGCGGGCTAGCGGCGGGCGAGCGGGTCCTTGTCGGCGTTCTCCTCGAGCTCCTGCTCGATCTCGCCCTTGCTCTCCCCGGCGAACAGGTGCTTGCCGACGGCGTTGACGACGGCGGCGAGCGGCACCGCGGTCAGCGCGCCGACGATGCCCGCGAGGATCGAGCCCGCCGCGATGGCGAGGATGACGGCGAGCGGGTGGACGCTCACCGCACGCCCGAGCAGGAACGGCTGGAGCACGTGCGCCTCGAGCTGCTGCACGCCGACGACGACGGCGAGCATGATGAGCGCCACGCCGGGACCGTGGGCGACGAGCGCGAGCAGCACCGCGACGCTGCCGGACAGCAGGGCGCCCACGATGGGGATGAAGGCGAGGATGAAGACGAGCACGCCGATGGCGAAGGCAAAGGGGACCTTGAGGATCGCCGCGCCCGACGCGATGCCCACCGCGTCGACGAGGGCCACGATGATGGTGGCGCGGACGAACGCGGACAGCTGCTCCCACGCGATGGCGCCGGAGGACGCGACCCGGGCGCGGGCGGCACGCGGGAAGAGCCCGGTCACCCAACCCCAGATGTGCGGGCCGTCGTAGAGGAAGAAGAAGAGCGAGAAGAGGGCGATGAAGATCCCGGCGACGAAGTGCGTCGCCGTGAGCCCGACGGCGGTGGCCGTGTCGCCGAGGTTGCCGGACTTGCCGACGCTGTCCTTGATCTGGTCGAAGTAGGCGTCGAACTGGCTGTCGGTGATGCGGAAGGTGGTGCGCACCCAGTCGCGCACCTGCTCGATGCCGGTGGCCACCTGCGTGGTCAGGTCGGAGAAGCCGTTGCTGAACTGCGTGCCCACGAGGGTGAACAGGCCGCTGACGAGCAGGATCGTGCCGAGGACGGTGAGCCCCGCGGCGGCTCCGGCTGGCATGACCCGCGCGAGGCGCTGCGTGATCGGCGCCAGCATCGCGGCGAGCAGGACGGCGATGGCGAGCGGGACGACGATCTCGGACACGGTCTGCAGGGCGACGGCGGCGGCGAGGACGCCGGCGACGATGAGCAGCAGGCGCCACGACCACTCGCTCGTGGCGCGGACGGCGGGCGGCACGTAGGAGCGTCTCGGCTGGATGTCGGACACGGAGGTTCCCCCTCGGTCGAAGGTTCGGCGGATTACACCGTATGCCGTGAGCCGGGCGATCGCGCAGCCGCGCGTCGTCCCCGCCGTCCGGCGCTGCCTCGAGCGTATGGGCCGCGTGCCGTGTGCGTGCCCGGCAGAGGGGTATGAGTCGCAGGGAGCAGCCCACGACATCGGACTCGCGCGCCGGCCGGGGGGCCCGGCGCAGGACAACGGAGGTGGGAGATGACCCGTCGGGACCGGATCGCCGACATCTGGGGGACGCGGACGCCGTACGGCCCGGGCGACACGTGGCCGCGGCGGGTGGACCTGCACCTCGCAGACGGCCTCACCGAGTCGGACGTCGACCGGTGGGTGCAGAGCGCGTCGATCCTGCACTCAACCGGCGACGCGATGGACATCGCCGTCAAGGACGGCCGCATCGTCGGAGTGCGGGGCCGGGCGCAGGACCGGGTCAACCACGGGCGGCTCGGTCCCCAGGACCTTTTCGGCTGGCAGGCCAACGCCTCCCCCGACCGGCTCACGACGCCGCTCGTGCGCCGGGGAGGCGAGCTCGTCGAGACGTCCTGGGACGAGGCGATGGACCTCGTCGTCCGGCGCACCCGGGAGCTGCTCGACGAGCAGGGAGCGAGCGCCATCGGCTTCTACACGAGCGGGCAGCTCTTCCTCGAGGAGTACTACACGCTCGGGCTCATCGCCCACGGCGGCCTCGGCACCAACCACGTCGACGGCAACACCCGGCTGTGCACGGCGACGGCCGCGAGCGCCCTCAAGGCGTCGTTCGCGAGCGACGGCCAGCCCGGCTCGTATGCCGACATCGACCACGCTGACGTCATCGCCCTCTTCGGCCACAACATGGCCGAGACCCAGACCGTGCTGTGGGCGCGGGTGCTCGACCGGCTCGCCGGGCCGAACCCCCCGGCGATCGTCTGCGTCGACCCTCGCGCGACACCCGTCGCGAGGTCGGCGACGGTGCACCTCGCGCCCCGGCCCGGGACCAACGTCGCGCTTCTCAACGCGCTGCTCCACGAGATCATCGAGCGGGACTGGGTCGACCACGCCTACATCGACGAGCACACCGTCGGCTTCGGCGACCTGGTGCAGCTGGTGCGGGACTACCCGCCGGAGCGGGCGGCCTCGATCTGCGACGTGCCCGTGGAGCAGATCCGCGAGGCGGCCCGGCTGCTCGGGACGGCCGAGCGGCTCATGTCCACCGTGCTGCAAGGCTTCTACCAGGCGCACCAGGCGACCGCGGCCGCCGTGCAGGTCAACAACCTGCACCTCGTGCGCGGCATGCTCGGCAGGCCGGGCTGCGGGCTGCTGCAGATGAACGGCCAGCCGACCGCGGAGAACACCCGGGAGGCAGGTGCGGACGGCGACCTCGCGGGCTTCCGCAACTGGTCCAACGCGGCCCAGGTCGCCGACCTCGCCCGGGTGTGGAACGTCGACCCCACGCGGATCCCGCACTACGCTCCGCCGACCCACGCGATGCAGATGATGCGTTACGTCGAGGACGGCTCGATCCGGATGCTGTGGGTGTCGGCGACGAACCCGGCCGTGTCCCTGCCCGAGCTCGCGCGCGTCCGCTCGGTCCTGTCGCAGGACCGGCTCTTCCTCGTGGTGCAGGACGTCTTCCTCTCGGAGACCGCGCAGCTGGCCGACGTCGTCCTGCCGGCCGCGACGTGGGGGGAGAAGACGGGGACCTTCACCAACGCCGACCGCACCGTGCACCTGTCGGAGAAGGCCGTCGAGCCGCCGGGGGAGGCGAGGGCGGACCTCGAGATCTTTCTCGAGTATGCCGCGCGACTGCGCCTGCAGGACAAGGACGGTGCTCCGCTCGTGAAGTGGTCGGACGCCGAGGGCGCCTTCGAGGCCTGGAAGGAGTGCAGCCGCGGCCGGCCGTGCGACTACACCGGCATCACCTACGCCAAGCTCCGCGGAGGCAGCGGCGTCCAGTGGCCGTGCACCGAGGAGCACCCGGAAGGCACGGAACGGCTCTACGCAGACGGGCGGTTCTTCAGCGCCCCCGACTACTGCGAGGACTACGGGCGCGACCTCGTCACCGGCGCGCCCCTCGACGCCGACGAGTACAAGGCCCTCAACCCCGACGGCAAGGCCCTGATCAGGGCCGCCGAGTACTGGCCACCGCACGAGCTGCCGAGCCCCGACTTCCCCTACCAGCTCGTCACCGGCAGGACCGTCTACCACTTCCACACCCGCACCAAGACCGGGCGCTCCCCGCAGCTGCAGGCGGCCGCGCCCGACGTGTGGGTCGAGCTGTCGGCCCCGGACGCCGCGGCCCTCGGCGCGGGGGAGGGCGACGTCGCGCTGGTGTCCACCCCGCGAGGGAGCGTGGAGGCGAAGGTGCGGGTGAGCGGCATACGGCCGGGGGTGCTCTTCCTGCCCTTCCACTACGGCTACTGGGACACCGATGCCGGCCACGAGCCCGCCGGGGCGGGGCGCGCGGCCAACGAGCTGACCCTCACCGACTGGGACGCCTGCTCCAAGCAGCCCATCTTCAAGACGGCCGCGGCGGCGGTGCGGCTGGTCCGCGCGGCCGACGGTCCGTCGGACGCCCCCACCACGACCGCCTCGGCACCGGTGGCGGGCGACCCGCCGCCGACCCGGGGCGGCCCGGCCGGGCACGCGGAGGAGGTCCTTTCCGGACAGGCGCAGGAGGCTTCGCGATGAAGATCGGCCTCGTCCTGCGCGAGCTGCACCGCTCCGAGAACGAGCTCGCGCACCTGCTGCTCCAGGTCGCCGACCGGCACAAGGCGGACCACGAGCTCCACCACCTGGGTCGGGACCTCGCGACGTGGTCGCAGGATCACGTGCGGCAGATCGCGCACATCGCCCGGGACTACGGCGAGGAGCTCGACCCCGAGCCGGCGGGGGAGACCCGCGTCATGGAGCGCGTGCGGGAGAAGGGCAGCGAGCTGCTCGGCCGGGCGGGGGCTCCGGCCCTGCTCATGCTGCGCGACCTGCGCGAGGTCCTCACGAGTGCCACTGGCGTCTCGGCGGACTGGGACATGCTCGCGCAGGCTGCGCAGGGCATCTCGCACACCGACCTGCTCGAGGTGGCGCAGCGGTGCCATCCGCAGACGGTGCGGCAGGCGAAGTGGGCGGCCTCCAAGATCAAGGAGTCCTCGACCCAGGCGCTGGTCAGTTGAGCGCCGCGACGCCGACGACCCGCGTCGTCCTGCGCCCCATCGGGACACCGCTGCCGCTCGGCTTCATCGGCCTGCTCGTGGCCACGGTCTGCTTCTCTGCCGTGCAGCTGCGGTGGGTGCCTCCCGACGAGGGGCATGCCGTGGCCCTCGGCGTGCTCGTCTTCACCGTGCCCGCCCAGCTCGTCGCGGCGGTCTTCGGCTTCCTCGCCCGCGACCCGGTGGCGGGCACCGGGATGGGCGTGCTCGCCGGCACGTGGGCGGCGGTCACCTTGGTGACGCTGACCTCACCTCCTGGTGCCAGTTCCTCCGGGCTGGGCACGCTCCTGCTCGTGGCCGGACTGGCGATGCTCGTGCCCGCCGCCGCCGCCACGACCAAGCTCGTCGCCGCAGGCGTCATGGGTCTGAGCGCCTTGCGCTTCGCCGTCACGGGCCTCGCCCACCTGACCGCGTCCGCGGGGTGGCGCACCGCCGCCGGCTGGGTCGGTCTCGCGCTCGGCCTCTTTGCCCTCTATGCCGCGCTCGCGCTCGAGCTGGAGGACGCCTCGGGCCGCACGGTCCTGCCGGTCCTCCGCCGTGGCGCGGGCGCCGACGTCATGACGGGCGGCCTCGCGGACGAGGTGCGGGACGTGGCTCACGAGGCGGGGGTGCGCCGGCAGCTGTAGGCCTGGCCCGGATGCCACCCAGCCTCGGAGCCGCCGCCGCGTATGCCGCTCAGCCCCGGAGCCGCTCGCACAGCGCGACGGCGTCGTGCGGGGCGTGCCCCTTGGCATCGTTGTCGAAGTAGACGTGCACGTCGTGGCCCTCGGCGAGCCACTGGCGGCACTGGTCCGCCCAGCGGTCGAGGGACTCCGGTGGGTAGCCGCTCGCATAGAGCTCGGTCTCCCCGTGGAGGCGGACGTAGCGGAAGTCGCTCGTCGCGTCCCGCATCTGCGGCCACCGGCCGGCGCTGTCCGCCACGACCATGCAGATGCCGTGCCGCGCCAGCAGGGCCCGGGCCTCGTCGGTGTCGAAGCTGGGGTGCCGCGGCTCGAGCGCGTGCCGCACCGGCTGGTCCACGTCGCACGTCGTGAGCACGCGGTCCTCGCGCAGCTTGTCGTCGTGCCCGCTCGCGAGCGCAGCGGCCTGCTGCGTCGTGCGCGGCAGCAGGTCGAAGAAGCGGCTCATCCGCTCCCTGTCGTAGGGAAGCCGCTCGGGCAGCTGCCACAGGATCGGGCCGAGCTTCGGGCCGAGGGCGAGCACGCCGGAGGCGAAGAAGTTGGCGAGCGGTGCTTCGACGCCGGCCAGCTTCTTCATGTGGGTGATGAACCGGCCGCCCTTGACGGCGAAGACGCACTCGTCGGGAGTCGCGGCCCGCCAGGCGGCATACGAGCTGGGCCGCTGCAGCGAGTAGAACGAGCCGTTGATCTCGATCGACGTCATCCGCTCCGCGGCGTAGGTGAGCTCGAGCCGCTGGGGGAGCCCGCGCGGGTAGAAGTCGCCGCGCCACCGCGCGTACCGCCAGCCGGACACCCCGACGTAGTAGTGGCTCACCGGGCGAGGGTACCCACCGATTTGCGCGTTGGCCCGCCGCCGCGAGCGCCGACGTGTGAGCATCGGGCCATGCAGCAGGTCGGCATCGACGCCATCCCGCTCGACAGGCTCGCCACGATCCTCGACGCCGAGCGGGCCACGTCGCTACGTGCCGCCGCAGCGCGGGCCGCGCACCTGCTCGCGGGGCGCACGGTGTGGAACGTCAGCTCCACGGCGTCGGGAGGCGGCGTCGCCGAGATGCTCCAGGCGCTGCTGTCCTACACCCGAGGCGCCGGCGTCGACACCCGGTGGCTCGTGCTCGACGCCACCCCGGAGTTCTTCCGCCTCACCAAGCAGCTGCACAACCTGCTCCACGGATCCGGCTCCGGAGACGCCCCGCCGCTGGAGGACGGCCTGCAGGTCTACGCCCAGGTCAGCGAGGACAACCTGCGCAGCCTCGCCGGGTGCGTGCGCGCGGGCGACGTCGTGATCCTGCACGACCCGCAGACGGCTGGCCTCGTGGCCGGCCTCCGGCGACTCGGCGCCCACGTCGTCTGGCGCTGCCACGTCGGCCGGGACGACACCAACGCCCAGTCCGCGGCGGCCTGGGGCTTCCTGCGGCCGCACGTCGAGCAGGCCGACGCCCTCATCTTCTCGCGGCAGCAGTTCGTCCCCGGGTGGGTGGACCCGGCGCGGGTGTGGCTCATCCCGCCGTCCCTCGACCCGTTCAGCGCCAAGAACCGCTTCCTGCCGCCCGCCGACGTCGCGGCCACGCTGCGGCGGTGGGACCTCGTCGGGCTGGCGCCGGGTCACGCCCACGTCGACTTCGTCCGACGTGACGGCACCCTGGGGTCGGTGCGGCGACACCACGACGTCGTCGTGGGCGGTCCGGTGCCCGGGGAGGCGCGGATGGTCCTGCAGGTCAGCCGCTGGGACCGGCTCAAGGACATGGCCGGCGTGCTCACGGCATTCGCGACCCACCTGCCCGGGCTGCCGGACGACGTGCATTTGCTCCTCGCCGGCCCGGATGGGTCGGGCGTCAGCGACGACCCGGAGGGGGCCGAGGTCGTGCAGGAGTGCCTAGACCTGTGGCGGTCCCAGCCCGAGGCGGCCCGACGCAGGCTGCACCTCTGCAGCCTGCCAATGGACGACATCGACGAGAACGCCCACGTCGTCAACGCCCTCCAGCGGCACGCCGCCGTCGTGGTGCAGAAGAGCCTCGAAGAGGGTTTCGGGCTGACCGTGACCGAGCCGATGTGGAAGGGCAGGCCGGTCGTGGCGTCCGCGGTCGGCGGCATCCAGGACCAGGTCGTCCACGGCGAGAGCGGCCTGCTGCTCGACGACCCGCGAGACCTCGACGCCTTCGCCGGGCTGCTGCAGCGCCTGCTCGACGACCCCCCGCTCGCGCACCAGCTGGGAGAGCACGCGCACGAGCGCGTCCGGGCCCGCTTCCTCGGCGACCGCCACCTCATCCAGTACGCGGACCTGGTCGCGAGCCTGCTCGGCTGACGGCGGGGGGTGCGGCCCGGCGGTTCGGCCCGCCCACGCGGTCAGGGCCGGAAGACCACCTTGACGACGCCCTCCTCCTTCTTCTGGAAGCGCTCGTAGGCGCCCGGCGCCTCCTCCAGCGGCAGGTGGTGCGTGGCGAACGAGTCGACGCCGAAGGGGTCGTCGTCGGTCAGCATGCCGAGCAGCTCGTCGGTCCACGCGCGCACGTTGGCCTGGCCCATCCGCAGCTGCACCTGCTTGTCGAACATTTGGAACATCGGCAGCGGGTCCATCGCGCCGCCGTAGACGCCCACGATCGAGATGGTGCCGCCGCGGCGCACCGCGTCGATCGCCGTGTAGAGCGCCGCCAGGCGGTCGACTCCGGCCTTCTTCAGCAGTGGCTCGGCCAGTGCGTCGGGCAGCAGGGTCGCCATCTTCTGCATCGTCGTCGCGACAGGCGATCCATGCGCCTCCATCCCGACGGCCTCGATCACGGCGTCCGGGCCGCGGCCGTCGGTGAGGTCCCGGACGGCGGCCGCAACGCCGTCGCCCTTCTCGGCCTCGTCGAGGTCGAGGACCTCGGCGCCCCTGGCCTGCACGCGTGCCAGCCGCTCGCGCACGAGGTCCACCGAGATGACGCGGTGGCCCTCCCGCAAGGCCATCCGCGCAGTCATGTCGCCGATGGGGCCGGCGCCGAGGACGAGCAGCGTGCCGCCCTCGGGCACGGCGGCATACTTGAGGGCCTGCCACGCGGTGGGCAGGACGTCGGAGAGGAAGAGGAACCGGTCGTCCGACGGGCCCTCGGGCACCTTGACCGGGAGGAAGTCGGCGAAGGGCACCCGGAGGTACTCGGCCTGGCCGCCGGGCACCTGGCCGTAGAGCTTGCTGTAGCCGAAGAGGCTTGCGCCCGTGCCGTGCTCGTGGTTCTGCGTCGTCTCGCACTGGCTGTAGAGCTTCTGGCCGCACGTCCAGCACGAGCCGCAGCAGACGTTGAACGGCACGACGACGCGGTCGCCGACCTCGAGGTTGGACACGGCGCTGCCCACCTCCTGGACGATGCCCATCGGCTCGTGACCGACGACGTCACCCGGCTCCATGAAGGCCGCCAGGGCCTCGTAGAGGTGCAGGTCCGAGCCGCAGAGCCCGGTCGAGGTGACCTTGATGACCGCGTCGGTCGGCTCCTCGATCCGGGGGTCTGGCACGTCGATGACGCGCATGTCGTGGATGCCCTGCCAGGTCACTGCCTTCACGTCGCACTCCTCGGGTCGCGGGCTCGTTGCTCCCGCTGCCGTACCCTGCTCGGCTCCCTGCCAAGCGGTCGGCATCTCCGTCAGCCAGCGCCGATCTGGACGGGGAAGCGGTTCCCGGCGGTGCCGATCGAGGCAAGGCCGCTCTCCACGACGCCGAGACGGACGAGGCCGGGCGGAGGGACGGACTGGCCGAGGTCGTCGCAGAAGATCGCGACCGAATGGCTCGGTGCCCAGTAGTACAGCTCGCCCACCCGGGGGTGGAACACCGGCCGGGCGCCGGTGACGTCGATCGACGACGGCAGCTGCCCGGACTTCGCCTGCCCCATCGGGTCCCGCAGCGTCAGCCGCAGCGGGAGCTGGGCGGCGAACGCTTGCGCCGCCGGGGTGTCGTCCAGTGTGACCGTCGCCGTCCCGTCAGGGACGCGCAGGAGCACGAGTCCCGAAGCGCCGGCATGGTTGGGCGCGGTCGTCGTGGTTGCGGAGGCTTGCTCGGCGGGCACCGGTGGGTCGACTCGGCCGCCGGGCGACCAGCACGCCAGCATGACCGCGAGTGTGGCGGGGACCAATGCCGCGGCCGCCCGGAGGCGGGAGCCCAGTGGGACTGCAAGGTTCATGCCCTCAAGGAGACCGCCCCCGCGGGGCCCGGAAAAGTCACTGTTGATGGGTGTACTGACAGAGCATCGCTCGTCATCGGCTGCGGTCGTACCGTGGTCGGCGTGGACAACCGTGCCGAAGTCCGCGAGTTCCTGACCTCGCGGCGAGCCAAGATCGCGCCTGAGCAGGCCCGTGTGCCTCAAGGCGGGCAGCGCCGCGTCCCCGGGCTGCGCCGCAGCGAGGTGGCTGCGCTGGCCGGGGTGAGTGTCGAGTACTACGCGAAACTCGAGCGCGGCGCACTCGGCGGCGTCTCTGCCAGCGTGCTCGACGCGATCGCCCGGGCCCTGCAGCTCGACGACGCCGAACGGCGCCACCTGTTCCTGCTCGCACAGGCCGCCGACGGCACCGCGGCCGCCATGCGTCCCCGCCGACGGAGCCAGGCGCAGTGGGCGGCGCGGCCGAGCCTGCAGTGGGCGCTGGACTGCATCACCACCGGACCGGCGATCGTCGGGAACAACAGGTCCGACCTGCTCGCGGCCAACCACCTCGGCCGGGCGCTCTACGCCGACGTGTACGCCGACCCGACCCGCGTGCCCAACCTGGCGCGGTTCGCGTTCCTCGACGCCGCCGCTCACCGGTTGTACCCCGACTGGGAGCACACCGCCGACGTCACGGTCGCCAACCTGCGGACCGCTGCGGGCCAGGACCCGCACGACAGGGCGCTCCAGGACCTGGTCGGCGAGCTGTCCACTCGCAGTGATGATTTCCGGCGCCGCTGGGGGTCCCACAATGTTCGCATCCACGCTGGCGGCACCAAGCAGTACCGCCACCACATCGTCGGCCACCTCGACCTCGCCTACGAAACCATGGACCTGCGATCCGAGCCCGGCCTGAGCATGACCATCTTCACCGCGGAGCCGGGATCGCCCACCGCCCAAGCCCTAGCCCTGCTGGCCTCGTGGGCAGCCACCCGGGAGAACGCTCCGGCCGGGGTGACCTGACCCGTCACCGGTCCAGGGTGGCGTCGGCTCTCGCCGCTGTGTACCGCCAGGAAGATCGGGTCGAGGCACTGTGCGCCGTCAGGCGTGTCGTATGGCTTCGCGGCTCTGTCAATCAGTCAACTCGTCGGGCGCGGTCAGGGGCTCGCGTCCCTCGATGGTCGGGTGCAGCTCGAGCGTCGCTTGTCTCGGCCCCGGGCCGAGGAGGTGCTCGACGATGGAGCGGTAGCGGCGGCCGTACTTCGCCCGGTAGGCCTCGTCCACCCTCGCAAGGTCGGCGGCGTCGACGGGATCGAAGGTGACGTCGATGGTGCCGGCGGGTGTGGTGATGTGGCCGCGTCGGCTGCGCCTGGCCGCGCGGAACCAGGACGCGGTCGGCCCGTTGGTCGAGCGCACGAAGACGCGGCCGTCACTGGTAGCGTCGTGCGGGCCCTGCCCGGCGGGGCTGGTGACGACCCAGATGATGCGCTCGCGGAGCTGGCGCCCGTCGTCCCGCGCGGGAGCGACGCAGATCTCCTCTGCCTGACGCAGGTCAGCGAGTTGTGCCGGTGTCCAGGTGCTCATGGCGTGGCCTTCTTGTCGTCGGCGGCCACGTTGCCGTGGCGTCGGTGTTGGGTCGGCAGACCGGTGAGCTCGCCGGTGTCCTCCCGTGCCATGGTCGACGGTTCCCGGGCCGTCCAGCTGGCAAGAAGGCTCATGGCCTCCTCCGACGAGGAGGCGGGTGGGGCGGTGTAGACGTTGACGCGCTGGCCGGGATCTCCGGGCAGCTCGAACGCTTCGTAGTCGAGCTCGAGGTCCCCGACGATCGGGTGGTGGAAGCGTTTGCGGCCGGTGCGGTGGTAGCGGACGTCGTGGGCGGCCCACCGTCGTCGGAAGTCCTCGCAGCGGGTGGACAGCTCACCGACGAGGTCGGACAGGTTCTTGTCGTAGGGATCGCGGCCTGCCTCGGCGCGCAGGAACGCGACGCAGTCGTTGGCGGCCTGGTCGTAGTCGACGAAGAACTCGGACGCCTTCGGGTCGAGGAAGAGGAACCGGGCGCTGTTGGGCGGCTGTCCGGGAGCGTGCGCGACGGCCTGCTCGTAGAGCGGGGAGTAGAGCGCACGACCGAGGTCGTTGGCGGCGAGGACGTCGAAGCAGCCGTTGCGCAGGTATGCCGGCATGGGCATCTGGTCGAGGATCCGCTGGATCGTGGGCCGGACCCGGTTCCGGGCGGGGGCGCGACGCGCGCTGCGGCGGGCCGGGCTGCCGGCGGTGCGCACGAGCCGGTAGAGGTGGTCGCGCTCGGCTTCGTCGAGCCGGAGCGCGTGGACGAGCCCGTCCAGGACACCATCGGAGACGCTGCCGACGCTCCCCCGCTCGAGCCTGGTGTAGTACTCGACGCTGATCCCCGCGAGCAGCGCGACCTCCTCGCGGCGCAGACCGGTGACCCGCCGGTTCGCGCCGTACACGGGCAGTCCTGACTGCTCAGGGGTGATCTTGGCCCGGCGAGTGGTGAGGAACTCCTTCAGGTCGTTCCTGGTCGGGTCGTTCTGGGCGGTCATGCCTCCAACGCTACGTCGCTGGCTCGGATGTGGGAGTCCCTGCCAGTACCCCTCACAACAGGGCCTGTTACGCCGGCTGGGACGCGGGGTTGTCTAGGTGCATGAACAGACCCATGACCAATTCGGAACCGGCAGGCAGCGCTGCTCCCACGGTCGGGTCCCGCGACCAGGACCGAGGCCCGGCGCACCCGCGCGCCATCTTGGCGATCATCCTGGTCAGCTACTTCCTGATCCTGCTGGACAACTCCGTGATCTTCACCGGCCTGCCGTCCATCGCCTCCGCCATGGACCTCGACGCGGCCGGGTTGTCGTGGGTGCAGGACGCCTACACGCTTGTCTTCGGCGGGCTGCTGCTGCTCGGGGCGCGCCTGGGCGACATCCTCGGGCGACGCCGCGTGTTCGTGGCCGGCCTGGCCGTCTTCGTCGGGGCGTCCTTCCTCATCGGGGTAGCGCCCACCGGATGGTGGCTGATCGCGGCCCGGGCCGTGCAGGGCGTTGGCGCCGCCGTGGTGGCGCCCTCGGCGCTGTCGCTGCTGACCGCGAGCTTCGCGGAGGGCCGGCCGCGTTCGCGGGCCGTGGCTTGGTATGCCGCGACCGCCGGGATCGGCGCCAGCCTCGGCCTGCTCGTCGGGGGCGCGGCTGCCCAGTGGATCTCCTGGCGGGCCGGGTTCTTCATCAACGTTCCCATCGGCATAGCCATGGCGGTCCTGGCGCCGCGATACCTGCCCACCAGCCGCCCGCAGCCCGGCCGGTTCGACCTGCCCGGCGCGCTGGGTGCAACCGTCGGTGTCGGCGCCTTGGTGTTCGGCATCATCGAGTCCGCCGACCGGGGGTGGGCCGACCCGGTCGTCCTCATCTCGCTGGTGGCAGCCGCAGTCGTCCTGATCGGTCTGGTGCTCCACGAGCGCGGCGCCGGGCAACCGATCATGCCCTTGCAGCTCTTCGGCGATCGCCGACGGTGGGGCGCGTACGCGGCCCGGGCGCTGTATCTCGGCGCGATGATGGGTTTCTTCTTCTTCACCACCCAGCTGATGCAGGTGGGGCTCGGGTTCACCCCGTTCCAGGCAGGGTTGGGGTTCCTACCGATGACGGTCGTCAACTTCGCCGTCGCCACCGTGCTGCCGCGGATCGCTCGCCGACTCGGTGAGGCACGTACCCTGGTAGCGGGGGTCGCGCTGACGCTTGCGGGCATGGCGTGGCTCGCGCAGGTCGAGGGCTCCACGGCGTATCTGACGGGGGTGGGGCTTCCGATGGTGCTGATCGGCGCCGGCCAGGGCCTCGCGTTCGCCCCGCTGACCAGCTTCGGCATCGCCGGGGTTCGCCGCGAGGACGCGGGAGCAGCCAGTGGTCTGGTCAACACCGCCCACCAGCTGGGCATGGCCACCGGCCTGGCCCTACTGGTTGCCGTGTCGGCCGGCGCCGGCGACGTGGTTGCCCAAGTGTCGATCGCGCTGGGTTGGGGCGCCGGCCTCTTGGCAGTGTGTCTGCTCGTCGTCGTGGCCGTGATCGCTCCCCGCCAGCGGCGTCACCCCGTCACGACCTCCGTCAACCCGACGCGCAGGACGGCCCCAAGCTGAGCCGTCGACGCACACCGCCAACGTCTACCGACGCAACGGACGAAAGCGAGCAGCGCCTATGAAGGCAGCGATCTTCCAGCGCAGGGGCCCCATGGAGGTCGCGCATCGAGGCCGTCGGCGTCCCGCTGGACGAGAAGTTCGAGGATCACCCGCCGCCACAGACCAGCGCCGCGCCATCAGATCCTGCTCACGCTCAGCCAACCGTGAGCCTTGCGCCCGGCGTCAGCCGCGGCTCGACAGCCCTGACAACGAATCCTCAACAAGGAGAAACAGCAATGCAGACACGCACCCTCGGCACTCCCGCCGCTCGAGGCCTTCAGGTTTCCGCTCTCGGCCTTGGCTGCATGGGCATGAGCCAGTCGTTCGGTCCGCGGCCGCCGCGGGAGGAGATGATCACGTTCCTCCGCGCTGCGGTCGACCGGGGCGTCACCTTCTTCGACACCGCTGAGGTCTACGGGCCGTTCCACAACGAGGAGCTGGTCGGCGAGGCGCTGCAACCGGTGCGCGACGACGTCGTCATCGCCACCAAGTTCGGCTTCGCCCTGGACGAGGACGGCACGCAGACCGGTGTCACCAGCCGACCTGAGCGCATCCGGGCGGCGGTGGATGGCTCGCTGCGGCGCCTGCGCACCGATGCCATCGACCTGCTCTACCAGCACCGGGTCGACCCCGACGTCCCCATCGAGGAGGTCGCCGGCACCGTCAAGGAGCTCATCGAGGCAGGCAAGGTGCACCACTTCGGCCTGTCCGAGGCCGGGGTCGAGACCTTCCGCCGCGCCCACGCGGTGCAGCCGGTCACGGCGCTGCAGAGCGAGTACTCCCTCTTCTGGCGTGAGCCGGAGGAGGCGATCCTGCCCGCCCTGGAGGAGCTCGGCATCGGCTTCGTGCCGTTCAGTCCTCTCGGGCGCGGCTTCCTGACCGGCCACGTGACGGCGGACACGGAGTTCGGCGAGGGAGACGTCCGAGCCTCCCTCCCGCGCTTCGAGCGCGAGGCACTGAAGGCCAACCTCGCTCTCGTCGACCTCATCAAGACGGTCGCCGAGCGCAAGCAGGCCACCGTCGGGCAGGTTGCCTTGGCCTGGCTCCTCGCGCAGAGACCGTGGATCGTGCCGATCCCCGGGACCAGAAGGCTCGAGCGCCTCGACGAGAACCTGGCAGCAGCAGATCTGAAGCTGAGCCCGCAGGACCTGGCAGAGCTCGACGCGGCGTCATCCAGCGTGCAGGTCCACGGCGACCGATACCCGGAGGCCATGCAACGGATGATCGACCGCTGACCTCGCCATGCGCCGGCCCCGACTGATCGGCGGGCCGTCCCGGCGCCGCCGGGGGATGACGCGACCCGGCAAGGGCCGGTGGCGGGCCCCGGACCTGCTCGGCCGGGACTTTCACCACCGATCGGATCAACCACAAGTGTGCGGCGATGGTTGACGTCGCGCTGCCAGGCAAGCTCTTCGGCTGGCACGGGTACGCTGTCGAGCTTGTCCGCGACGCCAGGGCTCGCGACCACCTGCAAGCTCCGTGCGGCCACCCCTGCGCTTGCCAGCTGACGGCTTGTCGCTTTTCGGTTGCCAGCGGGATGGGACCAGCTCGTTGCCACGGGCATGGGACCACTTGGCGGCGTCGGTGGTCATGGCGAGCCGCCCTGGTCGAGGGCGTCGGCCCGCGCGCCGGTCGTGAGCGTGTCAGGCCTCTCGTGCAGAGGTGGTAACTCTTCGCCGCACGAGCGAGCGCACTTCACGCTCACTCCTCGAGGAACCAAGCCTCAGCGTGTATGCGACCAGTTGGCCCAGGAACTTCAAGCCGGTCGTATGTGCCTCCAACCGACGGGGCACACCACTCGCGATCGTCGAGCTTCACCAAGAGGAGCGCCGAGTCCATGGCAGTTCCCTCGGGAGCGCAGCGACCAGCCGGCCCCGGAAGATCTGCCCGCCCGGGCACTCTCGGTCGAGTCGCGTCGGTACTCATGAGCGCGAGGCGTTCTGTGCGGTCGGGTCTGGCGTGGCGCGCGTGTCACCACGGGCGTGGACATGCTCCGAGTGTGACGTGGCCGGGCGCTTCTCCTCCCGGCCTGTCGCAGAGTAAATCCTTGGTAAGGAAGTGCGGTTCGGGAGGCAGCCGGCACCGCGGAGGATCACGCTCACACCAGCAGGTCTCACAGGGGGACCTCAGCAGGGGACATGGCACCGTCAAGCAGGTCCCCACGGGCAGGGGACGGACGCGCGTGACGATCACCTCGGCGGGCAACAGCGTGACGACGACGGCCGCGCCAGGCTCGGTCGTGAACGCAACGTTTCGCTACGGCGCAGCCGCCCACGACGGCACCCGCGCAGGAGCGGCGGAAGTCGCGGTTACGCCTCCTGATGACTCCACCGTCGACCCGCAGTCCGTCGCGCGCGCCTACAAGGCGTCCGGGCGCTCGGTCACCACCGACGCCATGGAGAGCGGCATCAGCTACGAGGAGGCCATGGCCCAGTTCGGCGACATGGACCCCGCGTCCAACCCGAGCAAGTCGCAGGCGCTGCGCGTTCTGGCCGGCGATCCCGCGGCGTTCTCCTCGCGCTCCCTGCAGCTGGCCGGACCCAAGGGTGCCTCTACCCCAGGCCACAAGGCATCAACCACCGCGCTCACTGCCCTCGCCGCGGCGACCGCATACGACTCGTGGTGCACCGACGTGAGCGCGAACGGGGGCGACCAGACCGCCCACGGCTGCAGACGCAGTCGACTGGTGACTGCCGCACGTTCACGCTCGGCGCAACCGACCGAAGACCGGTGTCAGCGCGTCCTACTCCGGCACCGTCTGTCCGGACAAGTTCGGCCCGTCGTTCAGCGACTCGAACCGCGGCTACGGGTCCTACTGGGGCGGCACGTCGAACGACTACGTCGGCGCCCACTCGATCTCGGTCGTCAAGACCAGCCCGGGCTACTCCTCCAACGGCACTTTGAAGGTGGCGATGACATGGCGGCTCAACTGGCCGCTGAACGGAAGGGCGTCCGCGCTCGCGCGGTGATCGCGGCAGTCGTCGTGTTCGCAGCTCTCGCGGGCTTCGCCAGCTGGCGCGCCCTCAACAGCGGGCCGGACGTCCTGCACGGCACGGTCGCACTCGTCAACGCGAACGGTTCGAAGTTCTGTGTGACGCAGGAGTCAGGCGGGGACCAGTGGTGCGGCGCACTCGCCACCTCGGGCGGAGAGCCTCCCACCGTGGGCCAGACGGTCACCGTGCTGGTCAACACGGTCGACACGGACCCCGGACGGCGCCCTCTCCATCGGGACGATCGTCCCGGCAGGGTTCACGGTGCGGTGAACGGCGCCACCTGACACCGGCTCACAAGCGTGTGGCCCGGACGTGACTCAGCCCAGTCCGGGCCGTTCGCCATGCCCCCGGATATGGCGACAGGCTCTGGATCACCACCGCTGACGGACACCCGGGCTATGCCGCGCGCGGCTACGCCGGCCAGCTCACCGAGGTGGTGCCAGCTCACCGAGGTGGGGCCAGACCGCCGGTTGGTGGTGGTCGTCCAGTCCACCTCCCCCGCCGACTTCGACGCCCCCGTCGAACCGGGCACCGCAGCGTCCGGCGACTACAGCGACATCGTCAGCACGATCATCGCGCCATCCGGCACCTGGCCCCCGCCCGCACACGACGGCCACCACCCGATGTCGGGGTCCGACTTGGCATCGATGGCCAACTCGAGCTCTTGCTTCCCGGCACGGTGCGCGCCAACGTGGGGACATGGACAAGCGGATCTGGTGCCGCGTGGGGCGGCACCGGTGGGCAGACAAGTGGGACCACCAACGCAGCATGGCGATCAAGGAATGTGACCTGTGCGGGAAGCGGATCAGCAAGGGCGTCCCGCCCAACACTGGCAGTGCTCCAATGGGACCTCCACTATGACCCCTGGGCTGGCTGATCCAGCCAAACCCACGCTGGGCCGCGAGCTGCCACCTGGTGGCGGCCCGCGGCCCGTGGGTCTCGGGCGGGTGTCAGTCGACCGGGTCGGGGCGGTGGGTGCTGAGACAGTTCGCCTCGTGGGCGAGCGCCTCGTTCATCGCCTGGAACCCGGCGCGGGTGCGGGTGAGGAGGGATCCGCTGAAGGGGATGAGTGCACCGGAGAAGGTTTCGGACTGTTGTAGCAGGGTGCGCCCGCTCGCGGTGGCGGTGAGGGTGAAGCTGTGCCGTCCGTCGAAGATGCCTGGCATCCCTAGTCGGCCCAGCCACTCGATGTAGCGGTGGTGCTCGACAGCGGTGACCCAGGGGCGGAAGTTCATGGCGCGGCCGCCGGGTGGGTGCATGGTGAGGTCGAGCCGTTCTCCGACGCCGAAGGTGCCGGCTGCTGCGGTGATGAAGGGGTTCCACCGGCGGTACCCGTCCAGGTCGGTCAGGGCCTGCCAGACGGCGTCGACTGCGGCGTTGATGGTCACGTTGGTGGTGATGATCTTGCTCATGTCAGCGCCACCGGTCGCCACGGGTCGTGGTGTACTGCCGGACGACGTGGCGCCACGGGATGACGGCGATGACGACAGCGACCCACAGGACCGTGGTGACCTGTTCGCGAGTGGCTCCGGTCAGGTTGCCGTCGAGCCACAAGGGCAGGGCCACGACCCCCAACCACAGCAGCTTCCAGCCCACCTCGAAGAGGAGAATGGGAAGCATCCGCTGCGGGTAGCGCAGCCCGAACAGGGCAAGGACCGACATTGCCACGAGCATGGTGACGACGGTGCCCTGCTTCAGCTCCCACGGGTCGTGGGAGATGAGCTCGGGCCACTTGTAGATGGCGAGGCCGACGCCCATTTCGAAGTAGCCGACGCGCATGAGGTTGAGTCGCCACGTCGGCAAGCGGTCCGAGTCGGGTGCGGTGCCGTGGCCTGGGCGCGGCTGGACGGGTGTGCCTCGTCGTTGCTGGAGGATGTTCATGACGGCGGCCCCTTTCGAGGGTTCGTTCTGTGGGGTCCGGCCGGATCTGCCGGTGGCTCCACAGTGGTCTGCCGGGCCGGGTGCACACATCGGCCCTGGGTTCACGGCGCACGGGTCGATGTGCTGCCCCCAGCGCGCCCCTGACACCGACTTTCGGACCGACGTCCGCGACTTTCGTTGATGTCCTGCTCCCTGTGGGCAGGTCTACGGTGAGGTCATGTCCCGGCTGCAGCTGTCGTGGGTCGCGCTGGCGGGGCCAGCGGCATACGTCGACCTGCCCTCACCGGAATGGGCCCGAAGCCACGCCGGGCGGGAGCGGGCCGTGGACGCCCTCGCGTTCGTCCTGGCGGTGGTGCTGGGTGCGTTGTTCGTCAGCCCTGAGCTGCACGACAACCCCGATCCTTGGTCAGCCACCGCGATCAGCGTCGACGTCATCGCGGGTGCCCTTGCCTGTCTGTCCCTGTGGTGGCGTCGACGCTTCCCGGTCAGTGTGGCGGTGGCCTGCACGGTGTTCGGGACGGTGTCGAGTTCCGCAACTCCTGCCGGCCTGCTTGCCTTGTCGTCGTTGGCCGTGCACCGACCCGCCCGCCCTGCCGTCCTGGTGACGGTGCTGTGGGTGCCATCGGTACTCGTGTACGCGGCCTACAGCCCCACGACCGGCCCGGTGTCGGTGGTGGCGCTGGTCATGCCGTTGGCGTTGGCCGCCACCGGGTGGGGCATGTTCATCCGCGCCCGGCGGCAGCTGCTGCTGTCACTGCGCGAACGGGCGCTGCGAGCTGAGGCCGACCAGGAGCTGCGCCAGGAGCAGGCGCGGGTGGCCGAGAGAACGAGGATCGCGCGTGAGATGCACGACGTCCTCGCCCACCGGATCTCGCTTCTGGCGCTGCACGCCGGAGGGCTGGAGGTGCGTCCCGACCTGCCTGCCGAGCAGGTGCAGAAAACCGCGGCGCTCCTGCGAGCGACGGCACGCCAAGCACTGGAGGAGCTGCGCAGCGTGATCGGGCTGCTTCGCGAGAACAACGGACCCGAACCAGACCCGCTGGCCCCGCAACCGGTCCTGTCGGACATCGACCGCCTGGTCCAAGAGCGACGTGACGCGGGCACCCACATCGATCTACACATGGACGTCCAAGCGCGCGGGGACGTGCCGCCCGCAGTGGCCCGCGACGCCTACCGCATCGTGCAAGAGGGGCTGACGAACGCCGCCAAGCACGCTCACGGAGCCTTCGTGCGGGTGCACATCACCGCAACCGCGCCCGGGCGGTTGAACGTCAGCGTCCGCAACGGGCGCCCGGTGCGGACGTCAACTGGGGCCTCCCTGCCAGGCGCGGGTGTGGGGCTCCTCGGGCTCCGGGAACGAGTCGCGTTGGCAGGCGGCATACTGACGGTGGGCCCGGACAGTTTTGGCGACTTCGTGGTGGAAGCCGAGCTGACATGGCGAACGTAAAGGTGCTGCTCGTCGACGACGACGCTCTGGTGCGCGCTGGCCTGCGCGTCATCCTGTCGTCGGCCGACGACATCGATGTCGTCGCGGAGGCCGAGGACGGCGCCGACGCCATGACTGCTGTGCAACAGCACCGCCCCGATGTGGTGCTCATGGACATCCGCATGCCACACACGGACGGCATCACCGCCACTGCGGCGCTGCGCCGACTGGCCGCGCCTCCTCACGTCATCGTGCTGACCACATTCCAAGCTGACGAGCAGGTGGTCGCCGCGCTCCGCGCCGGAGCCAGCGGGTTCCTGGTGAAGGACACGCCACCGGCCGACATCATCACCGCGGTCCGGGTCGTGGCAGCCGGAGACGCCATCGTCTCCCCGTCAGTCACCCGGACGCTGCTCGCACACTTCAAGGACACCGCAGCGTCCGACCGACACCGGTTCGCCGCGCAACGCATGGCGGGCCTCACCAGACGCGAATGGGAAGTTGCCACCGCGGTCGGTGCTGGCTCCTCCAACGCCGAGATCGCTGCGGCGCTGTTCATGAGCGAAGCGACCGTCAAGGCCCACGTATCCCGACTGCTCAGCAAGCTCGCCGTCACCAACCGGGTCCAGATCGCCATCCTCGTCCACGAGGCGGCCCACGCCTGAACCCGAGCGCGGCGATGTCGACGGCACAGGCGACCTTGATGACGCGGAGAAACTCGACCACGTGCGCGACCCAGGCGGGCCTCGGTGGCGGACCTCCGAGTATCCGGGCGGGCGCGTATGGAATGGGCGCCCGACGTCCCTTCTGGCGTGGTGATCGCATCGCCGGGAACGTAGCAAGACACCCTGTCGATCCTGGGACGATTCCGCAGGTCAGACAGGGTGCCAGTGAGTGGAGCTGAGGGGATTCGAACCCTGACCTTCTCATTGCGAACAGGTGCGGGGCCGTTGTGGTGCTCGTCCTGGTGCGGTGCATGCGTTTCCTTAGCGCCCTTGGAGGACGGGCGTTTTGGGGCGCGGGGGACACAGGGGGACACGAATCAGCCCCGCGGGTTGGCGCTGGTATCGACCGGAACGGACAGGGCTGGGTGGTGCGGCGCAGAAAGCGCTTCGCTGGCCCAGCGACGCGGGCAGTCGACTGCCCCGGGCGCTCGAGGTGGGCAGTGGTCCACCATGGGACGATGCCAGTGCCGGCGACGGCTGGGGCGTCCCTCGTCCAGGCGCGTGAGTCCCGGCCACGGCTCGTCCAGCCGGCCATCGAGACGGCTGGCGACAGGCCGTGCGCCGCCCTATGTCCTCGTGGAAGCGTGGGGTGCGTGTCGGCGCGCCAGCGCCGGAGCGCGTGGTCCCCATCGCGGGGTCCCGCAATTCTTCGCGCCGCAGGCGCGCTTGAACCAGTACAGACAATCATCGACATGCCGCTCAGCCCTATGTAGACTTCTGCTATGAATGGCGAACCGCGAATGACCGTCACCACGGTCGAGGTGCTCCAAACCTTCGTCGCCGACGCGTCAAGCGTGCGGTATGGGCTGGAGATCATGGCGCTCACTGGGCTGCCGAGCGGGACGGTGTTTCCGATCCTCGCTCGGTTCGAGGGTCTGGGCTGGCTTGAGAGCGGCTGGGAGGACGTTGACCCTGCCGCCGTCGGGCGGCCGCAACGCCGGTACTACCGGCTCACGGGAGAGGGAGTGGAGTTGGCCGAGGCGGCTCTCGCGAGAGTCGCCCGGGCGCGGGAGAAGCGACGCTCGGTCTTGCGGCCGGCTCCCGGGGCCGTGGGGTTCTCATGAGCGCGCGCGGGCGCGCGGCGCCCTCAGCGTTCGCCGGCCTGCTGTGTCGTCTGACGGCGGTGCTGCTGCCGCGCGCCAGCCGTGGGCGATACCTCGCCGAGTGGCGCGCCGATCTCGCGGCCGAGCCGGAGGAGGCCCTCGGCTACGCGTGGAGCGTACTCATCCACGTCGTCGAGTTGCGGCGGGTGGTCGTCAACGCAGGCGCGGGCGCCGTGCCGCTGCGGTGCCGGCTGCACCTGCACGCCTACGTGCTCGTACACGACAACCCGGAGGACCGCAAGTACGTCAGCCGCCACTGCCGTCGCTGCGGCTTCATCAAGGATGACGGCCAGGCAGGCGGCCAGCCACAAACTGGACTGGCGTGGGGCGCGTCGATGGGCATTCACTGACCCTGGACCAAGACCGCTGAACCGATCCTCGACTCACTCGCACGACTTCTACAACGAACTACCGGCGCTGGGCACTAGCGGCCCGAGGACGTGACCAAGTGGCTGGAACGGATGGCGGCATGAGCATCAGCAAGATGCCCAACGGCCGCTTCCGAGCTCGGCTCAAGAGCGGCCGGGTCGGCGTCGCCAGCAAGGTCTTCGACACCCG
>NZ_DASSMH010000047.1:0-6084 GCF_035688975.1 Intrasporangium sp. | reverse complement strand
ACGAACGTCGGGGGCCCACCGGCACTCATGCCACGACGGGCGCCGACCACCTCCAGCGCGAGCATCACCCGGGACAGCTCACCACCAGACGCAGCCCGGGCCACGCTGCGAGCCGGCGCACCGGCGTTGGCGGCGAGCAGGATCTCGACGTCGTCCATCCCGTGCCGGGAGATCCGGACCCGCTCGCCGTCGCGCAGCTCGACGCCCTCGGGGTCCCGCCGGGTCTCCAGGCGGACCTCGAGGAGGGCCCGGCCCATGGCCAGGTGGGCGAGCTCGGCGGTGACCCGGCGACCGAAGCCTCGGGCGGCCGCGCGTCGGGCCTCGGACAGCTCGAGGGCCGCCTCGACCAGTCGTGCCTGCAGCACCTCCACCTCGCGGTGCAGCAGCTGGGCTCGGTCGTCAGCCGTGAGGAGCTCGGCGAGCCGGGCTGCGGCCCCCCGCGACCACTCGAGCACCTCGTCGATGCTCTCGCCGTACTTGCGGGTGAGGGACCCGAGGGCGGCCCGCCGCTCCTGGACGAACGCCAAGCGCGTGGGGTCCAGCTCGACGTCGTCCACATAGGCACCGAGGTCCGCCGCGAGGTCGCCGACGAGCGTGGCGACCTCGTGGAGCCGGTCGCCCAGGGCGTCCAGGCGGTCGTCGTGGCCCGCGGCTGGGCCGAGCGCGGAGCGGGCGACGCCCAGCAGGTCACGGGCACCCGGCCGCGGCTCGGCGGCATACTCCTCGTCGCCGAGGAGCGCCCCGAGCGCCTGGCCCGCGGCCAGCCGGAGCGAGTCGGCATGCGCGAGCCGCTCGTCCTCGGCCCGCAGGGCGACGTCCTCACCGGGCTGGGGGTCCACCGCCTCGATCTCCTCGAGCGAGGCCGTCAAGGCGTCGATGTCGCGGGCCCGTTCTCGGGCTCGCTCGACCAGATGTGCATGGTCGCGGACCGTGTCTCGCCACTGGTCATAGAGCTCCTCGACGCGTCGGCGGCGCTCGAGCAGCGCGGGGCCGCCGAACTCGTCGAGAACGTCGCGATGGGCGTCGCCCTGCCTGAGGCGCCACTGGTCTGCCTGGCCGTGGACCGCCACGAGGAGCTGCCCCAGGTCTGCGAGCACGG
Organism: Intrasporangium sp.; assembly: GCF_035688975.1. Taxonomy (GTDB): domain Bacteria; phylum Actinomycetota; class Actinomycetes; order Actinomycetales; family Dermatophilaceae; genus CALMNV01. The sequence goes on along the minus strand of NZ_DASSMH010000047.1, from coordinate 4,985 downwards.
CGACGGGGGCGGTGCGGCCGCCCACGTGGGCGCGAGACCGGCCGGAGGCCGAGACGGTGCGGGCGACGACGAGCTCCCCGGCATCGTGCTCGCCGCCGGCCTCCTCGGCGCGCGACAGCGCCGGGTGGTCCGCCGGCAGGGTGAGGACGCCCTCGACGAACGCACTCGAGGACCCGGCCCGCACCAGCCCCGAGTCGGCGCGCTCACCGAGCAGCAGGCCGAGGCCCGAGACGACCATCGTCTTGCCGGCTCCCGTCTCGCCGGTGAGGACGTTGAGCCCCGGGCTCAGCTCGAGCACGGCCTCGTCGATGACGCCGACGCCGCGGATCCGGATCTCGCTGAACACGGCCCCACCCTACGGGCGGACGCGGACACCCCTCGGCGACGCGGCCGGTCAGTCGGCGGCCTGTCGCTCGCCGGTGGAGGCGGCACCGCGCCACCCGGCGACGGAGAGGTTGAACTTGGCCACGAGCCGGTCGGTGAACGGCGCGCTCGTCAGGCGCGCCAGGCGCACGGGACGGACACCCTTGCGAACCTCGACCCGCGCGCCGGGCGGCAGGTCCACGTGCCGGCGACCGTCGCACCAGAGCACGCCGGAGCCCGCCGTGCCCTCGGTGACCTCGACCGCGAGGCGGGTGTCGGGGCCGAGCACCAGCGGTCGCGCGAAGAGGGCGTGAGCGGAGTTGGGCACGAGGAGCATGGCCTCGACCTGCGGCCACACGACGGGCCCGCCGGCCGAGAAGGCGTATGCCGTGGAGCCGGTCGGGGTGGAGACGATGACCCCGTCACAGCCCCAGCTCGACAGCGGTCGACCGTCGACCTCGATGGTGAGCTCCAGCATCCGCTCCCGCGCGGCCTTCTCCACGCTCACCTCGTTGAGCGCCCAGCTCGTCGCGACGGGCTGCCCACAGTGCCAGATCTCGACGTGGAGGGTCATCCGCTCCTCGACGGAGTAGCGCGAGGCGGCGATGTGCTCGACGACGTCGTCGAGATTCTCCCGCTCGGCCTCGGCGAGGAAGCCGACGTGGCCGAGGTTGACGCCGAGGAGCGGGATGTCGGCGCTCCGGGCGAACTCGGCGCCACGCAGGATGGTGCCGTCGCCCCCGAGGACCACGACAAGGTCGCATCCCTCCGCGACCTGCTCCTCGGCGGCGATGCGGACGTGGTCGGAGCGTTTGAGGTCGAGCGCGCGGGCCTCCTCGGCCTGCAGCGACACGTCGATCCCGAGGGCGGTCAGCCGCCTCACGACGCCCTTGGCGACGAGGAGCGCCTCTGGTCGACGGGGATGGGCGACGAGCAGGATCCGTCGTGTCACTGCGCTTCCTCCCGGTCGATGGCCTCCAGCATGTCATCGAGGGACGACATCACCGCAGCGGGGCTCGCCCTCAGCCAGAGGAGGAACTCCCGGTTGCCCTCCGAGCCGGGGACCGGGCTCGGCGCGAGGCCGAGCACCTGCAGGCCCAGCGAGCTGGCGTGCTCCGCGACGAGCCGGACCACGCGACGGCGCTCGGCGGCCGACCGGACGACGCCGCCACGACCGAGGCGCTCCCGGCCCACCTCGAACTGCGGCTTGACGAGGACCACGAGGTCTCCGCCCGGTGCGAGGAGCGCCGCCATGGGTCCGAGGGTGAGCAGGAGGGAGATGAAACTGAGGTCGCCGACGACGAGCTCGAAGGGCGCCCCGAGGTCACCCGGTCGGACGTCTCGGATGTTGGTGCCGGGCAGGTCCCGCACCCGCGAGTCGGACGCGAGCTGCGGCACGAGCTGCCCGCGGCCGACGTCGAGGGCGGTGACGTGCCGCGCCCCGTGCTCGAGCAGCACCTGGGTGAACCCGCCGGTGCTGGCGCCGACGTCGAGGCACCTGCGTCCCCTCGGGTCGAGCCGCCGTCCCCCGGCGTCCGCGGGGTGGCCCCAGAGCTCGAAGGCGTGGAGCAGCTTCAGCGCCCCCCGGCCGACCCACGGGTCCGGCATCTCTGAGAGCCCCAGGGGCGTGTCGTTCCCCACCGGCTGAGCCGGCTTGGAGACCGGACGGCCGTCGACGAGCACGGTCCCGGCGGCGACGAGCTCACGGGCCTGGGCACGCGACCGAGCGAGACCACGGCGCACGAGCTCGGCGTCGAGTCGCCGCGTCGTCACGCGCCACCGAGGTGACGCAGGCGACCCGAGAGGACGGACAGCACCCTCTCGCCGACCTCGAGGTGCTCCTCCAGCGGACGTCCTTCGAGCCCGGCCAGCTCGACGACCGCCGCGTCGAGGATGGCGTCACCCGTGGCGGGGGCCGGTGACGGGCTCGCCCCCGTCGGTCCCGTCGGAGTTGCCGTCGCAGGTCCCGTGGTCATTGACGATCTCCTTCTCGCCGGTGAGGTCCGCTCGCGTGGGCGACCGGCGCCGTCTGGCGTCTCGCGATGGGCGCCCCCAACGCTACCCGGTCGACTCAGTCCAGCAGCGCGTCGAGCGACGTGGCGGCCGCGGCGAGGGACGCCACCGGGGCAAGTGCGGCATCGCGGGCCTCGAGGAGGGCCGCGAGCCCGGCGCGCACCACCGCGACTGCCGACCCGTCCCCTGACATCCCCGGGGACCCGAGCACGAGGCTCACCTGGTCAGCATCCACGTGCAGCCGCACCGACACGTCGCCGCAGGCCCACCCGCCGCCCACGGGAACGGGCGCGGCATACGGCACCTCCAGGTCGTGCAGCCCGCGCAGCACGAACGTCGGGACCGCGCGGTCCGGGCTGCCCACGAGGTCGCTCGGTCGGTCCACGCCGGTGAGCACCCACGCCGACGGTATGCCGGCGGCGCGGGCGCCGTCGATGTCGGTGTCGAGCCGGTCCCCCACGGCGAGCACTGACCGGGTGCCGAGCCTCACCATGGCCAGCTCGTAGAGCGGGGCGTGGGGCTTGCCCACGACGACGGGCTCACGCCCGGTGGCCTTGCGGAGGACGTCGACGTAGGCACCGTTGCCGGGCGCGATGCCCCACTCGACGGGCAGGGTCGTGTCGGCGTTCGTCGCGACCCACGGCACACCGCTCGACACGTGCCTGGCGGCCTCGGCGAAGTCCGCCACCCGAAGGTCCGGGCCGTAGCCCTGCAGCACGCCCGCCGCCCGCGGCTGCTGGGCCGGGACCGGCACGAGGAGCTCCTCCGCGAGGGCGGCCCGCAGGCCTGGCCCCCCGAGCGCCACGACCTCGGCCCCTTTCGCCACCGACCGACGCATGCGCGCCGCACCGGCCTCGGCGCTCGTGACGACGCAGCCGTCGGGCGCGGGTGCGCCGAGGTGGCGCAGCTGGCCCACCACGTCGGCGGGCAGCCGGGAGGCGTTGTTGGTGGCGTACGTGATCCGCAGCCCGTCGGCGACGAGGCGGCGCAGCGCAGGCACGGCCTCGGGCACGGCCGCCGGGCCGCGGTAGACCACGCCGTCGAGGTCGCAGATCACCGCCTCGTAGCCGTCCACCAGCGCGTCCGTCGCGCGCTGGGGTCGGCTCACGCTGACCGGATCATGCATCCGGCTGCTCGGCGTCGTCAGCCAGCAGGTCGAGCGCCTCCACGCCGTCGAGCTCGTCGAGACGTTCGGCGGCGTCGGTGGTGAGCTCGTGGTCCGCGTCCGCCGCCCGGGCGAACCACTCGCGCGCCCCCGCGGGGTCCCCGGCGGCCAGCGTGGCGTCCGCGTAGGCGTAGTAGAGCCGCGGAGCCGACGGCCGACCAGGGCTGATCCGACGCACGAGGTCGGTGAGCCCCGCGACCGCTGCGTCGAGCTGCCCGAGGTCGCGCCGTATGCCGGACACGACGATCGCGAGCTCGACCCGGTCGTCGATGGCGAGCGTGCGCGCCTCATCGCTTTGCGAGAGCTCGAGGGCCTTGGTGGGGCGCCCCAACGCTCGCTCGCAGTCCACCATGAGTGGCAGCAGGTGACTGGAGCCCGACAGCCTCCGGACGGTGCGGAACTCCGACAGGGCTCGCGCCCAGTCACCCAGGCGGTAGGCCACCAGCCCCAGCGCCTCGCGGGCGGCGGGGACGCGACCGGCCCGGCGGGCGGCCGTCTCTGCGTGCGCCAGCGCCGCTTCGGGGTCGACATCGAGCAGCTCGGCGACCATGACGAGGTGTTGGGCCACACCCTGCGCGTTCTCCTTCGACAGGGTCCTCAGCTGGTTGGTCACGGCGCGGTCGATCTCGAAGCCGGTGACGCCTTCCCGGATCGCCGGCTCCGGCAGTCTTGGACCCCTTGGGGTCAACCGCGAACCCCCCCGGCGCTCGAGATCCTCGCGGCCAGCGCCGCCGCGGGGGCGGTCGTCCCTGCGCGGCGCGCCACGGTCGTCCCGGTGCGGACCACCACGGTCGTCCCGGCGGGGACCACCACGGTCGTCCCGACGCTCGCGCTGGAAGCCGCCCGGGCCGTCCGTGCGCGGCTCGTCGCGCTCTGCGCGGCGCGGTCGGTCCCAGTTGGGGCGGCTGGAGCCCTTGCCGTCGCTACCCCCCCGGGCACGGTCGTCCGCGCGACCCCGACCCATGTCGTCGGGGCGGCCCGCGCGGCCGCCCTCCGCCCCTCCGGCACGGCTGTCACGACGCTGGCCCTGGCCCTCGCCGCCGGCCCAGCGGGGACGGCCACCCGCGCCTCGGGCCGGGCCTCCACCTGCACCGGCGTCCCGGCCGCCGCGTCGCTGGGACCCGGCCTCCCCTCGCGCGCGCCGTCCCTCGGCGTCCTGCCGACCGGTGGAGTCCTCGTCGCTCATGTCCCTCATCCTTCCCTCGGTCCCCGTGCGACGCCACCGCCGAGGGGCGGTACGCGCGCAAAAAAAGGCGCCCCGCCTGGATCACTGAAGTTCCGGGCGGGACGCCTTGGTAATAGTTGTCCGGCTGCGTCCTACTCTCCCACACCGTCACCAGTGCAGTACCATCGGCGCTGAAGGGCTTAGCTTCCGGGTTCGGAATGGGACCGGGCGTTTCCCCTTCGCTATGGCAGCCGTAACTCTATGGAGATATCAAACCTG
>NZ_DASSMH010000046.1:0-5942 GCF_035688975.1 Intrasporangium sp. | reverse complement strand
CGTCTCCGTGCTGGGCGCCTTGCTCGCCGCCTTGCTCGCCGCCTTGCTCGCCGCCGATCCTCTCCTCGATGGTAGGCGGCGTCGCCCCCCGCGGCCCGAGTCGGCCGCGCGGCCGCGCGGCTAGACTCGCGGGGTGACCCTCAGCACCTCCACCACCGCGGAGGCCAACCTGGCGGCCGGGGCCCGCGACCTGCTCGGCGTCTCTCGCCTGACCAACGAGGCGCTCACCTCGTGGGTGCACGGCCTGCCGGGAGTGGACCAGGTCGGCTGCGAGGGCCGGGCCGCCGCGCTCGGCACCCGGTCGATCAAGACAAGCGCCAAGGCGTGGGCCATCGACACGGCCATCGGCATGATCGACCTCACGACGCTCGAGGGCGCCGACACCGTGGGCAAGGTCCGGTCGCTCTGTGCGAAGGCGCTCGTGCCCGACCCCACCGACCCGACGACGCCCCGGCCGGCGGCCGTGTGTGTCTACGGCGACCTCGTCGGGACGGCGCGTGCGGCGCTCGCGGACAGCGGCATCCGGGTGGCCGCTGTGGCCACGGCCTTTCCGTCCGGGCGGGCGAGCCTGCCGGTGAAGGTCGCCGACACCCAGGACGCGGTGCGGGCCGGGGCCGACGAGATCGACATGGTCATCGACCGGGGCGCCTTCCTCGCCGGTGACTACCTCACCGTGTGCACGCAGATCGCCGCCGTCCGGGACGCCTGCCACCGCCCCGGCGACGCGCCGGACGCCCACCTCAAGGTCATCCTCGAGACGGGCGAGCTCGCGACCTACGACAACGTGCGCCGCGCGGCCTACCTCGCCCTGCTCGCCGGCGCGGACTTCATCAAGACCTCGACGGGCAAGGTGCAGCCCGCCGCCACCCTGCCGGTCACGCTCGTGATGCTCGAGGCGGTGCGCGACTGGCGCGACCTCACGGGCACGCAGGTCGGGGTCAAGCCGGCCGGCGGCATCCGCACCACGAAGGACGCCATCAAGTACCTCGTCATGGTCAACGAGGTCGCCGGCGAGGACTGGCTCTCCCCCGACTGGTTCCGCTTCGGGGCCTCGGGGCTGCTCAACGACCTGCTCCTGCAGCGGCACAAGCTCACCACCGGCGCCTACTCCGGCCCCGACTACGTCACTCTCGACTGAGACCCCGCGAGGACCACGCATGTCACGTTTCGAGTACGCGCCCGCGCCCGAGTCACGCTCGGTCGTCACGGTCGAGCCGACCTACGGACTGTTCATCGACGGCCGCTTCACCGAGCCCACCGGGCTCTTCCCGACGGTCAACCCCGCTGACGAGACGGTCCTGGCGGAGGTCAGCCACGCCGGCCCGGCCGAGGTGGCCCGGGGCGTGGCCGCCGCCCGCAAGGCGTTTGACGGCGTCTGGGGGCGGATGAGCGGCGCCGAGCGCGGCAAGTACCTCTTCCGCATCGCCCGGATCCTGCAGGAGCGGGCCCGCGAGTTCGCCGTCCTCGAGACCCTCGACAACGGCAAGCCGATCAAGGAGTCGCGCGACGTCGACGTGCCGACCGCGGCCGCCCACTTCTTCTACCACGCCGGGTGGGCGGACAAGCTCGAGTATGCCGGCCTCACCGCGTCGGGCGCGGAGGTGGCCCGCCCGCACGGCGTCGTCGCGCAGGTCATCCCGTGGAACTTCCCGCTCCTCATGCTGGCCTGGAAGGTCGCCCCCGCCCTGGCCACCGGCAACACGGTCGTCCTCAAGCCGGCGGAGACCACGCCCCTGACCGCGCTGCTCTTCGCGCAGGTGTGCCAGCAGGCGGGCCTGCCCGACGGCGTCGTCAACATCATCACGGGCGACGGCCGCACCGGCCACGCGCTCGTCGAGCACCCCGACGTCGACAAGGTCGCCTTCACCGGCTCGACCGAGGTGGGCCGGTCCATCGCCCGCTCGATCGCCGGCACGGGCAAGCGGGCGACGCTCGAGCTGGGCGGCAAGGCCGCCAACATCGTCTTCGACGACGCTCCCATCGACCAGGCCGTCGAGGGCATCGTCGGCGGCATCTTCTTCAACCAGGGCCAGGTCTGCTGCGCCGGCTCGCGCCTGCTCGTGCAGGAGAACATCCACGACGCCCTCGTCGAGCGGCTCCGGCGTCGGCTCACGACCCTGCGCGTCGGGGACCCGCTCGACAAGAACACCGATGTCGGCGCCATCAACTCGCGGGCCCAGCTCGACCGGATCTCCGGCCTGGTCGAGGCGGGCATCGCGGAGGGCGCGCAGGCCTGGTCGCCGGAGTGCACGCTGCCCGCGTCGGGCTTCTGGTTCCGCCCCACCCTGCTCACCGGGGTGTCACAGACGCACCGGGTCGCGACCGAGGAGATCTTCGGCCCGGTCCTCAGCGTCCTGACCTTCCGCACGCCGCAGGAGGCGGTGGCCAAGGCGAACAACACGGCCTACGGCCTCTCGGCCGGGGTGTGGACCGAGAAGGGCTCGCGGATCCTCTGGATGGCCGACCAGCTGCGGGCCGGCGTGGTGTGGGCCAACACCTTCAACCGCTTCGACCCGAGCTCGCCGTTCGGCGGGTACAAGGAGTCCGGCTACGGCCGGGAGGGCGGCCGGCACGGCCTCGAGGCCTACGTCATGACCGGAGCGGGCCGATGAGCCGCCTCGCGATCCGCAAGACCTACAAGCTCTACATCGGCGGGGCTTTCCCGCGGAGCGAGTCGGGCCGGTCCTACGAGGTCAGCTCCCCTTCCGGCGCCTTCCTCGCCAACGCCGCGATGGGCTCGCGCAAGGACGCGCGTGACGCGGTCGTCGCCGCCCGGGGCGCCCTTGCCGGGTGGTCCGGCGCGACGGCATACAACCGTGGTCAGGTCCTCTACCGCGTCGCCGAGGTCCTCGAGGGACGCCGGGCGCAGTTCGCCGACGAGGTGGGCGCAGCGGAGGGGCTCGGTGCTCGGGACGCGGCCCGGGTCGTCGACCTCGCCGTCGACCGACTGGTCTGGTATGCCGGGTGGACCGACAAGGTGGCCCAGGTGCTCGGCGGCCTCAACCCCGTCGCCGGGCCCTTCTTCAACGTCTCCGTGCCGGAGCCGACGGGGGTCGTGGGCATCCTTGCGCCGCAAGGGTCCTCACTGCTCGGGCTGGTGTCGGTGCTGGCTCCGGTGATCTGCACCGGTAACACCGCGGTCGTTCTCGCGAGTGCCGACCGACCGCTCCCCGCCGTGACCTTCGGCGAGGTGCTCGCCACGTCTGACGTGCCAGGAGGGGTCGTCAACATCCTCACGGCGAGGACCGCCGAGGTGGCCCCGTGGCTGGCCGCCCACCGCGACGTGGGCGCCCTCGACCTCACCGGCGCCGCAGGTGCCGACGGGGTGGACTGGGCCTTCCTCGAGGCCGAGGCAGCCGGCAACCTCAAGCGGGTGCTGCGACCCCACCTCACCGACGGCACGCCGGCGGAGCCGGACTGGGCGCAGCCGCCGGACCTGACCAGGATCCGGGCGTTCGTCGAGACCAAGACCGTGTGGCACCCCAAAGGCCTCTGACGCGAGCCGTTCGGTGGGTCCCGCACGCACTCAGGGTGACCCGCTCGCGCCCCGGAGGCGCGAGCGGGTCATCCTGATCACGGGTCCGAGCGGCGCGGGGAAGAGCCGGCTCTCTGCGCGCCTCAGCGAGGTGCACGGCTGGCCCGTGATCCGTCTCGACGACTTCTACCGCGGGCTCGACGACCCCGACCTGCCACGATCCCCGCTCGGCATCGTGGACTGGGACCACGTCGACTCGTGGCACGCCGACGCGGCGGTGGCCGCGCTGCGCGAGCTCGTTGACACCGGCCAGGTCGACGTGCCCGTCTACGACATCGCGACCTCGTCGGTGGTCGGGAGTCACCGCGTCTCGGCCCGCTGCGCCGACCCCGTGCTCGCCGAAGGCCTCTTCGCCGCCCGGCTCGTCGAGCCGCTGCGGACCGAGGGCCTGCTCGCCGACGTCCTCTGCGTCCGGCGGAACCGGTGGCTCACCTTCGCCCTGCGCCTGGGTCGGGACCTGGCCGAGCGGCGCAAGCCCCCGCACATCCTGCTCCGGCGTGGGATGGCGCTGCTGCGCGCCGAGCCGGCGGTGGTGGCGCAGGCCGTCGCGCACGGCGCCCGCCCAGTCACCCCCCGAGAGGCCGAGTCGGCTCTGGCGATGCGGGGCGACCCAGCGCGGCATACCCCGGCTTGATGACGTCGTCGATCATCGCGAGCCGCTCGTCGAAGGGCAGGAAGGCCGACTTCATCGCGTTGATGGTCACCCAGCGCAGGTCCTCCATGGTCCAGCCGGCGTGCTCGACGAGCAGCGACATCTCCTTGCTCAGGGAGGTGTCGCTCACGAGGCGGTTGTCCGTGTTGAGCGTGACCCGGAAGCGCAGCCGCTTGAGCAAGGTGATGGGGTGCAGTGGGATGGACCGCGCCGCGCCGGTCTGCAGGTTGCTGCTCGGGCACATCTCCAGCGGGATGCGCACGTCACGGACGTAGGCCGCCAACCGGCCGAGGTGCACCCGATCGAGCCCGACCAGGCTGAGCGCCTCCTCGTCGTCCCGCTGGGCGTCGAGCCAGTCCCGGAAAGGCGTGCCGTCGATGCTGAGGTCGTCGACGATGCGCACACCGTGCCCGAGGCGGTCCGCACCGCACCACTGGATCGCCTCCCAGATGGACGGCAGTCCGAAGGCCTCTCCGGCGTGGATGGTGAAGTGGGCGCTCTCCCGGCGGAGGTACTCGAAGGCGTCGAGGTGCCTCGTGGGCGGAAAGCCGGCCTCGGCGCCGGCGATGTCGAAGCCGGCCACGCCGGCGTCGCGGTAGCGGACGGCAAGCTCGGCGATCTGCGTCGACGTGGCCGCGTGCCGCATCGCCGTGAGCAGCGCGGCGACCCGGATCGGGCGGCCCGCGGCGGCGGCCCGCGCCTCGCCCTCCCGGAAGCCGGCGTTGACCGCCTCGATGACCTCCTCGAGGCTCAGGCCCGCTTCGAGGTGCTGCTCGGGTGCGTAGCGGCTCTCCGCATAGACCACGCCGTCGGCCGCGAGGTCCTCCGCGCACTCGCGCGCCACCCGGAAGAGGGCATCCCTCGTCTGCAGGACGGCGAGGGTCTGCTCGAACGTCTCGAGGTATCGAGGTAGCGACCCGCTGGAGGCGCTTGCGCGAAACCACGACCGCAGCCGGGACGGCTCGCGGACGGGCAACCCGTCGTATCCGGCCTCGTCCGCGAGCTCGACGATGGTGTCCGCCCGGAGCCCGCCGTCGAGGTGGTCGTGCAGCAGCACCTTGGGCGCTGCGGCGATCGCGGCCGCGGTCATTGTCCGGCGGCTCCGTCGTCCTCCCGATGGGCCATGCGGGGTGAGAAGGCGGGAAGGCAGATCGCGACGTAGCGCGCGCCCTCCGGTCCGCTGGAGTAGCGGATCCGCTCCCCGGCGTGCGTGACGACCGTCTGTCCGGCGTCCACGGCGAGGGTGCCTCCGTCGTGCTCCACGAGGACGCGGCCGGCCAGGACGAGGGTGATCTCGTCGAACTCGGGGGTCTGGAAGGGCTCGGACCACTCCGGGGGGGCGACCATGTGGGCCACGGAGACGGACGCCGCGAGGCGCAGGCCCGGGGTCGTCACCGCACCGACGTGCTCGTCGATGACCTTGCCGCCGGGAACGGGGATGCGGGTGGCAGCGGGAATGAGCTCGGGCACCGGCCCACCCTACGCCCTGCGCGATGGCGGCCCCTGCGGTGGGACGCCACCCGGTGAGAGGGCCCGCGATGCACCGCGTGCGGACAGCACCACGCGCCCGGACCTGAGGCAGTGCCTGGGTCCGGGCGCGTGTTTATCAAAGTATGTCCGGCTGCGTCCTACTCTCCCACACCGTCACCAGTGCAGTACCATCGGCGCTGAAGGGCTTAGCTTCCGGGTTCGGAATGGGACCGGGCGTTTCCCCTTCGCTATGGCAGCCGTAACTCTATGGAGATATCAAACCTG
>NZ_DASSMH010000045.1:0-25153 GCF_035688975.1 Intrasporangium sp. | reverse complement strand
GAGTCGCCGAGCTGACGACGACGATCCTCACCGCTGACGACGTGCGCGACCTCGTGGAGCGCATGCTCAAGACCAGTGGGCGCCGGGTCGACCTGTCCTCGCCCTTCGTCGACGCGACGCTGCCCGACGGCTCACGCCTGCACGTCGTGATCCCGGACATCGCCCGGGAGCACTGGCAGGTCAACATCCGCAAGTTCGTCGTCCGTGCCGACCACCTGGACGACCTCGTGCGGCTCGGCACGCTGACCCGCCAGGCGGCGGCCTTCCTCGGCGCCGCCGTGGCGAGCGGCCTCAACATCCTGGTGGCCGGCGGCACCCAGGCCGGCAAGACCACCTTGCTCAACTGCCTCGCCTCCGCGATCCCACCTCGCGACCGGGTCGTCACGTGCGAGGAGGTCTTCGAGCTCAAGATTCCCCTCCGCGACGTGGCGGCCATGCAGTGCCGGCAGCCGAGCCTCGAGGGCACCGGGGAGGTGCCGCTGCGCCGCCTGGTCAAGGAGGCCCTGCGGATGCGGCCGGCGCGCATCATCGTCGGCGAGGTCCGGCAGGAGGAGAGCCTCGACCTGCTCATCGCCCTCAACAGCGGGGTCCCAGGCATGGCCACGGTGCACGCCAACAGTGCGCGCGAGGCGGTCACCAAGATGTGTACCTTGCCGCTCCTCGCGGGCGAAAACGTCAGCAGCCGGTTCGTCGTGCCCACCGTGGCCGGCTCGATCGACATCGTCGTGCACATCGCGCTCGAGCGCGACGGAACGCGTCGGGTGCGCGAGGTGGTCGCCGTCCCGGGCCGCACGGAGGGGGACGTCGTGGAGGTCGCCGACCTCTTCGTCACGACAGGGCGCCACCTCCGCCGGGCTGACGGGTTCCCGCCGCACCGCGAGGCGTTCGAACGTGCCGGCTACGACCTCGCGGCGCTCCTGGTGCCCCAGGAGGCGTGACCGTGCCGCCGCTCGCCATCGGACTGCTCCTGGGAGCCGGGGTGTTCTGCATCTACTGGTCCTTCTGGCCGGCCCCCGTGGACCCGCGGCCGCGCCGCCCCGCGGGTTTCCGGCTCCGCCTCCAGGACCACCTCGCGCAGGCCGGCTACGCCTCCGTGACGCCTGCCAACGTCGTCGCAGGCTCCGTGGCGCTGTTCGCGCTCGCCTTCCTGGCCTGCATGGTGTTCATCCGTGTCGTCCCGATCTCATTGTGCTTCGCGGCAATTGCAGGCGGTATGCCGCTCACTGTCGTCCGCATGCGGGCTCGGGACCGGCGCAACAAGCTGCGAGACCTCTGGCCCGACGCCGTCGACAACATCACTTCCGGAGTGCGGGCCGGGCTGGCGCTGCCCGAGGCCCTGGGGCAGCTCGGCGTGCGCGGTCCGGAGGAGCTGCGCCCGGCGTTTGCCGCGTTCGCGGAGGACTACCGCGCGACCGGTCGCTTCCACTACTGCCTCGATCGGCTCAAGGACCGGCTCAGCGACCCGGTGGCCGACCGCCTGGTTGAGTCGCTGCGGCTCGCGCGCGAGGTCGGCGGGAGCGACCTCGGGCGGCTGCTGCGCACGCTCTCGGCCTTCCTGCGGCAGGACGCGCGCACCCGCGCCGAGCTGGAGACGCGCCAGGGCTGGACCGTCAGCGCCGCCAGGCTGGCGGTCGCCGCGCCGTGGATCGTGCTCGGGATGCTGGCCCTGCGAGGGGAGTCGCTGGCGGCATACTCTCGCCCGACCGGGTGGGCCATCCTCTTCGTCGGCGCCGCCGTGTGCGTGGTGGCCTACCGGTTGATGATCCGGATCGGCCGCCTGCCCGAGGAAGACCGGGTGCTGCGATGACCGGGCTGCTCGAGGGTCCCCGCCGGTTCCTGGCGGCTCCGTGGTCCTGGACCGGGGCCACGGTGGGTGTCCTGCTGCTGTGCGGGGTCGCGCTCGTGGCCGTGTCCGTGCCGGTCGTCCGCCGCCCGCGCCTCGACGACCGCCTCGAGCCGTACCTGCGCGACGCCGCGCCGCCTTCGTCCCTGCTGCGCCGGGCACCCGCGCCGCGAGGTCCCTTCGGCCTCGGTGAGCTCGCCGCCCCGTACCTCCACGCCTGGGGACAGGTCATCGAGCGGGTCCTGGGCGGTGGGCCGTCCGTGATCCGCCGCCAGCTGCGCGCGGGGCTGCCGGCCGACCTCGATCGCTTCCGTGCCGAGCAGGTCCTCTGGGCAGCGGCTGGGACGGTCCTCGGCCTCGGGCTCACGGGCGCGACGGCCGTCGCGCAGCGGCACTGGTCACTGCCCCTCCTCGTCGGCCTCGTCGTCGTCGGCGCCTTGGGAGGCGTGGTGCTGCGTGACTACCTCCTCTCCCGAACGGCTGCGAAGCGGGAGGAGCGGATGCTGACCGAGTTCCCCACAGTCGCCGAGCTGCTCGCCCTCGCCGTGAGTGCCGGGGAGGGTGCGACGGGAGCCCTTGAGCGGGTGTGTCGACTCTCGAGCGGCGAGCTGGCCGATGAGCTGCGCCGGTGCCTGGCCGACGCCCGCGCCGGAGCCAACCTCCCCACCGCCCTCGAGGGCCTCGCCACCCGCACCGGCCTGATCAGCCTGAGCCGATTCGTGGACGGCATCGTCGTGGCCGTCGAGCGCGGCACTCCCCTTGCCGAGGTGCTGCGCGCCCAGGCGCAGGACGTGCGTGAGGAAGGCCGCCGACTGCTCATGGCGGAGGGGGGACGCAAAGAGATCCTCATGATGGTCCCGGTCGTCTTCCTCATCCTGCCGGTCACCATCCTCTTCGCCGTGTATCCGGGCCTCAGCCTTTTGAGCTTCACCATCTGATCCGATTGCACCTCACCACAGGGAGATTCGATGCAGACACTTCTCGCGGCAACCCGTCGCCGACAGCGAGCCGTCGCGGCCGCGCTGGTGGCCCGGCTCGGCGGTCACCCAGAGCGAGGTGACGTCCCGGGCTGGGTGCTCATCACCCTCATGACCGCTGGCATCGTCACGGTGCTGTGGGCGTTCGCGGGACCCAAGCTGCTCGAGCTGTTCGACCAGGCCGTCTCCAACGTCCGTGGACCCAACGGCTGACCGGACGCGCTCGGTCCGGCGGAGATGCCGGCTCCGGACGGGGGACCGATCACACCGGGCGTGCCGCGAGCGTGAGCGTGAGCGCGGGTCCGCCATCGCCGAGTTCGTCATGGTCGCAGCCCTGCTGCTCGTCGTCGCGCTCGCGGTCTTCCAACTCGGGCTGGCCCTCTTCGTGCGCAACTCGTTGATCTCGGCGGCGTCGGAGGGTGCCCGGTACGGCGCCCGCGCCGACTCGAGCCCAGCCCAAGGGGTCGAGCGGACGGTGTCGCTCATCACGGCCGGCCTGAGCGACGCCTTCGCCCGTGACGTGTCCGCGACCGAGCGCTCCGACGGGGGAGTCCAGGTGGTGCAGGTCGTCGTGCGAGCGCCCCTGCCCGTCGTCGGACTGCTCGGCCCCTCGGGGGTCCTGACCGTCTCGGGCCGCGCCTTCAGCGAGCGTCAGGTGACCGGAGCGCGCCCATGAAGACCCGGGACGAAGGTCGCGCGGTCATCGAGTTCCTCTTCCTCGGCGTCCTGCTCCTCCTGCCCTTGACCTACCTCGTCCTCACCGTGGCCCGGTTGCAGGCCGGCGCGTTCGCCGCGTCCCTGGCCGGGCGCGAGGCCGGCCGTGCCTACGTCAGCGGGCAGAGCGACGAAGACGCCGAGGCGCGGGCACGGACGGCGGCGGCCCTTGCCTTCGCGGACTTCGCCTTTGACCGCGGCACCACCCTGCGTCTCTCGTGCGACGGCGCACCCTGCCTGCGGCCGGAGGGCACCGTCACAGCCACGGCCGTCGTCGCAGTGGAGCTGCCCCTCGTGCCGGACTTCCTCGCCAACCGGCTGCCGTCGTCGGTGACGATCTCCTCCACACACGTGCAGACAGTTGATCGGTTCGCGTCCCGATGACGCGGCACCGAGCTGGCGAAGTGCGGTCGCGGCCCGTATGCCGGGTGCTCGTGGGCCGGCCGCTCGTGCGTCGGCCGCGCCGCAACCGTGAGGAGGGTCAGATCTCCGTCCTCATTCTCGGCCTGTTCGCGCTGTGCCTTGCCCTCATCCTCGGCGCGACCGACGTGACGGCGGCCCAGCTGGCGCGGATGCGGCTGCTCGACGCGGCCGACTCTGCCGCCCTGGACGCGGCCGATGCGCTCGACGAGGCGGCCGCCTACCGCGGCGGCCTCCACGGCACGCTGCTCCTCACGGACGCGTCGGTCCAACAGTCTGCAGCCGCCCATCTGGCTCGGATCCCGCGTCCCTCCGGCATCACGGCCTGGGGACTCGATGCCCCGACCGGAAGCGAGGACGGCCAGACAGCCGTCGTGACCCTGACCGGCCGGGCCTCCCTGCCCATGAGCGGCTGGCTGCTCGAGCGGTTCGGCGGCGGCGTGACGATCACCGTCCGCTCGCGGGCTCGTGCGCCGCTTGGCTGAGCGCTGCGTCGTTGAGTCACTGCCTACACCAGCCGCGCCCCGCGATGGTCGAGTGGCCACTTTGGTGCGGGGCGGGAGCAGCAGCCGCGCCCCGCGATGGTCGAGTGGCCACTTTGGTGCGGGGCCGGCCACGCGTACCGCCCCCACGACGCGGCCCGGGCCCCTCCCCGAGCGGGCACGGCATACGGACGCACTGCCGTAGGCTGTTGCTTCGTGGCTGTCGACTTCACCCAAGAGCTCAAGGAACTGCGCGCGACGATGGACTCGGTGCGCACCGTCACCGACCTCGAGGGGCTCGGCAGGCGGATCACCGAGCTCGAGCGGCAGGCCTCGGCGCCGGACCTCTGGGACGACCCCGACAAGGCGCAGCAGGTCACGAGCGCCCTCTCCCGGGCCAACTCCGAGCGCGACCGCGTCCTCAGCATGGACAGCCGGATCGAGGACCTCGAGACCCTCGTCGAGATGGGCACCGAGGAGTCCGACCAGGCCACGATGGAGGAGGCCGAGCGCGAGCTCGCCAAGCTCAGGAAGGACGTCGGCGAGCTCGAGGTGCGCACGCTGCTCTCCGGCGAGTACGACGAGCGCGAGGCGGTCGTGACGATCCGCGCCGGCGCCGGGGGCGTCGACGCGGCCGACTTCGCCGAGATGCTCATGCGGATGTACCTGCGGTGGGCCGAGCGGCACGACTACCCGACCAAGGTCATGGACACCTCGTATGCCGAGGAGGCGGGCCTGAAGTCCGCGACCTTCGAGGTCAACGTGCCCTACGCCTACGGCCACCTCTCCGTCGAGGGCGGCACCCACCGGCTCGTGCGCATCAGCCCCTTCGACAACCAGGGCCGGCGCCAGACGAGCTTCGCCGCGGTCGAGGTCATCCCGCTCATCGAGTCCGACGACTCCATCGACATCCCCGAGAACGAGCTCAAGATCGACGTCTTCCGCAGCTCGGGCCCCGGCGGCCAGAGCGTCAACACCACCGACTCGGCCGTGCGCATGACGCACCTCCCCACCGGCATCGTCGTGTCGATGCAGAACGAGAAGTCCCAGATCCAGAACCGCGCCGCCGCCCTGCGGGTGCTCCAGTCGCGCCTGCTCCTGCAGCGCAAGGCCGAGGAGGCCGCGGTGAAGAAGGAGATGGCCGGCGACGTCAAGGCCAGCTGGGGCGAGCAGATGCGCTCCTATGTGCTCAACCCCTACCAGATGGTCAAGGACCTGCGCACCGACTACGAGACCGGCAACCCCAGCGCGGTCTTCGACGGCGACATCGACGGATTCATCGAGGCCGGCATCCGCTGGCAGATCGCCCAGCGCAAGGCGCAGGCCTGACCGTCCCGTCGCGCGGCGCGGGCGAGCCGGAGCCCCACGGCGGCCTGTCGACCGCGCCACGCCCGGCATTTCAGTAACGCCGGATTTGCGGTCCGCCGACGTAGCCTCGAAGGCGCATCCTCGACCCGAGCTGCCCCCGCACCACGGCGGTGCGTATGCCGCTCGTATGCCGTCCTGTCCCCGAGCCCCGTGAGGCGCCACCGCATGATCCTCTTCGAGCACGTCACGAAGACGTATCCCAAGACGAAGCGGCCGGCCTTGTCCAACGTGTCGCTCGAGATCCCGCGCGGCGAGTTCGTCTTCGTGGTGGGCAAGTCGGGGTCGGGCAAGTCCACCATGCTCCAGCTCGTCATCAAGGAGCAGGACGCCACCCGGGGCCGCATCCTCGTCGCCGGCCGTGACCTCGAGGAGCTGCCCGACCGCAAGGTGCCCGCGCTGCGCCGGCAGATCGGCTGCGTCTTCCAGGACTTCCGGCTGCTGCCCAACAAGACCGTCTACCAGAACGTCGCCTACGCCCTGCAGGTCCTCGGCACGAACCGGTCCCGGATCCGCCAGATGGTGCCCGAGACGCTCGACCTCGTCGGGCTCGCCGGCAAGGAGAAGCGGCTGCCGCACCAGCTCTCCGGTGGCGAGCAGCAGCGCGTCGCGATCGCGCGCGCCTTTATCAACCGACCGGCGATACTGCTCGCCGACGAGCCGACCGGCAACCTCGACCCTGCGACGAGCCTGGAGATCGTCCAGCTCCTCGACCGGATCAACCGCACCGGCACGACGGTCGTCATGGCCACGCACGACACGCAGACCGTCGACGCGCTGCGCAAGCGGGTCATCGAGCTCGTCGGCGGCGAGGTCGTGCGCGACGAGGTCGGTGGTGAGTACTCGACGGGAAGCATCCCGGCCATCCGCCTCGACAGCGAGCCGCCCGCCGCGTCGGGTGGCACGGCATACGGCACGAACGCCGTGGCCGTGCTCCCAGCCGTGGGAGACGACGACGGCGACGACGGCGGCGACGACGACGACGACGACGACGGCGGCGGGCTGGCACCCATCGGCCGCGACGCCGACGCCCCCCGAGAGCGGCGGGGCCTCTTCCGGAGGGCGCGCGACGGCCGCCCGAGCGACGACTGATCGAGAGAGACCATGCGCCTGCAGTTCCTCCTCGGCGAGATCGGCAACGGTCTGCGCCGCAACCTGTCCATGGCCGTCTCGGTGGTCATCGTCACGATGATCTCGATGTACCTGCTCGGCCTGGGCCTGATGGGCCAGCGGCAGGTCGACACCATGAAGGACTACTGGTACGACAAGGTCCAGGTCACCGTCCTGCTCTGCGCCGAGAAGACCCGCTACCCCTCCTGTGCCGGCCAGGCGACGACCGACGCCCAGCGCGCCGCCGTCAAGCAGGAGCTCGAGGACCTCAAGCCCACCGTGAAGGAGGTCTTCTACGAGTCGCAGGAGGAGGCCTTCTCCCGGTTCAAGGAGACCTACAAGAACTCGCCGCTCGCGCGGGCGGGGGAGTCCTACTTCGCCGACTCCTACCGGGTCAACCTCGCCGACCCGGCGAAGTTCGACGTCGTGGCGAGCTCGATCAAGGGCATGCCCGGGGTGGCCGACGTCCAGGACCAGAAGAAGCTTCTCGAGAGCTTCTTCACCTTCATGAACACCGTCTCGTGGGCCGCGATCGCGCTCTCGTCCCTCATGGTCCTCGCCGCCGTCATGCTCATCTCCACGACGATCCGCCAGACGGCCTTCAGCCGACGGCGGGAGACCGGCATCATGCGGCTCGTCGGCGCGTCCAACTTCACGATCCGCGTCCCCTTCGTGCTCGAGACCGTCATCGCGAGCGTGCTCGGGGCGGGGCTGGCCATGCTCATGCTCTGGGCCACCGTGAAGTACGGCGTGGTCGGCTTCCTCAGCCGGACGCTCACCGACACCGCGTTCATCGGCCTGCCCGACGTCTACGTGGTCATCCCGTTCGTCCTGTCCGGCGTGGTGGGTCTGGCGACCGTCACCTCCTGGGTGACCCTGCGGCGTTACCTCCGGGTGTGATCTCGTGAGGCCGCGGTCACAGGTTTCACATCTGTCCCACTGGGCACATGGTGTGGTACCAATGGTCCACATGTGGCCAAAACCGCGTCCTACGAGCCTGCCCCCCGCCGTACGCCTGGCGGTCGTGGGTCTCACCGTGGCCTGCGCCGCCTCGTTCACGACCGTCGTCGTGGCCCGCGCGGACAGCGTCCAGGACCAGAAGAACCTCACCGACAAGCGCATCGCCACGCTGGGCCAGCAGCTCGAGGGCACCGACGCCAACCTGGCCCGGGCCTTCGTTAACCTCGAGCAGA
The DNA here is from genome assembly GCF_035688975.1 of Intrasporangium sp. Classification (GTDB taxonomy): domain Bacteria; phylum Actinomycetota; class Actinomycetes; order Actinomycetales; family Dermatophilaceae; genus CALMNV01. Next base: position 17,049 of record NZ_DASSMH010000045.1, on the reverse strand, counting down.
CCAAGGCGGCGCTGCCCGCGGCGCAGCAGCGGCTCACGGCCGCCCAGGCCGCCCAGACACAGGCCGAGGCTGCGCAGGTGCAGGCCGAGGCGACCGAGCAGCGCGCCGTCGAGGCCGAGGCGCGGGCCCGGGCACGCAACGAGGAGGTCGCCCAGCGTCTGGCGGTGGCGCAGGCCAGCGAGTCCCGCGCCACAGAGCAGCTGACCCAGAGCGCGAAGGGGCTCGTGGCCTCGCAGGAGGCCCTCGACGCGTATGCCGCCGAAGTCTTCCAGGGCGGGGGCAGCCAGTCCCAGCTCGGCCTCGTGTTCGGGTCCACGTCGCCGCAGGAGTTCGCCGACCGGCTCGTGATGGCCGACACGGCGAGCACGGTCGCGACCGACACCATCGACACCCTGGCCACGATGCGCGCCGACAACACCTCGACGCAGTCCTACCTCACCGCCGTGCGTGGCGAGATCGCCGAGCTCAAGCGGCAGGCTCAGCTGGCCCTCGAGGGAGCGGAGGCGGCCACCGCCGCGGCGACGCAGGCCAAGGCTCAGGCGATCCTCGCCAAGGACAACGCCGTGACCGCCCGCAGCAACGCCCAGTCGGCGAAGTCGGCCCTCGACACGCTGCAGGCGCAGCAGACGGCATACGCGGGGCAGCTGCAGGCCCAGCGCGCCAACCAGGCGAAGCAGCTCGCGCAGGAGGAGGCCGAGTCCAGGCGCCTGCAGGGCATCCTCGTCGAGCGGGCTCGCCAGGCTCGCATCGCCGAGGAGCAGCGGCAGGCGCGGCTCCGGGCCGAGCGGGCGGCCCGGCTGGCCGCGGCCAGGGCCGAGCGCGAGCGCCAGCTCGCCGCCGAGCGGGCCAAGGCCGCCGAGGCCGCCCGCGCCGGCCGCAGGTACGTCCCCAAGCCGGTGCCCGTCGTGGTGGAGCCCCCACCCGTCGTGTCCGACCCGACGCCGGCCAACTTCCTCAGCTACCCCGCCAACGGGCCGACCACCTCCGGCTTCGGGATGCGCTGGCACCCCGTGCTGCAGAAGTGGATGCTCCACGACGGGCTCGACTTCGGAATCGCCTGCGGCACCCCGGTGTATGCCGCCGCCGACGGCGACATCATCCGCGCCGGCTGGCGCGAAAGCGGGTGGGGCAACCAGATCCTCATCGACCACGGCATCCACCGCAACGTCGACCTGGTCACGAGCTACAACCACCTCTCGAGCATCGTCAAGTTCGGCGGCCACGTGAACCGCGGCCAGCTCATCGGCTACTCCGGCACGACCGGCTACTCCACCGGCTGCCACCTGCACTTCGGCACCTACGAGAACGGCACACCCGTCAACCCGCGCAACTGGCTCTGACACCCCGCCCGTCGGGGCCCCGCCCGGACGACTCGTGGGCGCGCGGTGCCGTCCCACGCACCATGTAGCGTGGGGCTGCCGGAGCACGCCGCACGAGGACGAAGGGACCGACGGTGCCCAAGGAGAAGGGTCGATCGCTCATTGCGAGCAACCGCAAGGCCCGTCACGACTACCTCATCGAGGACACCTTCGAGGCGGGACTGGTGCTGAGCGGCACCGAGGTCAAGGCGCTGCGCATGGGCCGCTGCTCTCTGGTCGACGGCTTCGCGATGTTCTCGGGCGACGAGCTCTACCTCGAGAACGTCCACATCCCCGAGTACCTCAACGGCACCTGGAACAACCACGCCCCGCGCCGGCGCCGCAAGCTGCTGCTGCACCGCCTCGAGCTGGCCAAGATCGCGCACAAGACCCGCGAGAGCGGGCGGACGATCGTGCCCCTCGCGATCTACTGGAAGGACGGGCGGGCCAAGGTCGAGATCGCGCTGGCCACCGGCAAGAAGTCCTACGACAAGCGACACGCCCTGCGCGAGCGCCAGGACCGGCGCGAGGCGGAGCGGGCTGTGAGCAACGCGCGGCGAGTCGCTCGGTGACGGCAGGGCGCGCGACGGGGGAGCACATGAGCACACCGACACCGGCGCCGCGCGACCGACGGCGACCTGCCGGACGCAGCCGCGCCCACCGGCTGGTGGCCGCCGTGGCGCTCCTGCTCGCCACCGCGTGGCTGGTCGTCGTCCCCGCGGGCGCCTCCGGGGCGGTCGGGGACGAGCGGATGGCCTCCTTCGACGCGGTCTACGACCTCCAGAGCGACGGCAGCGTGCGGGTCACCGAGACGATCTCGTGGCGCTTCCCGTCGGGGCAGCAGCGGCACGGCATCTTCCGCGACATCGTCGTGCGGATGGGCTGGAACAACGAGGAGGGCCGGTACCGCTTCTACGACCTCACGGACGTCGACGTCACGAGCCCGACCGGCGCGCCCGACGCCTTCAAGGTGAGCGACAACGGCGCCAGCGAGGAGATCCGCATCGGCAGCCCGGACGAGTGGACGAGCGGCACCCAGACCTACGTCGTGCGCTACACGCTGCACAACGTGCTCAACCCCATCACCGACGCCAAGACAGGCGCCAAGACGGTCGAGCTCCACTACAACGTCTTCGGCGCCAACGAGTTCACCCGGCGTGACCGCGTCCGGGTCACCGTCAACGCGCCCGCCCCGTCGACCGCCGTGCTGTGCTTCCGCGGCGAGCGCGGGTCGACGGACACCTGCCCCGCGACGCCCGGCGACCCCACGAGGTATGCCGCCGACGGCCTGCAGCCGGGCACCGCCCTGACCGTCGTGGCGCAGTACCCGGTCACGGCCTTCGAGGACGTGCAGCCCGACGTGCGTTCCGGCGACCGCGCCGCGACCTACGGCTCGGCCGCGGCGCCGGCGGTCAACGCCGCCGCGTGGGTGGCCGGCGTCGGGGCCCCGCTCCTCGCCGCGGGCATCATGGGCACCCTCGTGTGGACCCGCGGCCGGGACGAGCGGTATGCCGACGTCACCCCGGGCCTCACGCCCTCGGTCGCGGTCGGCGGCGCCCCGCCGACGACCCGCGGGGGCCCCACCACGGTGGCCGTCCAGTTCCACCCGCCGGCGGGGGTCCAGCCCGGGCTGGTCGGCACGATCCTCGACGAGACGGCCAACCCCATCGACGTGTCGGCGACCGTGATCGACCTCGCCGTCCGCGGCTACCTGCGGATCGAGGAGACGCAGGGCTCCGGCGCGTTCAGCCGCACCGACTGGCTCCTCACGCGCTTGCCGTCGCCGCAGGACGACCGGCTGCTGCCCTATGAGGCGCAGCTGCTCGACGGGCTCTTCTCGGGCCGGGGCGACACCGTCGCGCTGTCGGACCTCAAGAACGAGTTCGCCCGGACCCTGAAGCGCATCCAGGGCCTGATGTACGAGGAGGTGGTCCGGCGCGGCTGGTTCCGCTCCTCCCCGCAGACCCAGCGCGGCATCTGGCAGGGGCTCGGCATCGTGCTCGCGGTGGCGGGTGGCCTCATCCTCGTCTACGGCCGCGCCGCGATCGCCGCCGTGCTCGGCTCGGGCTTCACCGGCGGCGTGGCGCTCGGCGTGGGTCTGCTCGTCGCCGGCGCCATCACGTGGGTGCTCGGCGGCAGGATGGCGGCCAAGACGGCCGAGGGCTCGGCGGTCCTCGCGCAGTCGCTCGGGTTCCGCGAGTACCTCACGACCGCGGAGGCGGGCCAGATCGCCTTCGAGGAGGCGAGCAACGTCTTCAGCCGCTATCTGCCGTATGCCGTCGTCTTCGGCGTCGCGGACCGGTGGGCCACGGTGTTCGCCGACGTCGCGCGAGCCGCGGAGGCGTCGGGACAGTCGCTCGCGCTGCCCACGTGGTACGTGTGGAGCGGCGCCGCGTTCCCCGACTTCACGAGCATCGCGAGCGGCGTCGAGAGCTTCTCGACGACCTCGACCGGCACCTTCACCTCGACCCCGGGTTCGTCCGGCGGCTCCGGCTTCTCGGCTGGAGGCGGCTTCAGCGGCTCGGGCGGGGGAGGCTCCTCGTCGGGCTCCTGGTGAGCACCGCGGACGACGGCTGACCCACCCCGGCGGAGGCGGCGACCTGACCCGTCGACGCCCCCCTCACGTCGAGTGGCCACTTTGGTACGGGGCAGGACGTGCACAACTGGCCACTCGACGTGGGGGTTGGGGGGTGGTGGTGGGGTCGAGGTGGCGGTCGCCCCCGCTCACGTCGAGTGGCCACTTTGGTACGGCCGCGTCCGTGCACAACTGGCCACTCGACTGCCACCGGCTGGGCCAGCGCGCCCGGAACTGGCCACTCGACTGCCAGCGGCTGGGCCAGCCCGCGCGGAACTGGCCACTCGACTGTGGAGGAATCAGGCGATGACGACGAGCAGGTCCCCGCCTTCGACCTGCGCCTGCTCGGCGATGGCGAGCCGGTCGACCCGGCCCGAGATCGGTGCGCTCACGGTCGCCTCCATCTTCATCGCCTCGATGGTGGCGATGGGGTCGCCCTCGGCCACCGAGTCGCCGGGGGAGACCTTGAGGGTGACGACGCCCCCGAACGGCGCGGCGACGTGGCCCGGGACGTTCGGGTCGGCCCGCTCCGCCGACTTGACGGTCGAGGTGACCGACTCGTCGCGGACCTCCACCTGGCGGGTCTGGCCGTTGAGGGTGCAGATCACGGTGCGCATGCCGTGGTCGTCGGGTTCGCCGATGGAGAGCACGCCGAGCAGCAGGGTCTTGCCCGGCTCGATCTCGACGGGGTGCTCGACGCCCACGCGCAGGCCGTGGAGGAACTCGACCGTCCCGAGGACCGAGAGGTCGGAGTAGAGCTCACGCGCCTTCTCGAACTCCGCCGTGGGGCCGGGGAAGAGCAGCCGGTTGAGGGCCCGCTTCGGGTCGCTCTCGAGGGCCGCCTCGTCCTCGGGGGACAGCTCCGTCACGCGCGGCGGCATGGCCCGCCCCCGCAGCGCCTTGGTCCGGAAGGGCTCCGGCCAGCCCCCGGGCGGGTCCCCCAGCTCGCCGTTGAGGAAGCCGATGACCGAGTCGGGGATGTCGTACTTCTGCGGGTCCTCGGCGAACTTGTCCGGGTCGACGTTGGAGCCGACGAGGGCGAGGGCGAGGTCACCGACGACCTTGGAGCTCGGCGTGACCTTGACGATGTTGCCGAGGATCCGGTTGGCGGCGGCATACATGTCCTCCACCCGCTCGAACTGGTCGCCCAGCCCGAGCGCGATGGCCTGCTGGCGCAGGTTGGACAGCTGCCCGCCCGGGATCTCGTGCGTGTAGACCCGGCCGGTCGGTCCGGGCAGGCCCGACTCGAAGGGCCGGTAGAGGCTGCGGGTCGCCTCCCAGTAGGGCTCGAGGTCGGCGACGGCCCGGAAGTCGAGGCCCGGGTCGCGCTCGGTGCCCTCGAGGGCGGCGACGAGGGCGGACATCGACACCTGGCTCGTCGTGCCGGCCATGGTCGCCGTCGCGACGTCGACGGCGTCGACACCGGCGTCGACCGCCGCGAGCAGGGTGGCCAGCTGACCGCCGGCGGTGTCGTGGGTGTGGAGGTGGACCGGAAGGTCGAAGCGCTCGCGCAGGGCCGAGACGAGCCGCGCGGCGGCCGGTGCCCGCAGCAGCCCCGCCATGTCCTTGATCGCGAGGACGTGGGCGCCGGCGTCGACGATGCGCTCGGCGAGGCCGAGGTAGTAGTCGAGGGTGTAGATGCGCTCGGCCGGGGAGAGCATGTTGCCCGTGTAGCACAGGGCGACCTCCGCGACGGCGGTGCCCGTCTCCCGCACCGCGTCGATGGCCGGGACCATCTGCTCGACGGAGTTGAGCGCGTCGAAGATCCGGAAGATGTCGATGCCGGTCGCGGCCGCCTCGCGGACGAAGACGTCGGTGACCTTGCGGGGATACGGCGTGTAGCCGACGGTGTTGCGTCCACGCAGGAGCATCTGCAGCGGGAGGTTGGGCATCGCCTCGCGCAGCTTGGCGAGGCGCTCCCACGGGTCCTCGTGGAGGAAGCGCAGCGCGACGTCGTAGGTCGCCCCGCCCCAGGCCTCGACCGACAGCAGCTGCGGCGTCAGGCGCGCGACGTGCGGCGCGGCCCACAACAGGTCGCGGGTGCGCACCCGGGTGGCGAGCAGGCTCTGGTGGGCGTCGCGGAACGTCGTGTCGGTGACGCCGACGGGCACCTGCGCCCGCAGGTCGGCGGCGAAGCCCTCCGGCCCGAGGGCCCGCAGCCGCTGGAGGGCGCCGTCGGGCGGGGGCGTGTCGAGGCCACACGGCGGCAGCTTGTGCCGGGGGTGGACGCTCGGCCGGTGCTCGCCGTACGGGCGGTTCACGGTGACGTGCGCGACGTAGGACAGGATCTTCGACCCCCGGTCGGCCGGGGCGCGGGTCTGGAGCAGCTCGGGGCGCTCGTCGATGAACGAGGTCGTCACCCGCCCTGCGACGAAGTCCGGGTCCGAGAGCAGGCCCTCGAGGAAGGCGATGTTGGTGTTGACGCCGCGGATGCGGAACTCCGCCAGGGCACGCTTGGCCCGGGTGACCGCCATGCCGAGGTCCCGCCCGCGGCAGGTCAGCTTGACGAGCATCGAGTCGAAGTAGGCGCCGATGACCGCGCCGTCGAAGACGGTGCCGCCGTCGAGCCGTATGCCGGCGCCGCCCGGTGCGCGGTAGACCGTGATCTTGCCCGTGTCGGGCCGGAAGCCGTTGGCGGGGTCCTCCGTCGTGATGCGGCACTGCAGCGCCGCCCCCCGCAGCCGGACCGTGTCCTGGGCGAGCCCGAGGTCGGCGAGCGTCTCGCCCGACGCGATCCGCAGCTGCGAGCTGACGAGGTCGACGTCGGTGACCTCCTCGGTCACGGTGTGCTCGACCTGGATGCGCGGGTTCATCTCGATGAAGACGTAGCGGTCGGTCTTGGGGTCGAGCAGGAACTCGACGGTGCCGGCGTTGACGTAGCCGATCTGCTTGGCGAACGCCACCGCGTCGGCGCAGATCCGGTCGCGCAACTGCGGGTCGAGGTTCGGCGCCGGGGCGAGCTCGACGACCTTCTGGTGCCGCCGCTGCACGGAGCAGTCCCGCTCGTAGAGGTGGATGACGTTGCCCTCGCCGTCCGCGAGGATCTGCACCTCGATGTGCCGCGGCCCCACCACGGCCTCCTCGAGGTACATCCGAGCGTCACCGAAGGCCGACTCCGCCTCGCGCATCGCCGAGTCGAGCGCCCCCGGCAGGCCGTCCGGGGAGTCGACGCGCCGCATCCCGCGACCGCCCCCGCCGCTCACGGCCTTGACGAAGAGGGGGAACCCCACGTCCTCCGCACGGCCCAGGAGCGTCTCCGGGTCGTCACTGGCCTCGCTGGAGCGCAGCGTCGGCAGGCCCGCCGCAACGGCCGCCTCGATGGCGCGCGCCTTGTTGCCCGTGAGCTGGAGCACCTTGGCGGGCGGCCCGACGAACGTCACCCCCGCCTCGACACACGCGGTGGCGAGGTCGGGGTTCTCCGACAGGAAGCCGTAGCCGGGGTAGACGGCGTCCGCCCCGGCCCGCACGGCCGCCTCGACGATCCCCGCCGGGTCGAGGTAGGCGCGCACCGGGTGGCCCTGCTCCCCGATGGGGTAGGCCTCGTCGGCCTTGAAGCGGTACTCGCTGTTGCGGTCCTCGTAGGGATACACCGCGACCGTCTTGGCGCCGAGCTCCGTCGCGGCCCGGAAGGCCCGGACGGCGATCTCGCCTCGGTTGGCGACAAGGACCTTGCGGAACATCGGGCCTCCAGGATGCGGCAGTGGGTCGTACGGCGGGCGGGCCGGGACACCGGCCGCTGCGGGCAGCGTAGCCGCGGCAGGCGGAGACCTTCGAGGCGACGACCGGGGAGCGGGACGACGGCCCGTGGACAGCGTCACGACCGGCCGCCGGGACGACGGCGCGGGAATGCCGTCGCCGCCCCGGGCGTTGCTACGGCATACTGTCCTTCGCAGGTTGACAAGTGAACAGCGTGGTGTGGACACCCCCATGGGGGTGATCGGTTTCGACGGTGGTCGACATGCCAGGGGAAGCGGGTCGAGGATGCAGGGTTATCTCGTCAACGCTCCCTGCAAACCAATAGGTGCCAATTCCAAGCGCACCGACTTCGCCCTCGCCGCCTGAGCGAGCCTCGAAGTCCGTCAGCCTGAGCTAGTTTCCGACTCAGTGCCTGGCGTCAGCTAGGAAACTTGCTGCGTGGTCATGTTGGGGGACCACGTGGGACTCTTACTCAACTGGGCCTGTCAGAGGACGTGTGCGCGCGAGCTCTGGGGCCGAGAAAGTCCTTAGCGCACTGCACCCGGAGAAGCCCTGGTTTCTCGTCATCGGACGCGGGTTCAATTCCCGCCACCTCCACCACTTGTGGTGGCCACGCCACGCTGATCGCGCGAAGGGCGCCCGGATCATCTCCGGGCGCCCTTCGTCGTCTGCCGTCGACCTCGTGTCCGTCGACCTCGTGTGCCGTCGACCTCGTGTGCCGTCGACCTCGCGTCGAGCGTATGCCGTCGGGCACCCGTGCCGCCGAGGTCGCGACCCGCTCGCCGTCGCGCGCGGGGGCAGAGAGATCAGGCCTGCGCGGGGCTCCCGGCGCCCTCGGCGGCCAGCTGCTCCTTGATCGGGGCCATGTCGAGCTCCTTGACCTTGTCGATGACCTCCTGCAGCGCGGACTGGGGCAGCGCGCCGGGCTGGGCGAAGACGAGCACCCCCTCCTTGAACGCCATGAGCGTCGGGATCGAGGTGATGTTCGCGGCGGCGGCCAGCGACTGCTCGGCCTCCGTGTCGACCTTGCCGAAGACGACGCCCTCGTTGCGCTCCGACGCCGCCTCGTAGACGGGCGCGAACTGGCGGCACGGGCCGCACCAGGACGCCCAGAAGTCGACGAGGACGATGTCGTTGTCGAGCACGGTCCGCTCGAAGGACTGCGCGGTCAGGTCTGTCGTTGCCATGGTCCTGCCAACGACGTCGGCATCGGCGCTATTCCGCGAGCGGCCTCATTGCCCCGCGGCGGTGAGGTCCCACGTCACCGTGACGGCGGCTCCCAGCTCGAGCTCGCCCGTCTCGACCGGCATCCCGACCGCGCTGTCGCGGGCGACGCCGAACGGCACCGCGGAGACGGGCAGGGCCCCGTCCTCCACCACCCCGAGGACGTCACCGAGGGCGCCGCCGGCGAGCGCGGCATACTGCTCCGCCTTGGCCCGGGCGTCGGCGTAGGCCGCGTCCCTCGCCTCGGCGAGGGCGGGTCGCCGGTCGGCGACGTCGAGGCGCACCTGGTCGACGAGCAGCGCGTTGCCGACCTCGCCCGCCGCGCGCTCGAGAAGAGCGCCAACCGTCTCGGGCCGGCGGACGACGACCCGCAGCCGTTGCTGGGCGGTGAAGCCGACCGGCCGACCGGTGGCGTCGAAGCGCTGGGAGACGTCCGCGTCGAGGGTGCGGATGTCGGCGTCCGCCACCCCGGAGGCGCGCACCGAGGCCACCACCGCCGTGACCCCCGACGCGGCGCCGGCCAGGGCGGCGCCGACGTCGGCGGCGTCGTGGCCGACCCGCAGATCGAGCCGGACGACGTCCGGCGTGACGGCTGCGGTGCCGCTTCCCGTGACCGTGACGGTGCGCTGGTCCATGGTCGACCTCCTGAGCCGGACGGACTGCGATCCCTGCTCGCAACCTACCTACACTGGACCGGTCATGCCGACCCCCTCGCGCCGACTGCCCACCGCCCTGGCGCTCCTGGCCGTCGCCGTCCACGTCGTCGCGCTCTACTGGCCGGTCGTGACGGTGCAGGGCCCGGTCACGTGGACGGACAAGGTCGTGCACGTCCTCCTCTTCGCCGTTCCTCTGTATGCCGTCGGGCGGGCCCTCGCCGGGACGGGGCGCTCGGTCCGGCCCACCGTGCTGCTCCTGCTCGCCCACGCCCCGCTCAGCGAGCTCGGTCAGGGAATGCTGCTGCCGGGGCGTTCCGCAGACCCGTGGGACGCGGTCGTCGACGTCCTCGGCGTGGCGCTCGGGGCCGGCGCCCTCGCGCTTCGCTCGCGGGTGGAGGCCCGTCGGGGCGAGGCTGGTCCGGTGGTCGGCGAGGCGCGTGCGCGCTGGTAGGATGGAGGGCATCCGGCTCCGAGCCACCTCGGGACCAGGACGGGTGGACTTCCTCGTGGAGCCCCGGCCGGTCGAGGTGGCGCCCAGGCAGTCCCAGACGACACCGTCGGGAGTTGCAGCCCCAGCCCCGACGCGGAGCGGATCCGACACCGGACGGCGCAGATGCCGTGGAACCGGCCCACACGGGCGCGAACGACGCGCCTGAGGCTCGTCGAGACGGTCGTGCACCTCACGGCTCGAGACGAAGTCTGCTCGAGTCGAAGTGAGTTGAACACGCATGCCCAAGCACACCGTCTCCGGCGCGCCCAAGAAGGCCCGCTGGACCCCCGCCGAGAAGAAGGCCGCCGCCGGCGCCAAGAAGCCGCACCGGGGACAGGCCGCCCGGTCGACCTCGCCGGGCACCGCCCACGTCGGCGGCCGCGAGTGGCGCGCCCCGCGCGACGAGCGCCGTCCCTTCGAGCGGCGCGACGACCGTCCCTCGTTCGAGCGTCGGGAGCGCCCGTCTTTCGAGCGGCGTGACGACCGCGGTGCTCGTCCCTTCGAGCGGCGCGACGACCGTCCCTCGTTCGAGCGTCGGGAGCGTCCGTCCTTCGAGCGGCGTGACGACCGGGGAAGCCGCCCGGCATACGACCGCGACAGCCGCCCGGCATACGACCGCGACAGCCGCCCGGCATACGACCGCGACAGCCGCCCGGCCTACGACCGGCGTGACGACCGCGGAGGTCGCCCGGCATACGACCGCGACAGCCGCCCGGCATACGACCGGGGTGGCAACCGCGGTGCTCGCCCCTCCTTCGACCGGCGCGACGAGCGCGGCCCCGCGCCGCGGAGCGACCGTCGCGGCGACTGGTCCGGCGACCGTTTCGCCCAGGACGCCGAGGCCGAGCGCCTCGAGGCCGACACGTGGACCAAGGCGACCCGCGCGGACGTCTCCGACGGACCGGTGGAGGTCGCGCAGGACAACGGCTTCGCCGCGCTCGGCCTGCCCGAGCGGCTCGTCGAGCGGCTCGCCCGGGAGGGCATCACCACGCCGTTCCCGATCCAGACGGCGGCCATCCCGGACGCCCTCGCCGGCCGTGACGTCCTCGGGCGTGGCCAGACGGGGTCGGGCAAGACGCTCGCCTTCGGTCTGCCGATGATCGCCCGCCTGCTCGAGGCAGGCACGCGCAGCGCCCCCCGTCGGCCGCGGGCCCTCGTCCTCGTCCCGACCCGCGAGCTCGCGATGCAGGTCTCCGACGCGCTCTAGCCGCTCGTGCACGTCGTCGGCCTGCGGCACAAGCTCGTCGCCGGTGGCCTCAGCTACACGACCCAGATCAACGCCCTCAACCGCGGCGTCGACATCCTCATCGCGACGCCGGGCCGGCTCAACGACCTGCTCGAGCGCGGCGCGGTGGAGATGGGCGACGTGCGCATCACGGTGCTCGACGAGGCGGACCACATGGCCGAGATGGGCTTCCTGCCCGAGATCTCCACGAGCCTCGACCTCATCCCCACCGACGGGCAGCGGCTGCTCTTCTCCGCCACGCTCGACAACGGGATCGACACGCTCGTCGAGCGCTACCTGCACGACCCGGTCACCCACTCGACCGACGACGCCACGGCCTCGGTCGAGACGATGGAGCACCACGTGCTGCTCATCGACCCGATGCACAAGAAGGCCATCACGGCGGAAGTGGCCAACCGCGCCGGCCGCACCGTCGTCTTCTGCCGCACCAAGCTCGGCGCCGACCGCATCGCCGGCCAGCTGCGCGAGCAGGGCGTGATGGCGGCCGCGCTGCACGGCGGCCTCAACCAGGGTGCGCGCAACCGGGTCCTCGGAGCCTTCCGTGACGGCACCCTCCCGGTGCTCGTCGCCACGGACGTCGCGGCCCGCGGCATCCACGTCGACGACGTGTCGGTCGTCCTGCAGGTCGACCCGCCGGCCGACCACAAGGACTACCTGCACCGGTCGGGCCGCACTGCGCGGGCCGGCGACCGCGGGACCGTGGTGACCCTTGCCCTGCCGCACCAGCGCCGGACGATGGAGCGCCAGCTGCGCGACGCCGGGGTGGACATCGTCCCGGTCAAGGCCGCTCCCGGCGACGACATCCTCGCCGCGACCGGCGCGACCGCGCCGTCGGGCGTGCCGATCCCGGAGGAGGACTTCCAGCGTCTCCTGCAGGGGCCCAGGCCGCACCGCGGCGGGCCCGCCGGCTCGCGCGGGCCCCGCCACGAGCGCTCCGGCGCCCGCCCGCACTCCGGTGGCCGCCCCGACCGTGGTGACCGGCGTGGCCGCGACGACCGGTGGGCCCGCGACGACCGGCGTGGCCGGGGCGAGCGTCCCGACCGTGGTGACCGCCTCGTCACCCGCTGGGGCGACGACGACGGCCGACGCGGCGGCCGCTCCTGATCGACCGACGCTGGTGACGGCGCGCGGTGTGGAAGGCTTGGGCGCGTGAGCTCGACCTTCCACACCGGCCGGCTGCTGGTGGCCACGCCCGCCGTGCAGGGGGATGTCTTCCAGCGCTCGGTCATCCTCGTCCTGCAGCACGACGAGTCGGGTGCCCAGGGGATCGTGCTCAACAAGCCGCTCACCGCCGAGGTCGACTCCGTGCTCCCCGGGTGGCAGCGCATCGTCACGACCCCGCCGGTCCTCTTCCAGGGCGGCCCGGTCGCCACGTCGTCGGCCCTCGGGCTCGTCACCGTCCCCGGCGACGAGCCGGAGCCGCTGGGAGTCCAGCGCCTCTTCGGCTCGATCGGCCTCGTCGACCTCGACGTGCCGACTCCCGTCGTGGCGGCCGAGCTGGCCGGGATGCGGGTGTTCGCGGGATACGCCGGCTGGACCGGGGGGCAGCTCGAGGCAGAGATCCGCCGTGGCGACTGGTACGTCATCGACGCCGAGGCCCGCGACCCGTTCACGACGGACCCGGACGGCCTGTGGCGAGCGGTGCTGCGCCGGCAGCGAAACAACCTCGCCTTCGTCGCGAACTTCCCCGACGACCCCTCGATGAACTGATGGCCGGCCCCGCGAGGCGCGTCGCCGTCGTCGACTCCGGGCTCGGCCTCGTCGCGTATGCCGACGCCCTCCTGTCGCTGCGACCGGACCTCTCCCTCGTCCTGTCCATGGACCCTGACCACATGCCCTACGGCCACCGCACGCCGGACGAGGTGCGGGGGCTCATCCTCGCCTCGGCCCGGGCGACCCTGCCCTTTCACCCCGACGCCGTCGTCGTCGCGTGCAACACCGCGTCGGTGCACGGGCTCGAGGCGCTGCGCCACGAGCTCGAGCCCGGGGTGCCCGTCATCGGCACCGTGCCGGCGATCCGGCCGGCCGCGGCGACCGGCGGGCCGGTCGCGGTGTGGGCCACCGCCGCGACGACGTCGAGCGACTACCTGCGGGGTCTCGTCGACGCCTTCGCCTCGGACATCGAGACGTATGCCGTGCCGTGCCACGGCCTCGCCGAGGCGATCGAGGCGGCCGACGCGGAGGCGGTCGACGACGCGGTGGCCTCGGCCGCGGCTGCGACGCCGAGCGGGGTCCGGGCCCTTGTCCTCGGCTGCACCCACTACGGCCTCGTGGCGGACCGGATCCAGCAGGCGGTGGGTGCCGACGTCCGCGTCTTCGACTCCCCGGTGGCCGTCGCGCGCCAGACCCTGCGGCGCCTGGGCCTCGAGGCCGACCCCGGCGCGGCGTCCGGGGGAGTGGAGGCGGTCCTGCTCAGTGGCCGTCGGGGCGCCCTGCCGGACTCCTTGGCGGCATATGCCGCGGGCGCTCGCCTGCTGAGGACCGCGCACGCCCCGGACGGCGGCTCGCGCCGTTCCTCCGCCTGATCCCCCGTGGGTGGCTTCTCGGGGGGCGGCTCGTCGGGGGGTGCACGGGGGGCGGAGCCCCCCGTGGGTCGGCATACACTCGGCTCATGAGCGACATGCCTCCCGACCCCTTCGAGACCGAGCCGCTCGGGCCGCGGACCGGCACGTCCGTCATCGAGCGTGAGGAGGTCCGCGAGGAGCTGCAGGAGCCCGGCGACCACGAGCGCTTCTCGCACTACGTGCGGAAGGAGAAGATCCTCGAGAGCGCGCTCACCGGGGAGCCGGTCGTCGCGCTCTGCGGCAAGATCTGGGTGCCTGGCCGCGACCCGCAGAAGTTCCCGGTCTGCCCCATGTGCAAGGAGATCTACGACGGTCTGCGCGACCCGCAGGACGGCGGCGGCGGGGAGTCCTGACCTGGACCAGGCTCCGACGATCTCGATGGCCTTGATCCGCGCGTCCGCAGTCACCACGCCCGTCGCGTTTATCCCCTTGCCGCCTTGCTCGCTCCGTCTTTCGACGTCTTGGAGCGACCGGCAATAGGTGTCATGGCAGGCGTCGGGCGGTGGGCCGAGTGCCCCAGCGGTAGTGCACGCGGGCGGTGTTGATCAGTCGGCGGATGATAGCGATCGCGGCGGCGAGGAAGCGGAAGAACTCGACGATGGCCGTGGTCTTGTCGGTGCTGCGACGGAGTTTGCCGTAGCCGAACATCGCGGGGTGGGTGCAAGCGACACCACCTGTTGCCGACCTGGATCGGTGAGGGTATGCGCTTGGTCGCGATCCGGTGGTCGTACCCCAGGATGTGCAGCAGGTCGCGGGTCTTGCCCGAGTCGTACCCGGCGTCCAGGCGCAGGCAGCCACCATCGGGAAGTGGTCCGACCGCGTCGGGGACACCAGCGAGGGCGGGTTCCAGCAGTGGTGAGTCGTGCGCGTTCGCGGCTGCGCAACCAGGTGCAGGGGCATCCCGGCCCCGCCGGTGACTACCGATCGTGTGGTGCCCTGCTTGGCGCGGTCGACCGCAGAGGGCCCGGCAACCTCACCGCCGCAAGGGTATGTGGTGATCGACCCGTCGACCGACAAATCATCCGGGTCGAGCGCGAGCATCCGGTCGTAGCTTGCCAGAGCTGTGCGCAGTAGCTCCTTGGTGACGCCGCGCTCGACCAAGTCCTGCAGTCTGTGGCGAGATCGTGCGGTCCGAGCAGCCCGGGACCACGACCCGCTCGTATCTGCTGCCGCGGACCAGGGCGGCGATGACACCGTCGAAAGCGGCCCGCTCCCCGACCGGCGCCGATGGCAGCCCAAGGGGTGAGCCGGGTCGTACTCGGGGCGGTCGGCGGCGCCGATCAGCGCGGCGAACTCGACCCTCAAGGGTTCGATCAGGGATGCTGGCAGCGGGGGCACGGGCCCTCCACGGGTGGTTGTCCGGACGTCGCAATCCGACGATCACTGAGGTTTTCTCACCAGCGGCCTCGGTGCATGGTCAGGATGAACCGGCACGGGTTCTCTGCCGCTCTCATACTGGCTGCGCCTCGAGGGTGAGGGCAGCGTGGTGGGCTTGCTCGTAGGCGACCGGGGTCAGCATCCCGATCGAGCTGTGCAGCCTTCTGTTGTTGTACCACTCGACCCAGCTGGCGGTCGCGTACTCGACGTCGGCGAGGGTCTTGTAGGGGCCGGCGTGGAAGATCGTGGTGCGGATGCACTCGGTCTTGTACAGCCCGTTGCCGGACTCCATCATCGCGTTGTCGTAGGCGTCGCCGACGGAGCCGATGCTGGCGGCGATCTGCTGCAGGTCCAGGTGCTCGGTCAGCCGGATCGAGGTGTACTGGGAACCGGCGTCGGAGTGGTGGATCAGCTCGCCAGCGGTGACGGGGTGCCCGTCGCGGTCGCGCTGCCAGAGCGCCATCCGTAGCGGGATCATCACCAGGTCGACGTGCTTGGACGTCGAGGCGTGCCAGGCGACGATCTTGCGGGAGTACACGTCGAGGATGAACGCGACGTACACGAACCCGGACCAGGCGCGCACGTACGTGAAGTCGGTCACCCAGACACGATTGGGCGCCGCGGCGGTGAACTGCCGGTTGAGCAGGTCGCCGGCGCGGACGCCGTCCTTGCTCGGGATCGTGGTGCGGATGCTCTTGGCGCGACGTATTCCTTTGTGTCCCATGCCTTTCAGGCACTTGGCGACGGTACAGTACGCGACGTGCGGGTAGCTGCCCGCGCGCAGCAACGCGGTCACCTTCCGCCGCCCGTACAGCGACTCCGGCGCGGCCACCCACACCCGGGGCCGCCCCTGGGCGAGGTCCTCGCCGGCGGTGACCTCGGTGTGGAACAGGTCCCAGATCGCGTTCGTCAGGTAGGCGTCGTGCAGGTCCCGCGCCGAGGGCTTGGCGTGCTTCCACGCCCGGTAGGTGCGCGCGGCGACCTGGCAGCCCTGCTCGGACAGGACCCGACAGACCGACTCGACCGCGTGCCCCTCGTGCACCATGGTCGTGATGAAGGCCATGATCAACGGCCTCGGGGGTCGAGTTCCCCCGCGAAGAAAATCGTTGCCCGGCGGAGAATCTCGTTGTCCTCGCGCAGCTGCTTGACCTCGGCCCGCAACGTCCGCAGCTGCTCAAGCTCCTCGCTGGTGACCCCGTCCCGCAGGCCGTCGTCGACCTCGGCACGGCGCACCCACGTGCGCAACGTCTCTCGCCCGACGCCCAGCTTCTGGGCCACCGCCTCAGCGGCCTTGGTCACCGAGCCGTACTGCTCGGCCTGGTCGCGGACCATCCGGACCGCTCGCGCCTTCATCTCGGGATCAAACTTCCTTGGCATGACATGCATCCTTCCTCAACCGGAAACGATGCGGCATCAAACCCGTGCCGGTTCACATCGCCTTCCATGAGCAGGTGGCGCCGGTGGCGGACCCGCAGGAGGTGGCGGCCGCGGTGGCTGACCTGCTGGGTCAGGCTGCCGCGGCGACGGTGGAGGAGGTGTCCCGGTTGGCGCGGCATCATGGCGAGCAGGTGCGCCCGCCGCGGGATGAGGACCGGTTGGACGCGGGGCGGGTGGCCGGGCGCGGACTGTGGTTCTCGCCGGCGACGCCGACCGGGATGGTGACCATGCGGGGCGTGCTGGACCCGGAGGCGGCCGCGGTCATCAAGTCGGCGATCGACCCGTTGTCGATGCCGTGCCCCACCACGGACCGGCGGGGGCGCACCGTGGAACAGGACCCGCGCTCCCCGGCCCGGCGCCGGGCTGACGCCCTGGTCGCGGTGGTGGGCCGGGGGGTGGCGGCGGCGGACAAGGTCCCGAAGACCG
>NZ_DASSMH010000044.1:0-45339 GCF_035688975.1 Intrasporangium sp. | reverse complement strand
GTCGCACCCCGCCACGCTAGCCGTATGCCGCGGGCGTGCCCCGGGTGCCCGCCCGGCGGGCTACTTGAGCTGGAAGCCCACCTGGCACGTGTGGTTAGTCCCTCGGGCGCTCGTGGGTCGGGCGTCGACGGCGTCCGGTCGCGGGTCAATAGAGTGGACCGGTGACGCACGCGACCGGCATCGGATCCTGGCCCGGCACCTCCATCCGGGATGCGCTGGGTCAGGTGCGCGAGCTGCTCGACGGGCACCTGCCCTACCTGCCCGAGCTCCCGGCGCGGGGCCCCGGCGCCGACCTGGTCGGACGCACGGCGGCCCTGCTCGTCGAGCTCCACGTCGACCTCCAGCCGACGGGCTGGCGCCTCGTCGACCGGCCCGGCCGTGACGCCCGGCGCACGGCGGCCCTGCTCCGGGAGGACCTCGACGAGCTCGCCGAGGCCTTCGACGGCCACCGGGGGCCGCTCAAGGTGCAGGTCGCGGGACCGTGGACGCTGGCCGCCGGCGTGTGGCTGCCCCGCGGCGAGCGCGTCGTCGCCGACCCCGGCGCATGCCGCGACCTCGCGGCGTCCCTCGCGGAGGGCGTGCGCGCCCACGTGGCGGCGGTTCGTCGGCTCGTGCCGGACGCCGAGGTGGTGCTGCAGGTCGACGAGCCGTCGCTGCCCGCCGTGCTCGACGGACGCCTGCCGACCGCGTCGGGCTACGGCCGGCTGCCGGCCCCGGACCCGCAGGACGCCCTGTCGGCGCTCGCGGCGGTGCTGGGCGCGGCGGGCCCGGCTGACACGGTGCTGCACTGCTGTGCCGCAGACCCGCCCATCGCCCTCCTGCGCGACGCGGGCCCCGGCGCCCTCTCGCTCGACACGACCCTGCTCGGCCCCCGCGGCTGGGAGGGCGTGGCCGTGGCCGTCGAGGACGGCATACGGCTCCTGGCCGGGGCGGTGCCCACCGACGGCTCCGTGGGCCGCGCCCAGGACGTGGCCGACCAGGTCGCCGACGCCTGGCACCGCGTCGGTATGCCGCGCGCCACCCTCGCGGACCTCGTCGTGACGCCCGCGTGCGGGCTCGCCGGGTGCAGCCCCGACGAGGCCCGCAGGCTGCAGCGGCTCGCGGTCGACGCCGCGGCCGAGCTCACCGAGCGAGGCGCCTCGTGACGGACCCGCCTCGGGTGCCGTGGCAGGTGAAGTTCGCCAGCCTGGCGCTCATCTGGGGTGCGAGCTTCCTGCTCATGAAACTCGGCCTCCGGTGGTTCGCGCCGCTGCAGATCGCCACCTTCCGGATCGTTCTCGGCGCCCTCACGGTCCTCGCGCTGCTCCGCCTCACCGGCGGCCGGCTCCCTCGCTCGCGCACGGTGTGGGCGCACCTGCTCGTCGTCGCGGTCTTCCTGTGCTCCCTGCCGTTCACGCTGTTCCCGCTGGGGGAGGAGCGGGTCAGCTCTGCCCTTGCGGGCATCGGCAACGCCGTGACCCCGATCGCCACCGTGCTCGCCACGATGGCGGTGCTGCCTGCGGAGCGGCTGCCAGCGGCCCGGCTCGCCGCCGTCGCCGCGGGCTTTCTCGGCGTGGTCGTGATCGCCCAGCCGTGGGCGTCGGCCGGTCAGCCCGACGCCGTCGGCTTCGGCGTGACGCTGCTCGCGGGCGCGTCGTACGGGATCGGGTGGACCTGGGTCCGTCGCCACCTCGCCGCGGCCGACCTCGCGGGCCTGCAGTTCCCGGCGGCGCTGCTGACCGTGGCGGCGGGTCAGATGGCGCTGCTCCTCGTCGGCTGGTGGCTGCTCGGTCGGGGCGGTGAGCGTCCGGCCCCGTGGTCGGCGGCCCCGGGTGCCAGCGGTGGCGCCGAGGCGCCGCTGCTGGCGGTCCTCGCCCTCGGCGTGCTGGGGACGGGGGTCGCCTACCTGTTCCAGTACGACGTGTTTCGCGCCGTGGGCCAGCAGGTCGGCTCGCTCGTCACCTACCTGATCCCGGTCGTGTCGGTGGCGCTCGGCTACGTGGTGCTCGGTGAGCGCCTCGGCCCGTGGCAGCTCGTGGGCGCCGCCGTCGTCCTGGCAGCGGCGGTCGCGGTGAGCCGCCCCGGGCGGGTCAGAGCGCGGACCCCTTCTGGTATGCCGCCCAGCTGAGGTTCCAGTCGGCGTAGCCGTTGCCCATCGTCATCGGCTTGCGGGAGCCGGTCGTCTCGACGACGTCGCCTATCCGCATGTTCGCGAACACCCAGTCGGAGCTCGCCTCGCTCATGCCCGTGCACCCATGGCTGACGTTGGCGCGACCCTGCTGGGACACCGACCACGTCGCGGTGTGGAGGAACTCGCCGGAGTGGGTGATCCGCAGCGCGTGCTTGACGGTGACGTCGTGGTAGTAGTCCTTGTCGCCGGGCTTGAGCCCGATGGACTCGGCCTTCATCTCGAAGTTGGTGTACTTCTCCATGATGACCTTGACGCCGGAGCGGGTCTCCCACCCCGGGCGGCCGCCGGAGATCGGGATGGTGCGGGCCTTCGCGCCGCTGACGTAGACGTCCATGAGGTGGCTCTTGAGGTCGACCTTGGCGACGACGGACCGGCCGACGGTGAAGTCGGCCACACGGGACTGCTCGCCGAAGCGGTTTCCGCCCGCGGGCACCCCGTTGAGGTTGGCCTCGACGTGCACCTTAGTGCCCGGCTTCCAGTAGGCCTTGGGCCGCCAGTGGGCCTCCCGGCTGGAGAGCCAGTACCACGACCCCTCCTGCGCCGGGGTGCTCGTGACCACCATGTGCTTCTCGAAGGTGGCCTTGTCGACGACCGGCAGGTCGAAGGTGACGATGACCGGCATACCGATCCCCACGGTCTGGCCGTCGGGCACCACCTTGACGTAGATCTGGTCGTCGAGGGTGAGCGGCGCCGTCGTGAACGTGCGCTCGGTCCGGGTCGGCGCGCCGGAGGCGTCGGTGCCCTCCATGGCGAGGGTGTACGTGGCGCCGGGCTCGAGCAGGTCGCTCGCCGTCCACGTGCCCGACTCGAGCCACCCCTTGACGTCGACGCGCTGGCCCTTCTTGTTGGTGTAGCGCAGGCTGGCCGCGGTCAGCGTGCCCTCCTCGGCCCGCGCCACGACCCGCGTGTCGACCGGCACGTCGGAGGCGTCCGCCGCAGGTGTCGTCACCCAGTCCATGGCGGGCGTGGTCGTGGTCGACGCGGCCGGTGTCTGCGCGGCCCTGGAGGCGTCGGCGCCGGCTGCGCGCGTCGGCGACTGACCGCCCGGGGCGGTGACCGGGCCGTTGCAGGCGGCCAGGCCGAGCACGGCCACGACGGCCAGGCCCGGCACGAGCGATGTCATGCGGCTGCTCGTACTCACGTGGGTGTTCCCTTCGGTGACCTGGCGCGGGCCGTCCCGGGTGGCGCGCCTTGTCAGGTCGGCGGAGATGACCTCAAGTGTCACCGATCGGACATCGGATCGCCAAAATGGCGGCGCGCCGTCACGCCGGGGGCCGCACCTCGCGCCGCAGGATCTTGCCGGTCGGGCCCTTGGGCAGCTCGCTGAGACGCCACAGGTGGCGGGGGTACTTGTAGGCGGCCACCCGTTCGCGCACGAAGTCCTGGATCTCCTCGAGCGGGGTCTCGGCGCCCGGGCGCAGCGCGACGGCGGCGGCGACCTCCTCCCCGAGGACGTCGTCGGGCACGGCGACCACGGCCGCCTCGACGACGTCGGGATGGGCGTAGAGCACCTCCTCGACCTCGCGGGGATACACGTTGAGGCCGCCCCGGATGATCAGGTCCTTCTTGCGGTCGACGATCGTGAAGTAGCCGTCCGCGTCCACCGTCGCGAGGTCACCGGTGCGGAACCATCCGTCGGGGATCGCCTCGGCCGTGGCCTGCGGGCGGTTCCAGTAGCCCTTCATGACGTTGTCGCCCCGGATGGCGATCTCGCCGATCTCGCCCGGCGCGGTGTCGTTGCCGTCGAGGTCGACGAGCTTCATCTCGCAACCCGGGATGGCCCGCCCGATGGTGCCGGGCTTCGTCGGGGCGTCCGGGAGGTTGAAGGACGCGACGGGCGAGGTCTCGGACAGGCCGTAGCCCTCGAGGATCTGGCAGTGGAATGCCGCCTCGAAGGCCCGCATCACCTCCGCGGGCATGGCCGAGCCGCCGGACACGCAGGTGCGCAGGCTGCTCGTGTCGGCCGTCGGCGCGGCCGGGTGGTTGAGCATGGCGGCATACATCGTGGGCACGCCCTCGAAGACCGTGACGTGGTCGCGCGCGATGACCTCGAGGGCCTTGCCGGGCTCGAAGCGCGGGATGAGGGTGAGCTCGCAACCGCGCAGCACTGCGGTGCCCAGCCCGCACGTCAGGCCGAAGACGTGGAAGAGCGGCAGGCAGCCCATGATGACGTCGTCCTCCGTCAGCTGCATGACGTCGTCGGCGGAGCGCGTCGCGTTGAGGTGCAGGTTGCGGTGGGTCAGCTCGGCGCCCTTGGGCTTGCCCGTGGTGCCGGAGGTGTAGAGGATCACCGCGGTGTCGTCGTCGGCCTTGTCGGCGGCCAGGGGTGCGGGGTCGGCCTCCGGGAGGGCCTCGTCGACGGGCCCGAGCGGCCCGCAGAGCAGGACCTGGGTGCCCGTCTCCGCGGCCGCCTTCTCGGCCTCCGCGGCGAAGTCGGGCCACACGAACGCCATCCGGGCGCCGGAGTCGGCGAAGTAGTAGGCCACCTCGCCTGCCTTGAGGAGGGGGTTCATCGGGACCACGACGGCGCCCGCGAGGAGCGACCCGTAGAAGACCACCGGGTATGCCGGCACGTTGGGCAGGATGAGCGCCACCCGGTCCCCCGGCTCGAGCCCGGCTTCCCGCAGCCGCCCGGCCACCCCCGCGGCGGCGTCGTGCAGCTGCGCCCAGGTGAGCGCCACGGAGTCGAGGCGGATGCCGACCTTGTCGGGCAGCCGCTCGGCCGTGGCGACGAGGTTGGTGGCGAGGTTGGTCATCAAGGCTCCTTGTCGATCTGACGTGCCGCCATTGTCACCGGCCAGCCGCCCCGGTGGCCAGAGCCCCGAGGCGTCGGCGGCGGCTGGCACGATGGCCCCGTGACCACGAGCAGCCTGCCGGACCCGACCGACGACGTCACCCCGGAGGCGGTGCGGCACGAGTGGGACGGCCTCGCCGAGCAGGCGCGGGCGGCCCAGTTCGCCTACCACGTCAAGGACGCTCCGACGATCAGCGACGCGGAGTACGACCAGCTGATGCGGCGCCTCGTCGCCCTGGAGGAGGAGTGGCCCTCGCTCCGGGTCCCCGACAGCCCGACCCAGCAGGTCGGCGCCGCGGCGTTCGCCACCCAGTTCGCGGCGGTCGACCACCTCGAACGGATGCTCAGCCTCGACAACGCCTTCACGGTGGCCGAGCTGGAGGCGTGGGCCGAACGGGCCGAGCGCGAGGTCGGCACCGGCGTGCACTACCTCGTCGAGCCGAAGATCGACGGCCTGGCCATCAACCTGCTGTACCAGGACGGCCGCCTCGTGCGGGCCCTGACCCGGGGCGACGGCCGCACCGGGGAGGACGTCACCCACAACGTCCGCACCATCACGGGCGTGCCGCACGTGCTCGAGGGCGCGGGTGTGCCCACCCTGGTCGAGGTCCGAGGCGAGGTCTTCTTCCCCACCACCGCCTTCGCCGACCTCAACGCCTCGCTCGTCGAGGCCGGCCGCCCGCCCTTCGCCAACCCGCGCAACGCGGCGGCCGGCTCACTGCGCCAGAAGGATCCCCGGGTCACCGCGACGAGGCCGTTGCGGATGCTCGTCCACGGTCTCGGGGCACGCGAGGGCTTCGAGGTGACCCGGCAGAGCGAGGCGTATGCCGTGCTTCGGGGGTGGGGGCTGCCGACCTCGGACGAGGCGCGGGTGGTCGGCACCGTGGCCGAGGTCGAGGAGTACATCGCCTACCACGGTGAGCACCGCCACGACGGGCCGCACGACATCGACGGCATCGTCGTCAAGGTCGACGAGGTCTCGCTCCAGCGCCGGCTCGGCGCGACGTCGCGGGCGCCGCGGTGGGCGATCGCCTTCAAGTACCCCCCCGAGGAGGTCAACACCAGGCTCCTCGACATCCGGGTCAACGTCGGGCGCACGGGTCGGGTCACGCCCTACGGCGTCATGGAGCCCGTCGTCGTCGCCGGCTCGACGGTGGAGATGGCCACGTTGCACAACGCGTCGGAGGTGCGGCGCAAGGGCGTCCTCATCGGTGACACCGTCGTGCTGCGCAAGGCGGGTGACGTCATCCCCGAGATCGTGGGGCCCGTGGTGCCGCTTCGCGACGGCTCCGAGCGCGAGTTCGTCATGCCGACGACCTGCCCGTCGTGCGGCACGCCGCTCGCCCCGCAGAAGGAGGGCGACAAGGACATCCGGTGCCCCAACGCCCGCTCCTGTCCGAGCCAGCTGCGGGAGCGCCTCTTCGCCCTCGCCTCCCGGGGCGCGCTCGACATCGAGGCCCTCGGCTGGGAGGGTGCGACCGCGCTGCTCGAGTCGGGCGTCCTCGAGGACGAGGGGGCGCTGTTCGAGCTCACCGCGCACGACATCGCCCGGGTGCCGCTCTACACCCGTGCCGCCCGGCGCACCGACCCGCCGGAGGACGTCGTCGACGGTCGCGTCCTGTCGGCCAACGGCGCCCGGCTGGTCGCCAACCTCGAGAGCGCGAGGCGCCAGCCCCTGTGGCGGGTCCTCGTGGCGCTGTCCATCCGGCACGTCGGCCCGACGGCCGCGCGGGCGCTCGCCACGCACTTCGGCTCGATGGACGCCATCCGCGCGGCGACCACCGAGGAGCTGGCCCAGGTCGCCGGGGTCGGCGGCGTCATCGCGGAGGCGGTCACCGAGTGGTTCACGGTGGACTGGCACCGGCAGATCGTCGAGCGCTGGGCCGCGGCCGGCGTGCGCATGGCCGACGAGGTCGACGCGTCCGTGCCGCGCACCCTCGAGGGCCGGACCGTGGTCGTGACCGGCTCCCTCGAGGGCTACTCCCGCGACGAGGCCAGGGAGGCGATCGTCAGCCGCGGCGGCAAGGCCGCCGGGTCGGTGTCGCGCAAGACCGACTTCGTCGTCGTCGGCGCGAACGCCGGCACCAAGGCGGCCAAGGCGGAGGAGCTGGGGCTGACGATGCTCGACGAGGCGCAGTTCACGCGGCTGCTCGAGTCCGGCGCCGTCGACTGAGCGCGCGGGGTGTGGCGCCGGCCCATGAGTGCGAGCCAGGTGTGTGTGCGGTCACCGTATCCTCCCCGGGTGGCGCTCCTAGGCTTTCGGGAGGCAGGACGGCCGTCCTGACCAGACGTCCCGGCACGAGGAGGTGCAGGTGTCCACCGGTTCCCTGCTCCTCGAGACCCGCGCCCTGACCAAGGAGTTCCGCGGCTTCGCTGCCGTCTCGGGCGTCGACCTGCGCGTCGCGGCGGGCACGGTCCACGCCCTCGTGGGGCCCAACGGCGCCGGCAAGACGACGCTGTTCAACCTGCTGACCGGCTTCCTCGCGCCGTCGTCCGGGTCGATCCTCTTCGAGGGTGCCGACATCACCGGAAAGGCTCCGGAGCAGATCGCCCCGCTCGGCATCGCCCGCTCGTTCCAGATCACGAGCCTCTTCGAGCAGCTGACGCTGCGCGAGCATCTCGAGCTGGCCCTGGCGAGCCCGACGGGCCTGGGGATGCAGTTCTGGCGCAGCGTGCGACGCCTGTCCGTCTTCGGCGACCGTGCGATGGAGCTGCTCGACCAGGTGGGGCTCGCCGACCGGTCGGGAGCCCCCGCCGGGTCGCTGGCCTACGGGCAGAAGCGGGCCCTCGAGCTCGCCATCGCGATGGCCCTGGACCCCAAGCTGCTGCTCCTCGACGAGCCGACGGCCGGCATGGGCCTCGAGGACGTCGACCGCACCATCGCCCTCGTGCGGCAGCTCGCCACCGGCCGGACCGTCGTCTTCGTCGACCACAACATGCACGTGGTGGGCTCGCTCGCGGACACCGTGACCGTCCTCCAGTCCGGGCAGGTCCTCGCCGAGGGGCCCTACGACGAGGTCCGGGCCGACGAACGGGTCATCACGGCATACCTCGGGGCCGCGCCGTGAGCGCCGTGCTCACCGTCACGGGCCTCTCCGCCTGGTACGGCGAGGCGCGCGTGCTCGAGGACGTGTCGGTCGACGTCGCGGCCGGCGAGGTGGTCACCCTCGTCGGACGCAACGGCGCCGGCAAGACGACCTTGCTGCGTGCCGTCATGGGGCTGCACCGGCAGGTCGAGGGGTCGATCACGTTCGGGGGCGTGGAGCTGGCGAGACGGTCCGCCGACGCCCGGGCGCGGCTGGGGATCGGCTGGGTCCCCGACGACCGCGGCATCTACGCGAGCCTCACCGTCGCCGAGAACCTCCTGCTGCCGCCCGTCGTCCACGACGGCGGGTGGAGCCTCGAGCGGATCTTCGAGCTCTTCCCGGTGCTGCACGAGCGCCGCGACTTCCCGGGCACCCGGCTCTCCGGCGGCGAGCAGCAGATGCTCGCCATGGCGCGCGTGCTGCGCATGGGCTCGCGCCTGCTCCTGCTCGACGAGCCCAGTGAGGGCCTCGCCCCTGTCATCGTCCAGCGGATTGGCGACGTCATCCGTGAGATCAAGGCCCAGGGCGTCGCCGTCCTCCTCGTGGAGCAGAACGTCAAGTTCGCGGCGACGGTGGCCGACCGCCACTACCTGCTCGCCCAGGGCAAGGTCGTCGAGCGGCTCGACAACGCCGACTTCGCGGCCCGGGAGAGCGAGCTGCTCAGCTACCTCGGGATGTGACCCAGGCCCCCGCACCACCGACCGGCCCACACCACCGCACCACGCTCCACACTCGAACACCCCAGGAGGGGACATGCGTCGCAGCAGGATCCACGGCTCCCTGGCCATCGCGGCCTCGGCATCGCTCGCGCTCGCCGCGTGCGGGGGAGGGGCGGGCGGGCCGCAGTCGGGCGGCTCCGGCGGGCTCAGCGACGGCAAGGTCGTCCTCGGGCTCCTCAACGACCAGTCGGGCGTCTACAAGGACCTGTCCGGTCCCAACTCGGCCGCGGCGATCCAGATGGCCATCGACGACTACAAGGCCAAGTACGGCGACAAGGCCGTGGCGAAGGCGATCGAGGTGGTCCAGGCCGACCACCAGAACAAGGCGGACGTCGCCAACTCCAAGGCCCAGGAGATGTACGACCGGCAGAAGGCCGACATCATCCTCGACGTGCCCAACTCCGCGGCCGCCCTGGCGGTGGCGACCCAGGCGAAGAACAAGAAGCGGCTCTACATCAACGTCGGCGCGGGCACGACCGCGCTCACCGGCGCGAGCTGCAACAAGTACACGTTCCACTGGGCCTACAACACCGCGGTGCTCGCCAAGGGCACCGCGGGCACCATCACCAAGGCCGGCGGCACGAGCTGGAACATCGTCTACCCGGACTACGCCTTCGGCCAGGACATGAACAAGTCCTTCACCAAGGAGGTGCAGGCCGCCGGCGGCACGGTCGGCCAGTCCATCGCCTCGCCGTTCCCGAGCGACAACTTCGCCACCTTCATCACCAAGGCGGGCGAGGGCAGCCCCAAGGTGGTCGGCTCGATGCACGCCGGCGGGGACCTCATCAACTTCGTCAAGCAGTTCAACCAGAGCTCGCTCAAGGGCAAGGCCACGCTGGCCGTCGGCCTGATGTTCATCACCGACATCCACTCGCTCGGAGTGGAGCAGTTCGCCGGCACACAGTTCACCGACGCGTGGTACTGGAAGTTCGACGAGCAGAACCGGGCCTGGGCCGACAAGTTCCAGGCGAAGACGGGCACCCGGCCCTCCTTCGCGCACGCCGCGAACTACTCGGCCGCCAGCAACTACCTCGAGGCGGTCCAGGAGGCGGGCACCGACAAGGCCGACGACGTCGTGGCCAAGCTGGAGGGCAAGAAGATCAACGACGTCTTCCTCCGCAACGGCGAGGTCCGCAAGGCGGACCACGCCGTCGTCCACGACGTCTACCTGGCCAAGGTCAAGGACAAGGCCGCGGAGGAGTGGGACTACGAGGAGATCGTCAAGACGATCCCGGCCGCCGAGGCCTACGGCCCGGCCAACCCCGCCTGCACCATGGGCTGATCGAGCCGCACCATGAGCGCCTTCCTCCAGTACACCCTGCAGGGCCTGGCGGCCGGGGGCTTCTACGCCCTGTCCGCCCTCGGTCTCGCCGTCATCTTCGGCGTCCTCGGCGTCGTCAACTTCTCCCACGGTGCGACGTACATGCTCGGGGCCGTCCTGTCCGCAGTGCTGCTCGCCGAGCTGAACCTGCACTTCTGGGCCGCGCTGCTCGTCGTGCCGCTGCTCCTCTTCGGCTTCGGCGTCCTCGTCGAGCGCCTGCTCGTGCGCTGGCTGCTCCAGCTCGACCCGCTCTACAACTTCCTGCTCACCTTCGGCCTCACCCTCATCCTCGTCGAGGCGGTCAAGCGGCGCTACGGCGTCTCTGGTCTGCCCTACGAGGTGCCGGCGGGGCTCGGCGGCCAGCTCAGCGTCGCGGGTGTGGGGCTGTCGGCGTACCAGCTCTTCGCGTGCCTCTTCTCCGTCGTCGTGTGCCTGGGGGTCGGCCTGCTGCTGACGAGGACGCGGGTCGGCATGATCGTGCGTGCGGCCACCGAGGCGCCCGAGCGCACCCGCGCCCTGGGCATCAACGTCGGACGCTGGGTCACCCCCGTCTTCGGGTTCGGCGTCGCGCTGGCCGGCCTCGCCGGCGTCCTCGCCGCCCCCTTCCGCGCCATCACGGCGGAGATGGGCAGCAACTTCATCATCGTCCTGTTCGCCGTCGTCGTCATCGGCGGCCTCGGCTCCATCCTCGGGGCCGTCGTCGCCGGGTTCCTCGTGGGGCTGGCCGAGGCCTACGGGGTCGCGTACGCCCCGTCCTATGCACAGATCGTCATCTTCGTCCTGATGGCGCTCGTCGTCCTCGTGCGCCCGTCCGGGCTGTTCGGAAGGGAGGAGGTGGCGTGAGCGAACAGCTGACGGGCAAGGCCCCGCTCGACCTCGCCGAGAAGTCCGTCCTGCCGACGCGAGGGCCCCTTCGCGCGCTCCTGCTCCTCGCGGGGCTGGTCGTCGTGGGCGCGCTGCCCTACGTCGTCTACCCGCCTGTGGCGATGGACATCATGACGTGGGGCCTGTTCGCCATCAGCGTCGACCTGCTCCTCGGCTACGCGGGCCTGCTCAGCTTCGGCCACGCGGCCTTCTGGGGCGGCTCGGCATACGTCACAGGGCTCATCGCCATCAGGTCCGGGCTGCCCTTCCCGGTCGCCGTGCTCGGGGGTGCTCTCTTCGCCATGGCCATCGCCGTCCCCATCGGCTACCTCTCGGTGCGCCGGACCGGAATCTACTTCGCCATGGTCACGCTCGCGTTCGCCCAGATGCTCTACTTCATCGCCAACCAGTGGCGGGACGTCACCGGCGGAGAGAACGGGCTGCAGGGCATCCCCAAGAACTTCTTCGGGATCGAGCTCGTCGAGACCGACTCCTTCTACTTCTACTACGCGGGCGTGGCGCTCGTCCTCGTCGGCATCGCCATCGCCTGGCGGGTCGTCAACTCCCCCTTCGGCCGCGTCCTGACCGCCGTGCGGGACAACCCCGCCCGGGCCCGGTCACTGGGCTACGACGTCGAGCGCTACAAGATCACGGCCTTCGTCATCTCCGCCGGGCTCGCCGGGCTCGCCGGCGGCGTCTTCTCGATCAGTCACGGCTTCGCCTCGCTCCAGGAGCTCATCTGGACGACGTCGGGCAAGGTCGTGCTCGTCACGGTCCTCGGAGGCATCGGCACGCTGTGGGGCGGGCTCGTCGGCGCGGGCGTCGTCGTCAGCCTCGAGGACTACCTCGCGTCGTCGGGCTTCGAGGGGATCGGGATGATCACGGGCGCCATCTTCGTGCTCATCGTGCTGCTCTTCCGGCACGGCGTCTGGGGCACGGCCCGCAACCTGCTGCGCAGGATCGTCCTCGAGCGCCGTCGACGGCGCTGACCCGCCCGTCATCGTGGGGCGCGTTGGGCGCCCATAGACTGGCCGGCATGTCCCCTCTCTCCCGTGGCGACGTCGCGCACCTGGCCGACCTCGCCCGCATCGACCTCAGCGAGACCGAGCTCGACCGCATGGTGGGCGAGCTCGGGGTCATCCTCGAGTCGGTCGCGACGGTGCAGCAGGCGCCCATCGAGGGCGTGTCGCCGATGTCCCACCCGATGCCGCTCACCAACGTCACCCGCCCGGACGTCGTGGTCCCCGGCCTGAGCGCCGAGGAGGCGCTCTCGGGTGCGCCCGAGGCGGAGCAGCAGCGCTTCTCCGTGCCGCGCATCCTCACCGAGGACTGACCCGGCCGTATGCCGCCCACCCGGGCCGGCGGCATACCCGTCCCCGCAGCGCCCACCGACGAACGAAGGCAACCGACGTGACGACCGACCTCAACCCCGACCTGACGAGGGCGAGCGCCGCCGACCTGGCGCACGCGCTGGCGAGCGGCCAGGTCAGCTCCGTGGAGGTGACGCAGGCCCACCTCGACCGGATCGCCGCGGTCGACGCCGCGGTCCACGCCTACCTCCACGTCGACGCCGAGGGCGCCCTCGCGGCCGCGCGCCGGGTGGACGAGCGGCGCGCCGGGGGAGAGTCGCTCGGGCCGCTGGCCGGCGTCCCCATCGCGGTCAAGGACGTCATGACGACCAAGGGGATGCCGACGACGTGCGGCAGCCGCATCCTCGAGGGCTGGATCCCGCCCTACGACGCGACCGTCGTGACCAAGCTGCGGGCCGCTGGCCTGCCGATCCTCGGCAAGACCAACATGGACGAGTTCGCCATGGGCAGCTCGACCGAGCACTCGGCATACGGCCCGTCGCGCAACCCCTGGGACCTCGAGCGCATCCCCGGGGGCTCGGGCGGGGGCTCGAGCTCGGTCCTCGCGTCCTTCCAGGCGCCGCTCGCGACCGGCACCGACACGGGCGGCTCGATCCGCCAGCCGGCCGCGGTGACCGGCACGGTCGGCACCAAGCCGACCTACGGCGGCGTGTCACGTTACGGGCTCGTCGCGCTCGCGTCGTCGCTCGACCAGGCGGGGCCCTGCGCCCGCAGCGTCCTCGACACGGCCCTGCTCCACGCCGTCATGGGCGGGCACGACCCGCGGGACTCGACGAGCATCGACGCGCCGGTCCCGCCCGTCGTCGAGGCCGCCCGGGCCGGCGATGTCACCGGGCTGCGCATCGGCGTCGTCCGGGAGCTCGGCGGGGAGGGCTACCAGGCCGGGGTGCGGACGAGGTTCGAGGAGTCGGTGCGGCTCCTCGTCGACGCCGGCGCCGAGGTCGTCGAGGTGTCGTGCCCGAGCTTCGTCTACGCCCTGGCGACCTACTACCTCATCCTCCCGAGCGAGGCGTCGAGCAACCTCGCGAAGTTCGACGCCATGCGCTACGGCCTGCGGGTCTACCCGGACGGCGTGGAGACACCGAGCGCGGAGCAGGTGATGGCCGCCTCCCGCGACGCCGGCTTCGGCGACGAGGTCAAGCGGCGCATCATCCTCGGCACCTACGCCCTGAGCTCGGGCTACTACGACGCCTACTACGGCTCCGCGCAGAAGGTCCGCACGCTCATCGCCCAGGACTTCGCGGCGGCCTTCGAGCAGGTCGACGTGCTCGTGAGCCCGACCGCGCCGACGACCGCGTTCAAGCTCGGTGACAAGCTCGATGACCCGATGGCGATGTATCTCAACGACATCGCGACGATCCCGGCCAACCTCGCGGGCGTGCCGGGCATGTCGCTGCCGGCAGGGCTCGCCGACGAGGACGGGTTGCCCGTGGGCTTCCAGATCCTCGCGCCCGCGATGAGGGACGAGCGGCTGTATGCCGTGGGCGCGGCCCTCGAGCGAGCACTGACCGACCGGTGGGGTGGCCCGCTGCTCGACCGGGCACCCGAGCTGGACGCCTCACTCGAGCGGAAGGACGCCTGACATGGCTGCCACCACGACCCACCTGTCGGAGCCCGTGCTCGACTTCGACGAGGCACTCGAGAGGTACGACCCCGTCATGGGCCTCGAGGTGCACGTCGAGCTGCACACGCAGACCAAGATGTTCTGCGGCTGCCCCACCACCTTTGGCGCAGAGCCGAACTCGCAGGTCTGTCCGGTGTGCCTCGGGCTGCCGGGGGCCCTGCCGGTCGTCAACGAGAAGGCCGTCGAGTCGGCGGTGCGCATCGGCCTGGCCCTCGCCTGCGAGATTGCGCCGTGGTGCCGCTTCGCGCGCAAGAACTACTTCTACCCGGACATGCCGAAGAACTTCCAGACCTCGCAGTACGACGAGCCCATCGCGTTCGGCGGCCATCTCGATGTCGAGGTCGACGACGGGTCCGGCGGCACGGAGATCTTCCGCGTGGAGATCGAACGGGCGCACATGGAGGAGGACACCGGCAAGTCGCTGCACGTCGGCGGGTCGACCGGCCGCATCCACGGCGCGGACCACTCGCTCGTCGACTACAACCGCGCCGGCATCCCGCTCATCGAGATCGTCACCAAGCCCATCGTCGGCGCCGGTCGCCGGGCCCCCGAGGTCGCCAAGGCCTACGTCGCCGCGCTGCGTGAGCTGCTGCGTGCCCTCGATGTGAGCGACGTCAAGATGGAGCAGGGCTCGATGCGCTGCGACGCCAACGTGTCGCTGCGTCCCAAGGTGGGTGAGGACCCCCGCGGCGCAGACCAGCTGGCGGTGCCCCTCGGCACGCGCACCGAGACCAAGAACGTCAACTCCCTCCGGTCGGTCGAGCGGGCGGTGCGCTACGAGATCGCGCGCCATGCCGCGGTCCTCGACGCGGGGCACCCCGTCCTGCAGGAGACGCGGCACTGGCACGAGGACACCGGTGTCACGACGTCGGGGCGCGTGAAGTCCGATGCGGACGACTACCGCTACTTCCCCGAGCCCGACCTCGTCCCGGTGGCGCCACCGCGGGAGACGGTGGACGCCCTACGGAAGACGCTGCCGGAGCCTCCAGCCGAGCGACGCCGACGCCTCCAGTCGGACTGGGGCTACAGCGATCTGGAGATGCGCGACGTCGTCAACGCGGGCGCGGTGGAGCTCATCGAGGCCACGGTGGCCGCCGGCGCGAGCCCCGCGGCGGCGCGCAAGTGGTGGCTGGGGGAGCCGTCGCG
This sequence comes from Intrasporangium sp., assembly GCF_035688975.1. Taxonomy (GTDB): domain Bacteria; phylum Actinomycetota; class Actinomycetes; order Actinomycetales; family Dermatophilaceae; genus CALMNV01. The sequence goes on along the minus strand of NZ_DASSMH010000044.1, from coordinate 30,245 downwards.
ACGGGCCAACGCGGAGGCGATGGACCTCGTGTCGTATGCCGCCCGCATCGGCCTGACCCCCGCGCACGTGGCCGAGCTCGACGGCCTCGTCACCGGGGGCCGGCTCAACGACTCGCTCGCGCGCCAGGTGCTCGACGGGGTGCTGGCGGGGGAGGGCACACCGACCGCGGTGGCGGACGCCCGCGGCCTGCAGCTCGTCGAGGACGACGGTGCGCTCGAGGGCGCCGTCGACCGTGTCATCGCCGCCAACCCCGACGTGGCGGCCAAGATCCGCGCCGGCAAGGTGCAGGCGGTCGGCGCCTTGATCGGTCAGGTCATGAAGGAGCTCAAGGGCCAGGCCGACGCCGGCAAGGCCCGCGCGCTCATCCTGGATCGGCTGCAGTAGACCGCTCCGGCGGCGTGCCTGGCCCAGGCTGCGCGGGCTCGACCCTCGAAGGGGCGGGCGACTGTTCGGAGGCGGAGGACCTTTCCTTCGGCCCGGGGCGTCCGGCCGCCGACGGGTGGTGGCGCAGGATGTCAGCGAGCGGTTTCAGTGCTTTGGCATAGAGGTCCGGTCGGCTGAGCAATGGGAACAGGTCGTGGATGACACGGTCCTGCGGGGGCTCCCGCGTGGCAGGCTGTTGATCCGTCTGGGGATCTTCCTCGGGAACAGAAGTCATCTGGCCGGTCTACCGTCGGCCGGTCCTCGAGGCAAGGGTCGATGCAGCTCGACCGGCGTGCACCCGGACGACCATTGGTGCCGCTGCCGCGCGCGGCCCGTGCTCAACGGGGCGGGAACACCGGACCAATGGTCGTTCGTCGGCACACGCCGGACGCCCGGGGGCGATTGATCACTGGTACGGGACTGGCCACTCGACGTGGGCGGCTGGTACCGAAGTGGCCACTCGACGTGGGCGGGTCAGCGGGCCCCCACGGCCGACAGCGGAAGCGACACCAGCCTGTCGCCGCTCGCGTTGCTCGTCAGGATCCACGCCCGGCCGCCGACGAAGCGGATGTCCCGGATGCGGCCATAGGTGCCCTGCAGGTGCCGCGTCGGCGCGCCGGACAGGCGGCCCGCCCGCACCGGGACGCGCCACACCGACTGACCCCGCAGCGCCGCCAGGTAGACGGCGCCGTCGGGGCCCATGGCGATGCCGCTGGGCGACATCTGCGAGGGCCGCCACTGTGCGATGGGGTCGACGAAGTCCTGGTCGCCGCTGACGCCCTCCACGTCCGGCCACCCGTAGTTGCGTCCCGGCTCGATGACGTTGAGCTCGTCCCACGCGTCGCTGCCGAACTCGCTGGCGTACATGCGTCCCGAGCTGTCCCACGCGAGCCCCTCGACGTTGCGGTGACCGAAGGACCAGACGGGGGAGCCGCCGAACGGGTTGCCGGGCGCAGGCTTGCCGTCCCGGGTGATCCGCAGGATCTTGCCACCGAGGGACTCCATGCTCTGGGCGAGCTGGCGGTCGCCGCTCTCGCCCGTGGTGACGTAGAGGTAGCCGTCGGGCCCGAAGGCGATACGGCCACCGTTGTGGAAGCGGCCGCGGGGTATGCCGTCGAGGATCACGACGGGCTCGCCGATGGCGTTTCCGCGCCACGGGATCGCGGCGACTCGGTTGTCGTTCTCGGACGTGAAGTAGGCGTAGAGCACCGGGTTGGCCTGGAAGTCCGGCGCCACGGCCAGGCCGAGCAGCCCTCCCTCCCCCTCGGCGACCACGCCCGGGACGTGACCGACGACGGCGGGGCGGCCGCCCGAGCCCGGCTGGGGGACCCGGTGGATCGCGCCGGTGTTGCGCTCGCTGACGAGCGCCGAGCCATCAGGAAGCACGACGGTCGACCACGGGACCGCAACGCCGCCGAGCAGGGTCACCGGCCCCGCGTTGGCCCGAGGAGACGGTGGTCTTGGGGTGACGCTCGGACGCGCCGCAGGCGAGCGCGTCGAGGTGGGGGGCCGGCTCGCCGACGGTGCCGGGGGTGCCTCGGTCGCGGACCCGGGCGGCACGCCCGTCGGGGGCGCCGTGGGGGGGACCGTCGGCGACGACGACGACGGGGCCGAGCTCGACCCCGCGACGTCGGAGGCGACAGGGCTGGAAGGGGAGCTGGAGGGGGAGGAGGACGAACACGCGGCGAGGACGCCGGCGAGCACGCCGGCGAGCACGGTCAGGGCAGCACCGGCGAGGGCACGGGACCGGACCGGGCGAGACGGCATACCCGATTGTCACCCATGTCGGTCCAAGGCGCGGGGGTTCACCGGACGCGACGGCCCACGGTCCGGGCCAGGGCGGCATGCTCCGTCTCGTGCAACACCCCGGCGTCGAGGACCCGGGCGGCCGCCTCGAGGTCCCCGGTGAACGCGCGGAAGGTCGTGAGGAGGTCGACGTCGTGGCCCGGGCGCTCGACGTCGATGGCGTCGCCCGTGTGGAGCGTCCCGCCCACCACGACGGACAGGTAGGCGCCCGTCCGCCCCGCGTCGGTGAACCGCCGCACCCAGCCGCGCTCGCCGAGGTGGCCGGCGAAGGTCGCGCACGGGATGCGCGGGACCTCGACGCGCAGCACGACCGCGCCGATCCGCCACAGCTCGCCGACCCGCGCCGTCGTGCAGTCCACGCCGACGGTCGTGACGTTCTCCCCGAACATGCCGTTGCGGAGGGGGCGGCCGAGCCGCTCCTGCCACCAGTCGTGGTCCTCGCGGGCGTAGGCGTAGACCGCCTGCGTCACCCCGCCGTGGTGGCGCCGGTCGCCGATGGCGTCCCCGACCACCCCGCTGCCGAGACCACCCTCCTTGGGGCCGGGGTCGCGCACCTCGATCTCCGGCACGGGGCGCTTGTCGATGCCGGTGACGTCACCGCTGGCCCAGGGCCGGCGCCGTGGCGCACCGACGTTCAGTGCCAGGACCGAGGGGGACGAGGTGGCCACGGGTCGAGGGTAGACGGATACTCTCGGCGGCATGGCTCCCCACCGACTCGTCGTGTCCGTGCCGGAGGAGCAGTATGCCGCCGTGCTGCGCGAGCTCCCGGGCGTGGACGCCGTCGTCTGGGACCTCGCCGACGACCATCCGCGGGGCGAGGAGCTGCGCCTCGTGGTGCCGCCCTACCAGTCCCGCGTCGAGCTCGCGAAGCGGCTCGGGCGCCTCGACCGGCTCCAGGTCGTGCAGCTGCTGACCGCCGGCTACGACGACGTGCTCGGGGACGTGCCGGACGGGGTGGCGCTCTGCAACGCGGCCGGGGTGCACGACGCGAGCACGGCGGAGCTGGCCGTCGCGCTGGCACTGGCCTCGATCCGGCGGCTGCCCGAGTTCGTGCAGGCCCAGGACGAGGGCCTGTGGTTGCGGCCCCCCGTCGGGCCCGCTCTGGCGGACAGCCGCGTCCTCGTCGTGGGCTACGGCCAGATCGGCCAGGCCGTCGCCAGGCGCCTCGCGCCCTTCGAGGTCACCGTGACCGCGGTCGCGAGCCGCCGCCGGGAGGGCGACGACCTGGTCGACGTGGTGCACGGCATCGACGAGCTGCCGACGCTCGTCCCCGAGGCGGACGTCCTGATCCTCGTCGTGCCCCTGTCCGACGACACCCGGGGGCTCGTCGACGCGGACCTGCTCGCACTGCTGCCCGACGGTGCCGTGGTCGTCAACGTCGCGCGCGGTCCGGTGGTGGACACGGACGCGCTCGTCGCCGCGTGCGCGGGTGGCCGGATCCGGGCCGCCGTCGACGTCACCGACCCCGAGCCGCTGCCGCCCGACCACCCGTTGTGGCGCACCCCGGGCGTGCTGCTCAGCCCGCACGTCGGTGGGGCGACGCGGGCGATGGCGCCGCGGGCCGGGGCGCTGCTTCGGCGGCAGGTCGAGGCCCTGCGCGACGGGCGACCGCTTCGCAACGTCGTGGTCCAGGCAGAGGGGTTGTCGCCCGCGAGGTGACAGTGGACACTGTCAACATGAGCGAGACGATCGTCGCGATCGGCACCCGCAAGGGTCTGTGGATCGCCCGCAGCCCCGACCGGAGGAGCTGGGCGGTGGAGGGGCCGCACTTCCTCATGAGCGAGGTCGCCGCGGTCGCGATCGACACGCGGGATGGCCGCGCCACCGTGCTGGCCGGCGTGAAGTCGTGGCACTGGGGGCCCACGGTGCAGGCCAGCGAGGACGGGGGTCGCACCTGGACCGAGAGCGCCGAGCGGGCCGTGGCCTTCCCGCCGGACACCGACACGGCGCTCGAACGCGTGTGGCAGCTGACGCCGGATCCCAACGACGCGGACGTCGTCTGGGCGGGGGTGGAGCCGCACGCGCTGTTCCGCAGCGCGGACCGGGGCGTGAGCTACGAGCTCGTCCGCGGACTGTGGGACCACCCGCACCGGCCTCGCTGGGAGCCCGGCTTCGGCGGGGGCGCCGTGCACACCGTGATCCCGGAGGCCGGTCACGCGGAGCACCTGCTCGTGGCCATGAGCGCCGGCGGCGTCTACCGGTCACAGGACGGCGGCGCCTCGTGGGCGCCGAGCAACCCCGGGATCCGGGCCTACTTCCTGCCCGACAACGAGTATCCGGAGTTCGGCCAGTGCGTCCACAAGGTGGCTCGCGGCCAAGGCGAGGGAGAGCTGTTCGCCCAGAACCACAAGGGCGTCTACCGTTCCGGGGACAACGGCGCGACCTGGCAGTCGATCGCCGACGGGCTGCCGACCGACTTCGGCTTCGCCATCCTGGCCCACCCCCGCCGCGAGGGCGTGGTCTGGGTGGTCCCCGTCACCGACGACGGGGAGCGCATCCCCCCGGGGGCACAGCTGCAGGTGCAGCGCTCCGAGGACGCCGGTCGGACCTGGCGGATGCAGGCCGACGGGCTGCCGGGAAACAGCTACACGTGCGTGCTGCGCGACGCTGCCGGGCTCGACACGGCGGACCCCGTCGGCGTCTACCTCGGCACCCGCAACGGTGACGTCTTCGCCTCCACCGACGAGGGCGAGACCTTCACGAGGATCGTCACCCAGCTGCCCGACGTCCTCGTCGTCCGCGCGGCGCAGATCTCCTGAGCGCACGAGGACCTCGTATGCCGCCCAGCCCGATCCGCGTCATCCTGCCGGGGTTGCTGCGTGAGCTCGCCGGCGGCGTGGCCGAGATCGAGGTGTCCGGGGACGCCGCCGACCCCGGGAGGACCGACGCCGGCCAGGGCGCCTGCCTCACGGTGGCCGACGTGCTCGACCGCGCCTTCGCGGAGCACCGCATCCTCGACGCGAAGGTGCGCGACGAGCGCGGCCGGATCCGGCGGCACGTCAAGGTCTTCGTCGACGGCGAGGACGCCACCCGGGGGGACGGCACGTCCACCGCCGTGCCCCCTGGGGCCCGCGTCCACATCATCAACGCGGTCTCCGGCGGCTGAGCGACCGTCGCGTCCGAGACGAGGCTCCGCCTCACCCTAGGTCGCCCCAAGGTCGGTCAGGCACGCTGCTCACTCTGGGACGCCGGCGCCTAACCCCCCACAGCGCCGGCGTCTCACCAGGCCACCGACGCTGCATCGCCTGCCTGCCGCAGGCGGTTCACCGTCGGTCGTCGAACCGGATGAGCCCGCTGCGCATCGCCGTCACCACCGCCTCCAGCTGAGTGTGCGCGTCGAGCTTGGCCAGCAGGCTCTTGACGTAACCACGGGTGGTGAGCAACGAGATGCCGAGAGACCGCGCGATCGCAGCCACGTCGATGCCCTGTGCGAGCAGCTGGAGCACCTCGTGCTCGCGGGCCGTGAGGTCAGTTGGGCGGGCGGTGGGCTGCCTCGACCCCACGAGGCCGCGCAGCAGGGTGGGATGGACGGCGAAACCGTCGCGCGGCGCTGAGCGCAGCGCGTCGATGAGGTCCTCGAGCCCACCGTCCTTGGGCAGGAGCGCACAGGCGCCCGCATCGGCCGCTCGGCGCAGCAGCTCCTGGTCGACGAAGGCGGTGAGCACCACGACCCGGATCTCGGGGTACTGCCGGACCAGCTGCGCGGTGATCTCGATGCCGTCCCCGTCCTGGAGCCGGACGTCCATGACGACCGCGTCGGGCAGCACGTCCGCGGCGAGGGCGAGAGCCTGCCGGGCGCCGTGAGCCGTGCCGACGCACGCCATCCCCGGCTCGGACGCCAGCGCGAGGGAGATCGCATCCGCCACGGTCCGATGGTCGTCCACGACCAGCGTACGCAGCAGTGCAGACGTGTCACCACGCAGACCATTGATGGTCGAACTCATACGCTTCCCCCCCGGGAGAGCCGTGCCCCGGGCCAAGTATCACGGCATTCGGGGTTTCGCAGGCGGAAAAGACCCCCAATTCTCGGGGCGCGCAACCCCGCTTGTGGAGGATCCCATGGACCCCCTCAATGGCGACGATGGAGGAGTTCCTTGAGGGGGGATCAGGATGCGCACTGGGACGTCGTCTGGGTCGTCTTTGTCGGTCACATTGTGTGGCGGGCTGCTCGTCAGCTCGCAGGCAGGGTCCTTGGGTCCGCGGCAGTTCGGCGGGGCCAAGCCACGGCAGCTGCTCACCGCGCTGCTGCTCCATGCCGGCTCTCCCGTGTCGAAGAGCCGGCTGATCGAGCTCATCTGGGGCGCTGCGCCGCCGGCGGGGGCCACCGCGACGCTGGAGGCCTATGTCAGCGTGCTGCGCAAGCGCGTCGAGGCGCTCGACCCCGGCGCTGCGCAACCCATCCGCACCGTGCCGGGCGGCTACATCTGGAATGTCGAGCGGGCCGACGTCGACGTGGTGCGGTTCGAGCGACTCGTGGTGGCCGCCCGCGCCACACGGTCCCGGACGCGCGAGAGCCTCGCGAGGTACGCGTCCGCGCTGGCCTTGGTGTCCCGGCCTGTGCCGCACGACGAGGAGGACCTGCCCTGGATGCGAGAGTGGCGCCAGGGGCACGAGACCCGGGTCCTGCGGGTGCTCGTCGAGGCGGCTGAGGTCGCCCTGGAGGCCGGTGACTACGTCCGCGCCGAGTCCTGGGCGGCTCAGGCGCTCGACGAGGACCCGCTTCTCGAGCCGGCCTGGCTGGTGCGCCTGCGCTCGCTCGAGCTGCGCGGTCAGCACGTCCAGGGTCTGCGAGCCTACGAGACGTGCCGTCAGCTCTTCGCCGCCGAGCTCGGCTGCGCGCCGGGTCCGGTGCTTCGGGACGCCTTCAACCGCCTGCTGCGAGGCACGGGGGAGACGCGGGGTGACGACCTCGGCGAGCTCGTGCACGCCGTCGTGCGCATGCACGCGAGCCTGACCGACGAGAGCGGCGTGCCCAGGATCGGGACACGCCTGGACCGGGCGTCGATGGGGCTCGCCGACGACTGCACGCTGCTGGGGCGCCTCCTGGCGGCGGTGTCGTCCCGCGTGCTGCGCGAGGCCGTCGCGCCGTCCTGAGGGGGGCCGCCCAGGCCGGGCGGGCGCGCGAGGGGGACACGTCGCGCGCCGCGCCCGGGCTGACAAGGCCCCCGCACGGGGGCATGCTCGACGCATGAGTACCGCAGCCCGGGAGAAGACCCTCGTCCTCATGCGCCACTCCAAGTCGGTGCAGGGCCTCGCCGGTCCTGACCACGACCGGCAGCTGACCGACCGCGGCAGGCGTGACGCCGAGGCCGCCGGGGCATGGCTGCGCGAGCAGGGCCTGGTGCCGGACCTCGTCATCTGCTCCACCGCCGTGCGCACCCGACAGACCTGGGAAGCGGCCTGTCACGGCGGGGCCCAAGCCGAGTTCGTGGAATACCGCAAGAACGCCTACCACGGCGGAGCGGCAGCAGTCCTGGAGACGATCCGCGAGGACGGCGGAGACATGACGACGGTCCTCGTCGTGGGCCACAACCCGGCCATGGCCGAGCTGACCAGCCTGCTCGCGGACGGCGAGGGCTCCTCGGCCGCCCACGAGGCGCTGTCGGAGGGTTTCTCCACGACGGGGCTGGCGGTCCTGCGGTGGTCCGGGGAGTGGGCCGACCTGGAGCCGGGCGGCTGCGAGCTGCTGCGGTTCCACGTCTGCCGCGGCTGATCGGTGCCTGAGACGTCGGGTCCACTCCGCGGACAGGTCGCCCTATGCTCGTCGCATGACTGAGACGCCGGACATCAAGCCCCGCAGCCGCGACGTCACCGACGGTCTCGAGAAGGCCGCTGCGCGCGGGATGCTGCGTGCCGTCGGGCTCGGCGACGACGACTTCGCCAAGCCGCAGATCGGGGTGGCGAGCTCCTGGAACGAGATCACGCCGTGCAACCTGTCGCTCGACCGGCTCGCCAAGGCTGTCAAGGACGGCGTGCACGCCGGCGGGGGATACCCGCTCGAGTTCGGGACCATCTCGGTCTCCGACGGGATCTCGATGGGGCACGAGGGCATGCACTTCTCGCTCGTCAGCCGGGAGATCATCGCCGACTCCGTCGAGACGGTCATGAACGCCGAGCGCCTCGACGGCTCGGTCCTGCTCGCGGGCTGCGACAAGTCGCTCCCGGGCATGCTCATGGCCGCGGCGCGGCTCAACCTCTCGTCGGTCTTTCTGTATGCCGGCTCCATCCTGCCGGGCATCGCCAAGCTCTCGGACGGCACCGAGAAGACCGTGACCATCATCGACGCCTTCGAGGCGGTCGGTGCGTGCGCCGCGGGCCGGATGTCGCGCGCGGACGTCGATGCCATCGAGCGCGCCATCTGCCCGGGCGAGGGCGCCTGCGGAGGGATGTACACCGCCAACACCATGGCCTCCGTGGCCGAGGCGATGGGGATGTCGCTGCCCGGATCCGCTGCGCCGCCGGCGACGGACCGCCGCCGTGACGGCTTCGCCCGCAAGTCCGGTGAGGCGGTCGTCGAGCTGCTGCGCAAGGGGATCCGGGCCCGCGACATCATGACGAAGGAGGCCTTCGAGAACGCCATCGCCGTCGTCATGGCCTTCGGTGGCTCGACCAACGCGGTCTTGCACCTGCTCGCCATCGCCCACGAGGCGGACGTCGAGCTGACCATGGACGACTTCGCACGGATCGGCGCCACCGTCCCGCACCTGGCCGACGTCAAGCCGTTCGGCCAGTACGTCATGACCGACATCGACCGCGTCGGAGGAGTCCCGGTCGTCATGCGGGCGCTGCTCGATGCGGGTCTCCTGCACGGCGACTGCCTCACCGTGACGGGCAGGACGGTCGCCGAGAACCTCGCCCACCTCAGCCCGCCGGACGTGGACGGCAAGGTCCTGCGCGCCCTCTCCGAGCCGATCCACAAGACCGGTGGCCTGACCATCCTCAAGGGTTCGCTCGCGCCCGAGGGGGCCGTCGTCAAGTCGGCCGGCTTCGACGAGTCGGTCTTCGAGGGCACGGCCCGGGTCTTCGACGGCGAGCGGGCGGCGATGGACGCGGTCGAGGGAGGCGCGCTGCGCCCGGGCGACGTCGTCGTCATCCGCTACGAGGGGCCCAAGGGCGGCCCCGGCATGCGCGAGATGCTCGCGGTGACCGGCGCCATCAAGGGGGCAGGTCTCGGCAAGGACGTGCTGCTGCTCACCGACGGCCGCTTCTCGGGTGGCACGACGGGTCTGTGCGTCGGCCACGTCGCGCCGGAGGCGGTCGACGAGGGCCCGATCGCGTTCGTGCGCGACGGTGACGGCATCCGGCTCGACGTGGCGGGTGGGACGCTCGACCTGCTCGTCGACGACGCCGAGCTCGAGCGGCGCCGCGCCGAGGGCGTCACCCACCCCGAGCCGAAGTACACCAGGGGGGTGCTCGCGAAGTACCGCAAGCTCGTCGGCAGCGCGAGCGGCGGCGCGGTCTGCGACTGACGCCACCGCCTTGGTCCCGAGCCACCCTGAAGGTATCGCGACACCGATAGGCGGGTGGCTACGGACCCTCAGGGTGGCTCGAGCGCGACTGCGTCGCTTGAGTTCAGCCGCCGTATGCCGCCCGGCCGGGCACGACCCTCCGGCTTCCTGCCAGCGAGGCCGGGTGCCGAGGCATGCCGCCGACGTGGTGCGACGTCGACAACCGCTGCGTGCCGACGAGCACGCCGTCAGGCCATGAGGGAGTTGCGCGGGATCACCGACGACGACCTGCCGAGGGCGGGTCAGAGGTCCGCGACGGTGCTCATGGGCGCCAGTGTCACGGCCCGGCGCCGCCTCGGGCAACCGGCCTTTGTCGCCGCCGGCGTGGGCAACGCCACATGAGACAAGCCGGTCGGATGTTGAGACGGCATACCGCGCCGATTGACAGCCGGGAGGCTGAGGAGCACGGTTGGCGTGTGGCCCGACTCCTCGTACTCCGCTAGCGCGCCGACCGCCGAACTGGTCAGCGCGCTTCCCTTCTGTCCCAGTGCGGACCGGAGGGTTTTTTTGTGACCACGACCGGGGCCGCTGCCGAGGCGGTCCGCCTCCGACGAGAAAGCAGAACACCGTGAGTGACACCACCAGGCAGGCGCCGTCGCCCGCGGACGTGGCCTCGCTGGCCCGCCCGCGACACCCCGTGGAGACCGCCGGGGAGCGGCCTGTCGTCGAGGTCACCGGAGCCCAGGCTCTCGTGCTCTCGCTGGAGGCGGTGGGCGCCGACACGGTGTTCGGCATACCAGGTGGGGCGATCCTGCCCGCATACGACCCGATGCTCGACTCGGCCAAGGTGCGGCACATCCTCGTGCGCCACGAGCAGGGGGCGGGTCACGCCGCGGAGGGCTACGCCTCCGCCACGGGGCGGGTCGGGGTGTGCATGGCGACGTCCGGCCCGGGCGCCACCAACCTCGTCACACCGATCGCGAACGCGCACATGGACTCGGTGCCGATCGTCGCCATCACGGGTCAGGTGCCGAGCAGCGCCATCGGCACGGACGCCTTCCAGGAGGCCGACATCCGCGGCATCACGATGCCGATCACCAAGCACAACTACCTCGTCACCGACGCCGCCAAGATCCCGCAGGCCATCGCGGAGGCGTTCCACATCGCGAGCACCGGCCGCCCCGGGCCGGTCCTCGTCGACATCAGCAAGGACGCGCTGCAGGCGCGCACGACGTTCTCGTGGCCGCCCAAGATCGACCTGCCCGGTTACCGGCCGGTGACCCACCCGCACGGTAAGCAGATCCGCGAGGCCGCCCGGCTCATGGCGGCCGCCGCGCGTCCCGTCTTCTACGTCGGCGGCGGAGTCGTGCGCGGCCACGCGAGCGAGGAGCTGCGGCGCCTCGTGGAGCTGACGCAGATCCCCGTCGTGACGACGCTCATGGCCCGTGGCACCGTGCCCGACAGCAACCCGCTCAACCTCGGTATGCCGGGGATGCACGGCACGGTGGCGGCGGTGACGGCTCTGCAGAAGTCGGACCTGATCATCGCGCTCGGGGCCCGGTTCGACGACCGCGTCACCGGCCTGCTGTCCTCCTTCGCGCCCGCAGCCAAGGTCATCCACGCCGACATCGACCCGGCCGAGATCTCGAAGAACCGGACCGCTGACGTGCCCATCGTCGGCGACGTGCGTGAGGTCATCGTCGCGCTCACCGACCACATCGCCTCCGAGCGACGCGACGCCTCCCTCGAGCCGGGCGCCTGGGACTTCGCTGCGTGGCGCGAGCGGGTGGCCGGCTGGAAGGAGACCTTCCCGCTGGGCTACACCGACAGCGAGGACGGCACGCTGTCGCCGCAGTACGTCATCGAGCGCATCGGTGCCCTGTCGGGCCCGGAGGCGACCTACGTGGCCGGCGTCGGCCAGCACCAGATGTGGGCGGCACAGTTCGTCCAGTACGAGCGGCCCAACTCGTGGATCAACTCCGGGGGCCTCGGCACCATGGGCTTCTCCGTCCCGGCCGCCATGGGCGCCAAGGTCGCCGAGCCGGAGCGCACGGTGTGGGCCATCGACGGCGACGGCTGCTTCCAGATGACCAACCAGGAGCTGGCCACCTGCGTGGTCAACAACATCCCGATCAAGGTCGCTGTCATCAACAACAGCTCGCTGGGCATGGTGCGCCAGTGGCAGACGCTGTTCTACAACCAGCGCTACTCCAACACGGACCTCCAGACGACCAGCGACCGGGTGCCGGACTTCGTCAAGCTCGCCGAGGCCTACGGGTGCCTCGGGCTGCGCGCGGAGACCCGAGAGGACGTCGACGCGGTCATCAAGCAGGCCCTCGAGACCAACGACCGGCCGGTCGTGATCGACTTCATCGTCCACCGCGACGCCATGGTGTGGCCCATGGTCCCCGCCGGCGTGAGCAACGACATGATCCAGGTGGCGCGGCACGAGGCGCCCGTCTGGGATCGCGAGGAGGAGGCGCCGTGAGGACCCGAGCGAGGGACGAGGAGCAGGCATGAGCAAGCACACGTTGTCGGTGCTCGTCGAGAACAAGCCGGGCGTGCTGGCGCGCGTGGCGGCGCTGTTCTCCCGGCGCGGCTTCAACATCGACTCCCTGGCGGTGGGACCGACCGAGATCCCCGAGGTCTCGCGGATGACGGTCGTCGTCGAGGTCGAGGGCTCCGCCCTGGAGCAGGTCACCAAGCAGCTCAACAAGCTCATCGAGGTGCTCAAGGTCGTCGAGCTCGAGCCGTCGGCATCCGTGCAACGCGAGATCCTCCTCGTCAAGGTGCGGGCCGACGCGGTCACGCGCAGCCAGGTCGTCGACACGATCAGCCTCTTCAAGGCCAAGGTCGTCGACGTGGCTCCCGATGCCGTGACCATCGAGGCGACCGGCAACTCCGACAAGCTGCGCGCGCTGCTCGACGTGCTCGAGGTCTTCGGCATCAAGGAGCTCGTCCAGTCCGGCATGGTCGCCGTCGGCCGCGGGTCACGCTCGATCAGCGACCGGAGCCTGCGCAGCGCCTGACCGGCTGAGGGCGAGCCGTCACTTTCCTACTCACCGCACCACACACCCAAAGAAGGAGTGGCCACGATGGCCGAGATGTTCTACGACGACGATGCCGACCTGTCGATCATCCAGGGGCGCAAGGTGGCCGTCATCGGATACGGCAGCCAGGGCCATGCCCACGCCCTCAACCTGCGCGACTCGGGCGTCGACGTCCGGGTCGGCCTCCAGGAGGGCAGCCGCAGCCGGGCCAAGGCCGAGGCCGAGGGCCTGACCGTGGTGTCCGTCCCCGACGCCGTCAAGGAGGCCGACCTCGTCGTCATCCTCACGCCGGACCAGGTGCAGCGCACCGTCTACGCCGAGCAGATCCGGCCCAACCTCAAGGAGGGCGCGGCGCTCCTCTTCGGCCACGGCTTCAACATCCGATTCGGCTACATCAAGCCTGAGGCGGGCGCCGACGTCGTGATGGTCGCGCCCAAGGGGCCCGGACACATCGTGCGCCGCGAGTTCGTCGACGGGCGCGGGGTGCCGGTGCTCGTCGCCGTGGAGCAGGACGCGTCAGGCGCCGCCTGGGACCTCGCGAAGTCCTACGCCAAGGCCATCGGCGGCCTGCGCGCGGGCGGCATCCGGACCACCTTCACGGAGGAGACCGAGACCGACCTCTTCGGCGAGCAGGCCGTGCTCTGCGGTGGCGCGTCGCAGCTGGTCATGTACGGCTTCGAGACGCTCGTCGAGGCGGGCTACCAGCCCGAGGTCGCCTACTTCGAGTGCCTCCACGAGCTCAAGCTCATCGTCGACCTCATGATCGAGGGCGGCATCGCCAAGCAGCGCTGGTCCGTGTCCGACACGGCTGAGTACGGCGACTACGTGTCCGGTCCCCGGGTCATCGACCCGCACGTCAAGGACAACATGAAGGCGGTGCTCGGGGACATCCAGTCGGGCGCCTTCGCCCGCCGCTTCATCGAGGACCAGGACGCCGGCGCGCCCGAGTTCAAGGCGCTGCGTGAGAAGGGCGCCCAGCACCCCATCGAGGCGACGGGCCGCGAGCTGCGCAAGCTCATGGCGTGGGTCAAGGACACCGACGCCGACTACATCGAGGGCTCAGCCGCCCGCTGACGGTTGGAGGGAGGGGTATGCCGCGTCCTCGGCGCGCGGCATACCCCTCCGTCATGGGACTGGGGCGTCGCGGTCCTAGGCCGGCGTCGCGGCCAGCCACTCGGCAAACGTCCGGCCGCCGGTCTCGACGGCCGACGGGTCCGGCACGTTGGAGCGCTCGGCGAACGCCCGCATCGTCCGGCCGATGGGGGGCACGGTGAGCACCCGGGGCGCCCCACGCCCAGCGCGCTGGCGCACGAGGGCCGCGATCTCGCCGACCGTGAGCACGCCCGGGCCGGCGACGTCGGTGGCCCGGACGGCGCGCTCCGGCGGCGGTCCCGACGCGAGGTCGGCCAGGCGGGCTGCGACCCAGTCGACGTCGGCCGGCTGGAAGGCGAGGCTCCCGGTCGACACGGTGATCGGACCCACAGTCAGCATCCGGGCGAAGCGGGCTGCCAGAGAGTGGAACTGGGTCGCGCGCAACACTGTGGATCGAGCGCCGGACTGGGCGATGGCCGACTCCGCCGCGGCCTTGCGCTGGTAGTACCGCAGCGGGTTGGCGTCGCAGCCGACGATGGAGATGTGCACGAGGTGCAGGGGAGGCGCCGACGCGGCGACCGCCTCGGCCAGGCGCCTGGCGCCGCCGACGGTGACTGCGTCGCCCCTCCGGGGGTCGTCTGCGCAGTTGACCACGGCTGCCGCCCCGTCGAGCGCCTCCGCTAGTCCGTGCCCGGTGGCCAGGTCGACGCCGGACCGCCGGCTCGCGGAGACGGCGTCATGCCCTCGGTGGACCAGCTCCGCAAGAACCCGCGAGCCAAGGTCGCCCGCTCCTCCCGTGACGACGATGCGCATGGCTCCACCATGCCGTGCCGGCGGCGCTGGTGCACCGGCGACGTGCTGCGCAGGGCCGCCCGCCCGCTCACATGCTGGCGTCCCTGCCGTCCCGCGAGGGCCTCTGCCTAGACTGTCGCAGGCACGCCGCGGTGCCCGATCGCTGGCCCGTGCCCGGGACCGCGCCCCCAGTCCGAGAGGATCACCCTGTGACCAAGCCCGTTGTCCTCATTGCCGAAGAGCTCTCGCCTGCCACCATCGAGGCGCTCGGGCCGGACTTCGAGGTGCGTTCCTGTGACGGCGCCAACCGAGACGAGCTGCTGCCGGCACTGGCCGACGTCGACGCGGTCCTCATCCGCTCCGCCACGAAGATGGACGCCGAGGCGATCGCCGCTGGCAAGCGGCTCAAGGTGATCGCCCGCGCCGGTGTGGGCCTCGACAACGTCGACGTGGCGGCCGCGACCCGGGCCGGGGTCATGGTGGTCAACGCGCCCACGTCCAACATCACGTCCGCCGCGGAGCTCGCCGTCGGGCTGCTGCTCGCCACCGCGCGCAACATCGCCCCGGCCAACCAGGCGCTCAAGGGCGGCGCATGGAAGCGCAGCAAGTACTCCGGCGTCGAGCTGCTGGACAAGACGGTCGGCGTCGTGGGCCTCGGCCGGATCGGCGCACTCGTCGCGGAGCGCCTCAAGGGCTTCGGCATGAACGTCATCGCCTACGACCCCTACGCCTCGGCTGTGCGCGCCGGCCAGCTCGGCGCCCGCCTCGTCGGTCTCGACGAGCTGCTGGCCCAGTCGGACTTCATCACCGTCCACCTGCCCAAGACCCCGGAGACCCTGGGGCTCATCGGGGAGGAGGCGCTGAGCAAGGTGAAGCCGTCGGTGCGCATCATCAACGCCGCACGCGGCGGCATCGTCGACGAGGCGGCCCTGGCCCGAGCCATCGAGGAGGGCCGAGTCGCCGGCGCAGGCATCGACGTCTTCGCGACCGAGCCGTGCACGGACTCCCCGCTCTTCGCGCACGAGTCGGTCGTCGTCACGCCGCACCTCGGCGCCTCGACCGAGGAGGCCCAGGAGAAGGCCGGTGTCTCCGTGGCCAAGTCGGTCCGGCTCGCGCTCGGCGGAGAGCTCGTCCCGGACGCCGTCAACGTCTCGAGCGGGTTCATCGCCGAGGAGGTCCGCCCCGGCATCCCCTTGGTGGAGAAGCTCGGTCGCGTGTTCACTGCGATCGCCGGCTCCGTACCGGCGCAGCTCGACGTCGACGTCCGCGGGGAGATCACGGAGCACGACGTCAGCGTCTGGAAGCTCGTGGCGCTCAAGGGCATCTTCACGGACGTCGTCGAGGACCCGGTGACCTACGTCAACGCCCCGGTGCTCGCCGAGCAGCGCGGCTGTGCCGTGCGCCTCGTCACCGACGCCGCGGCGGGGGACTTCCGCAACATCACGACGCTGCGTGGCACCCTGCAGGACGGCTCCGTCGTGAGCGTCGCCGGCACGTTGACCGGGCCGAAGATGGTCGAGAAGCTCGTGGGCGTGAACGGCTATGACCTCGAGGTGCCGCTGACGGACCACATGCTCGTCTTCGAGTACCGGGACCGGCCGGGGGTCATCGGCTCCGTCGGCCGGATCCTCGGGGACGCCGACGTCAACATCGGCGGCATGCAGGTGTCCCGGCAGGGCGACCGCGCCATCGGCGTGCTCAACATCGATGCCCCCGTCTCGCCGCAGCTCGGCGCGGAGATCAGCCAGGCCGTCGAGGCGCGGACCTTCTCCATCATCAACCTCGAGGACTGAGCCGAGCACCCGGAGGAGGCACGATGCGGCTCGATCACCTCTTCGACGTCGACTGGAGCTACGACCTCCTCCACGAGGTCGAGCCTTCTCCCGCCGGCGACGGCCGGTTCTACGGTCAGGGAAGGGCGACCTTCAGGGGCCGGGTGAGCGGCCACGCGCAGTGGTCGAACTTTCCGAGGGTGCGGGCTGGGTTCGCCCTCCCGCACGCGCACGGGGTCATCCACCCCGACGAGGGAGGAGTCGTGCTCTTCTCGCTGACCGGGATGTCGTCCCTCACCGAGGGGCACGGCATCCACGTCATGACGTTCCAGACGGAGGTTGAGCCGCACTCATGGCTCAACGACGTCATCGCCGTCGGGGAGGGGACCGTCGACGTCGAGCGCCGGATGCTTGAGATGCGCTACTACGTGGCGGTCGCCGAGGTGCCGCTGCCGCCGCTGGGGACGTAGAAGTCCCGTCGGCGGCCGCTTCGGCTGCCGGGCCGAGAGCCGGACGCCACGTCTCAGTTTGTGAAAACCCCCTTTACGCCGAGACACCCCGGCGTACCGTCGTGAGCATGACGCGGCAGCACGTACGCCTTGCCAGCCGCGGCGAGTCTTCGGAGTCAGCGACCTCGCCGCGGTGATCCCGCGCTTCTCTCGCTGACGGTTCGCCCTTGAACGGGCTCGAGCCACCTGAGACCACCCCAACCATGAGCACGCACACAAGGATGTGAGCAGCATGAGCGACGACGCCAAAGCCGCCCGTCAGGCGTTGCAGGAGTCGATGGACCTGCGCGACCAGGGCCACACCGAGGACTGAGCCAAGGCGTGAGGATCGACCGAGCGTCAGCGAGGGAGGACCGGAGCGCCGGTTCGGCTCGGTCCTCCATGAGTTCCGAGGACTGAGCCAAGGCGTGAGGATCGACCGAGCGCAACGCAGGAAGCCCCCGCCACGGCGGGGGCTTCCTGCGTTGGCCAACTCCTGAGACACCGGTCCCACATCACAAGACGCGACCTAGGCTGAGGCCATGGGAGACGCGCAAGGCAAGGACGCCTACTCGATCGCGGTCATCGGCGGTGACGGCATCGGCCCGGAGGTGGTCGCCGAGGGCCTGAAGGTGCTCGATGCGGTGACCGCCGCGCAGGGCACCAAGATCTCGACGACCGAGTACGACCTCGGCGCGCGGCGCTACCACGCCACGGGGGAGACTCTGCCCGACGCCGTCCTGGAGGAGCTGCGTGGCCACGACGCCATCCTCCTCGGAGCCATCGGGCACCCCAGCGTGCCCAGCGGCGTGCTCGAGCGCGGCGTCCTCCTGCCGCTGCGGTTCGCCCTTGACCACTACGTCAACCTGCGCCCGGCCAAGCTGTTCCCCGGGGTGGCGAGCCCCCTCGACGTCGCCAGGGTCGCCCCCGACGGCATCGATTTCGTGGTCGTCCGTGAGGGCACCGAAGGTCCCTACACCGGAAACGGCGGCGTGCTGCGCGTGGGCACGCCGAACGAGATCGCGACGGAGGTGAGCGTCAACACCCGCTTCGGGGTCGAGCGCGTCGTCCGCGACGCCTTCGCCCGCGCTCAGGCCCGCCCCCGCAGGCACCTCACCCTCGTGCACAAGCACAACGTGCTCACCCACGCCGGCCACCTGTGGCGCCGCACCGTCGAGGAGGTGGGGGCGGAGTTTCCCGAGGTCGAGACGGCATACCAGCACGTCGACGCCGCGACGATCTTCCTCGCGACCGACCCCGGGCGCTTCGACGTCATCGTCACCGACAACCTCTTCGGTGACATCCTCACCGACATCGCAGCTGCGGTCACTGGCGGCATCGGCCTCGCCGCCTCCGGCAACATCAACCCGGCCCGTACGACCCCGAGCATGTTCGAGCCGGTCCACGGCTCGGCCCCGGACATCGCCGGTCAGGGCACGGCGGACCCCACCGCGGCGATCCTCTCCGTGGCCATGCTCCTCGAGCATCTCGGGCGCGCCGACGATGCCGCGCGGGTGGAGCAGGCGGTGGCGGCCGACCTCGCGGAGCGAGGCGCCGCGCCGCGCTCCACGAGCGAGGTCGGCGACGCAGTGGCAGGGCGACTCTGACCACAGGCCTCGCCGGGGGATAGCCTCTAGACGGACCACTGCACACCGCTGGAGGAACGTCATGACCCACGCCCCGACCTCGACCGGCCTCACCTTCGAGGTCGACACGCGCGAGGACCCGACCCCGTCCGAGCGCATCGCGCAGGTGCTGGCGAATCCCGGCTTCGGCAAGACCTTCACCGACCACATGGTCGTCGCCACGTGGAGGGCCGACGCGGGATGGCACGGCGCCAGGGTGCAGCCCTACGGGCCCTTCTCCCTCGACCCGGCCGCGGCGGTCCTGCACTACGCCCAGGAGATCTTCGAGGGCATGAAGGCCTACCGGCACGCCGACGGCTCCATCTGGACCTTCCGGCCGGAGGCCAATGCCGCCCGCTTCGCCCGCAGCGCCCGGCGGCTGGCCCTGCCCGAGCTGCCCGAGGCCTACTTCATCGAGTCGCTCCGGCAGCTGGTGGCGGTCGACCAGGAGTGGGTGCCGGCCGGTGACGCGGGGGAGAAGAGCCTCTACCTGCGGCCGTTCATGTTCGCCTCCGAGGCGTTCCTCGGGGTGCGTCCCGCGCTCGAGGTGACCTACGCGGTCATCGCGTCACCCGCCGGCCCGTACTTCCCGCGGGGACTCGAGCCGGTCAGCCTGTGGATCTCGACGCACTACGCCCGGGCGGGCGAGGGCGGCACTGGGGCCGCGAAGTGCGGCGGCAACTACGCCTCGTCCCTCGCCGGACAGCTCGAGGGCATCCAGCACGGCTGCGACCAGGCCGTCTTCCTCGACTCCTCGACGCAGACGTACATCGAGGAGCTGGGCGGCATGAACCTCTTCTTCGTCATGAGGGACGGGCGCATCGTCACACCGGAGCTCACGGGCACCATCCTCGAGGGCGTGACGCGCTCCTCGATCCTCGCGCTCGCGAAGGAGCTCGACCTCGAGCCCGAGGAGCGCCGCATCCCCATCCAGGAGTGGAAGGACGGCGCGGCGAGCGGGGAGATCGTCGAGATCTTCGCGTGCGGCACCGCGGCCGTCGTCACCCCGGTCGGCGAGCTGCGCTGGGACGGCGGGTCGGTGGACCACCGCCGGCAGGGTCACGAGGACCGGTATGCCGCGACGATCCGCCGCCGCCTGCTCGACATCCAGTACGGACGGGTCGAGGACACCTTCGGCTGGCTGACCCGCCTCGTGTGACGACCCGGCCCCCGCGTCTCGTTGCGACGGACCTCGACGGCACGCTGCTGCGCTCGGACGGGACCCTCTCGGAGCGGACCGCTCGCGCGTTGCGCGCGGCGGCCGACGCAGGGATCGAGGTCGTCTTCGTCACGGCGCGCCCACCTCGCTGGC
The DNA here is from genome assembly GCF_035688975.1 of Intrasporangium sp. Taxonomy (GTDB): domain Bacteria; phylum Actinomycetota; class Actinomycetes; order Actinomycetales; family Dermatophilaceae; genus CALMNV01. The sequence continues at coordinate 10,436 of NZ_DASSMH010000044.1, read as the reverse complement.
TCGACGCCCTGGCGGGGGCGGTCGCGGGCCACGGCACCGTCATCTGCGGCAACGGCGCCTTCGTCTACGAGGTCGGCACCCGCCTCGTCCGCGACGTCAGGGGCTTCTCGCCCGAGCTGCTGCGCGAGGTCGTCCGCGGCATACGGCAGGCGGTCCCGGACGCGGCCTTCGCCGCGGAGCGCACAACGGGACTGTGGTGGGAGCCCGGCTTCACGCACGACCCGGACCACCCGGTGGGGCAGGAGTCGGTGGTCGGACCCATCGAGCAGCTCGACCAGGCCGTGGTCGGCAAGCTGCTCGCTCGGTCGGCCTCCCTCCCGGCCGCGGAGTTCCTCGACCGCGTCGCGCGGTCGGTCGGTGCGCGAGCCCAGGTGGCGTACTCCGGCGCCGGTGGGCTGGCCGAGATCAACGCGCGCGGGGTGACCAAGGCAGCGGCCCTCGAGCGGTGGGCCGCTCGCCTCGGCATCGGTCCTGCGGACGTCTGGGCCTTCGGGGACATGCCGAACGACCTGCCGATGCTGAGGTGGGCAGGGGTGGCCCACGCCGTCGCCAACGCCCATCCCGACGTGCGCGCCGCGGCGGACCGCAGGTGTGCCTCCAACGACGACGACGGGGTGGCCCGGGTGCTGGAGGAGCTGCTGGCAAAGGTTTGATGGAGAACCATTGACGGGCGACGGCCCGTGGGTATTGGATTCGACCCACCACCGGGCGCGGCGGACAAAGGTCCGCCTCCAGACGTATGCGAGGTAGGGCATGAGCGTTCCTCCGTCCAGCCAGCTCCACGACGACGACCAGGCGATGCTGGCCGAGCTCGGCTACAAGCAGGAGCTGCACCGAGGGATGAGCGGCTTCTCCAACTTCGCGGTCTCCTTCTCGATCATCTCCGTCCTTGCCGGCTGCATCACGACGTACTACCTCGCCATGGACGCCGGCGGCCCCGTCGCCATCTCGCTCGGCTGGCCGCTCGTGGGTCTGTTCGTCCTCGTGGTCGCGCTCGCCATGGCGGAGGTGTGCTCGGTCTTCCCGACCGCGGGAGGCCTCTACTTCTGGGCCGGACGTCTGGCGCGCCGGAACAAGCGGCTCTGGGCCTGGTACGTCGGCTGGTTCAACTTCCTCGGCGAGGTGGCCGTGACGGCAGCCATCGACTACGGCGCCGCCGTGACCTGGATGGCCCTGCTCAATCTCGTCTTCGGGATGGAGGTGTCCCTCGCGTCCACCTTCGTGGCCTTCCTGATCATCATCTTGATGCACGGGCTGCTCAACACCTTCGGGGTCAGCCTCGTCAAGCTGCTGTCCAACGTGAGCGCCTGGTGGCACCTCGCCGGGGTGGCGGTCATCGTGGCGGTCCTCTGGCTGGTGCCGGACCAGCATCAGTCGCTCGGCTGGACCTTCACCGAGTTCCGCAACGAGACGGGCTGGACGAGCCCGGTCTACGTCTTCCTCGTCGGCCTGCTCATGGCCCAGTACACGTTCACCGGCTACGACGCCTCGGCGCACGTCGCGGAGGAGACCATCAACGCGTCGACCGAGGCGCCGAAGGGCCTGGTGCGCAGCGTCTGGGTGTCGCTGCTCGCCGGCTGGATCCTGCTCGTCTCGGTGACGGCGGCCATCCAGGACTACGCCGCCCAGCGCAACACGCCCACCGGCCTGCCCCCCGCGCAGATCTTCATCGACGCCGCCGGCCGCCAGCTCGGCATCTTCCTGCTCTTCGTCGCGGCGGTGGCCCAGTTCTTCTGCGGCATGGCCTCGGTCACGGCCAACTCCCGCATGTCGTTCGCCTTCTCGCGCGACAACGCGCTGCCCGGGTCGCGCCTCTGGTCCAAGGTCAACCCTCGGACGGGCACGCCGACGAACTCGATCTGGCTCTGCGTGGTGCTGTCGGTCATCCTGACGCTGCCGGCGCTGCAGAGCCTCGTCGCGTATGCCGCTGTCACCTCCATCGCCGTCATCGGCCTCTACATCGCCTACGTCGTGCCGGTGTTCCTGCGCCGGACCAACCCGGACTTCCGCCCGGGCCGGTGGAACCTCGGACGGTGGAGCCCCATCATCGGCTGGGTGGCGGTCGCCTGGGTGGCCTTCATCGTCGTGCTCTTCATGCTCCCGGCATACTCGCCGGGGAGCTGGGGCGACAAGACGTTCAACTACGCACCGGTGGCTGTGGGCTTCGTGGTGCTCTTCGCCACTGCGACGTGGGTCGTGGGCGGCCGCAAGCACTTCATGCGCGACGTGCCAGCAGGCCACGACACCAAGCCCGCCGCCGAGATCTTCCGCTGACATGCCGGGCAACGGAGCCGCCCAGCTCGCCCTGAGGGCGCTTCCCGACGCGATCCTGCGCCCGGCGCCCGGCAACGCCTTCGAGAACACCGTGGAGCAGCTCGCCCGCGCCATCCGGCTGGGGGTGCTGGCCGACGGTGAGCAGCTGCCCCCCGAGCGCGAGCTCGCGGAGCGCCTCGGGGTGAGCCGCAACACGCTTCGCGACGCGATCGCGGCGCTGCGCGACGCCAGCCTCGTCACGACGAAACGCGGTCGGGGAGGGGGCACGCGCGTGACGTATGCCGGTGAGACGCCGGCGGCGGTGGGTCCGCCTCGGGCGCGCTCCGGGGCCGCGATGGACGACGCGCTCGCCTTCCGTCGCGTCGTGGAGCCGGGGGCCGCGTGGCTTGCGGCGACACGGCCCCTCTCGGCCGACCAGCGGGCCTGGCTCACCGAGAGCGCTGCGGAGGTCGACGCGGCCGCCGACCCCGCCGTGCACCGGGTGGCGGACTCGCGCCTGCACCTGGCCATCGCGGCCCTCGCCGGCTCACCCATGCTCGTGGACGCGGTCACCCGAGCCCAGGCGGCCCTGCACGAGATGCTCATGGCGATCCCCGTCCTGCGCCCCAACATCGAGCACTCGACCGTCCAGCACCACCAGGTCGTGACGGCGATCCTGAGCGGCGACGCCGACCGGGCCCGCGCCGTCATGGAGGAGCACTGCGACGCCACCTCCGCACTGCTGCGCGGGCTCATCGGATAAGGAAGGCACGCCATGTCGCCCACACCCGCCTACACGATCCAGCAGTTGCGGACCGACGTCGAGTCTGGAGCCGTCGACACGGTCGTCGTCGCCTTCACCGACATGCAGGGGCGGCTGCAGGGCAAACGGCTGCACGGCCACTACTTCCTCGACCACGTCCTGGGCGCCGGCACCGAGGGCTGCAACTACCTGCTCGCCGTGGACGTCGACATGAACACCGTCGAGGGCTATGCGATCTCCTCGTGGGAGCGCGGCTACGGCGACATGTTCTTCCAGCCCGACGTTGCGACCCTGCGGCGCACACCCGGCGCCCCGCACTCGGTCACGATCCAGTGCGACCTCACCTGGCTCGACGGGTCGGGGCCCGTGGCGCAGTCGCCCCGCTCGGTGCTCAAGTCCCAGGTGGCCCGCGCCGCCGAGGCGGACCTCACGGCATACTGCGGCACGGAGCTCGAGTTCCTCGTGTTCGAGGACTCCTTCGACAGCGCCTGGGACCGCGGCTACGTCGGGCTGACGCCCGCGAACCGCTACAACGTCGACTACTCCATCCTCGGGGGCGCGCGCGTCGAGCCTCTCCTGCGGGAGATCCGCAACGAGATGTATGCCGCCGGCGTCGTCGTCGAGAGCGCGAAGGGTGAGTGCAACCTCGGGCAGCACGAGATCGGCTTCCTCTACGACGAGGTGGTCCGCACGTGTGACAACCACGCGGTCTACCGGAACGCCGCCAAGGAGATCGCCGCCCGCCGGGGCCAGTCGCTGACGTTCATGGCGAAATACGACGAGCGGGAAGGGAACTCGTGCCACATCCACCTGTCCTTGCGCGGCACGGACGGATCCGTCGTCTTCTCCGACGACACCCGCGACCACGGGCACAGCGCGCTCTTCGACTCCTTCCTCGCCGGGATCCTCGCGACGATGCGTGAGTTCTCGTACTTCTACGCCCCGAACATCAACTCCTACAAGCGGTTCCAGCCCGGCAGCTTCGCGCCGACGGCGGTGGCGTGGGGGCACGACAACCGGACGTGCGCCCTGCGCGTCGTCGGCCACGGGCCGGGGCTGCGGGTCGAGAACCGGGTCCCGGGGGGTGACGTCAACCCCTACCTCGCCGTGGCGGCCATGATGGCCGGGGGCCTGCACGGGATCGAGAGCGGGCTCGAGCTCGAGCCGGCCTTCGAGGGCAACGCGTACACGTCCGACAAGCCGCGGATGCCCGCCACCCTCGCAGAGGCGCGCGACCTGCTCCACGGCTCCGAACTGGCGAGGCGGGCGCTGGGCTCGGAGGTCGTCGACCACTACGTCAACGCCGCCGACGTGGAGATCCGCGCCTACAACGCGGCGGTCACCGACTGGGAGCGGCGCCGAGGCTTCGAGCGACTGTGAGAGCACGACTGAGGCAGGAGAGCACCAGCACATGAGCTTCACCCACGACGTGATCAACCCGGCCACCGAGCAGGTCGTCCGCGCCGTCGCGCTGGCGAGCGTCGAGGAGACCGACGAGGCCATCGCCCGGGCGAGCGCCGCAGCACCCGCCTGGCGGGCGGTGGCGCCGGCGGACCGCGGCCGGCTGCTGCGGCGGTTCTCCGACGCCGTGGGGCAGCACGTCGAGGAGCTGGCGCGCCTCGAAGTCGCCAACTCCGGGCACACGATCGGCAACGCGCGCTGGGAGGCCGGCAACGTCCGCGACGTCCTCGCCTACTACTCAGCCGCCCCGGAGCGCAACTTCGGCCGTCAGATCCCGGTGGCGGGAGGCATCGACGTCACGTTCAAGGAGCCGCTCGGCGTCGTCGGCGTCATCGTGCCGTGGAACTTCCCGATGCCCATCGCGGGCTGGGGGTTCGCCCCCGCGCTGGCCGCCGGCAACACCGTCGTGCTCAAGCCGGCGGAGCTGACGCCGCTCAGCGCGATGCGGCTGGGGGAGCTCGCGCTGGAGGCCGGGCTGCCCGAGGGCGTCCTCACCGTCCTGCCGGGCAAGGGCACGGTGGTGGGCGAGCGCTTCGTCACCCACCCGGACGTGCGCAAGGTGTGCTTCACCGGCTCCACCGCGGTCGGCCAGCGGATCATGCGCGGCGCCGCAGACCAGGTCAAGCGGGTCACGCTCGAGCTCGGCGGCAAGAGCGCGAACATCGTCTTCGCGGACGCCGACATCCCGGCGGCGGCCGCCTCCGCGCCCTACGGTGTCTTCGACAACGCCGGGCAGGACTGCTGCGCCCGCAGCCGGATCCTCGTGCAGCGCAGCGTCTTCGACGACTTCCTGGAGCGCTTCGAGACGGCCGTGAGGGGTGTCGTCGTCGCGGACCCCGGCGACGACGCGACGGAGATGGGCCCGCTCATCAGCGCCGGGCAGCACGAGCGTGTGCGCTCCTACGTCGAGGAGTCCGTCGAGCCCGTCGAGGTCGCCTTCCGGGGCGAGGCGCCCCAGGGGCCCGGCTACTGGTATCCCCCGACCGTGGTGATGCCCCGCTCGACGCGCGACCGGGTCTGGCAGGAGGAGGTCTTCGGGCCGGTCGTCGCCGTGCTGCCCTTCGACGACGAGGCGGACGCGATCGCCAAGGCCAACGACACGGCATACGGGCTCTCCGGTTCGATCTTCACGCGGGACGTCGGTCGCGCGCTGCGGGTGGCGCGCGGCGTCGAGGCCGGCAACCTGTCGGTGAACTCGCACAGCAGCGTGCGCTACTCCACGCCGTTCGGAGGGTTCAAGCAGAGCGGGCTCGGGCGTGAGCTCGGGCCGGACGCGCTCGACGCCTTCACCGACGTCAAGAATGTCTTCATCAGCACCGAGTGAAAGGGCAAGCATGACAGGCAGGCTCGACGGCAAGGTTGCCGTCATCACCGGAGGGTGCTCCGGCATCGGGCTCGCGACCGTCAGGCGCTTCGCGCAGGAGGGCGCGAAGGTCGTCATCGGCGACCTCGACGAGAGCAACGGACCGCGGATCGCCGACGAGGTCGGCGGCACGTTCGTCCGGGTCGACGTGACGGTGAAGGACGAGGTCGACGCGCTCTTCCGGGTGGCCAACGACACCCACGGCTCCGTCGACGTCGCCTTCAACAACGCCGGGATCAGCCCGCCCGAGGACGCCTCCATCCTCGACACCGACCTCGAGGCGTGGCGCCGGGTGCAGGACGTCAACCTCACGTCGGTCTACCTGTGCTGCAAGGCGGCCCTGCCCTACATGCTGGAGCAGAAGCGCGGGTCGATCATCAACACGGCGTCCTTCGTCGCCGTCATGGGCGCCGCGACGTCGCAGATCTCCTACAGCGCGAGCAAGGGCGGCGTGCTGTCGATGTCGCGTGAGCTCGGGGTGCAGTTCGCCCGGGAGGGGGTGCGGGTCAACGCCCTCTGCCCCGGGCCGGTCAACACGCCGCTGCTGCAGGAGCTCTTCGCCACCGACGAGGAGCGCGCGGCGCGCCGCCTCGTGCACGTGCCGATGGGCCGGTTCGGCGAGCCGGAGGAGATGGCCAACGCCGTGCTCTTCCTCGCCTCCGACGAGTCGAGCTTCATCACCGCGTCCACCTTCCTCGTCGACGGCGGCATCTCGGGTGCCTACGTCACCCCCCTGTGACGCCGGCACGGGGGGCGTCCCGGCCGGTCATCGGGATCACGTCCTACGTCGAGCACGCCACCCGAGGTGACTGGGTGGACGTGCCGTCGGCGCTGCTGCCGCACGCCTACGTCCGCAAGGTCGAGGAGGCGGGCGGGATCGCCGTGCTCATCCCGCCACGCCACGACGGGGACGAGTCGCTCGTGCGCGACCTGCTCCAGCGGCTCGACGCGGTCATCCTCGCGGGCGGCGTCGACGTCGCGCCGGAGCTGTATGCCGCACAGCGCCACCCGAGCGTGCAGGTGTCGCGGCCCGACCGCGACACGACCGAGATCTCCATCGCCCGGGTCACCCGGGAGGTCGACCTGCCCGTGCTCGGCATCTGCCGCGGGATGCAGGTCATGGCCGTCGCGGCGGGCGGCACGCTGGTGCAGCACCTGCCGGAGCAGGTCGGCCACACGGAGCATGCCCCGGCCCCGGCCACCTACGGCCGGCACCCGGTGGAGACGGCCGCGGACAGCCTCGTCGCCCGGATCCTCGGGCCGCGCGTCGACGTGGCGACATACCACCACCAGTCCGTGCAGTCGCACCCGGGCTACGTCGCCTCCGCGTGGGCGCCGGACGGCACGCTCGAGGCGATGGAGGACCGTCAGGCTCGTTTCCGGCTCGGCGTCCAATGGCATCCCGAGCACGGCTCCGACCCGCGCCTGTTCGAGGCGCTCGTCGCGGCCGCGGCCGGCTGACGGGTGGACCACGGTCTCGCCAGTTGCTGAGACGGCGGTCCGGATGGCGGACGACCCTTCCCGCCGGGCGGCCGCCGGCCGTAGCCTGACCGCGTGACACAGCAGCCCGTGGCCACCGCCACGCTCATTATCAGCTAGCGCGACGAGCCACCCTCGTCGCGCAGACCTCCCCACCCCGGGAGGTCTTTTTGTTTCCCGGGCCACCGCCCGCGAAGACGGCCCGAGGCCACACCCCGGCGGACGGCATACGACAGTGGGCAACGAGCACGCACCGCACCACCACACCGAGGGGAAGATCCGACATGGACTCCGTGCACGTCTATGACACGACGCTGCGAGACGGCGCCCAGCAGGAGGGCCTCAACCTCTCGGTGGCGGACAAGCTGGCGATCGCGGCGCTGGTCGACGAGCTCGGTGTCGACTTCATCGAGGGCGGTTGGCCGGGTGCCAACCCCAAGGACACCGAGTTCTTCGACCGCGCCCGGAGCGAGCTGCGGCTGCGCCACGCGACGCTGACGGCCTTCGGCGCCACGCGCCGCGCGGGCGGCTCGGCCCGAGACGACGTGCTCGTGCGTGCGCTCGTCGACTCGGGGGCGTCGGTCGTCTGCCTCGTCGCGAAGTCTCACGTGCGGCATGTCGAGGAGGCCCTGAGGACCACGCTTGAGGAGAACCTCGAGATGGTGCGTGACACCGTGAGCTATCTGGTGGCGAAGGGTCGCCGGGTCTTCCTCGACGCCGAGCACTTCTTCGACGGCTGGCACCTCGACCGCGACTACGCGCTCGAGGTCGTGCGGGTGGCGCACGAGGCCGGGGCGGAGGTCGTCGTGCTGTGCGACACGAACGGCGGCATGCTGCCCCACCAGGTCGAGCAGGTCGTCTCCGACGTGATCGCCCAGACCGGTGCCCGCGTCGGGGTGCACTGCCACAACGACACCGGCTGCGCAGCGGCCAACTCGGTGGCGGCAGTGCGGGCCGGGGCGAGCCACGTGCAGGGGACCGTGAACGGCTACGGCGAGCGCACGGGCAACGCCGACCTGCTCACCGTCGCGGCCAACCTGCAGTTCAAGCTGGGGCTGGAGGTGCTGCCGGAGGAGTGCTTCCGCCAAGCCACGCACCTCGCCCATGCCATCAGCGAGGTGACGAACGTGCCCGCCCACAGCCGACAGCCCTACGTCGGGGCGAGCGCGTTCGCGCACAAGGCGGGCCTGCACGCCAGCGCCCTCAAGGTGGACCCCCACCTCTACCAGCACATGGACCCGTCTCTCGTGGGCAACGGCATGCGCACCCTCGTCTCCGACATGGCCGGTCGGGCGAGCATCGAGCTCAAGGCGAGGGAGGCCGGCCTCGACCTGTCCGCCCGGCCCGACGTCGTCGCGGACGTGCTCGCACAGGTCAAGGAGCTGGAGCTGCGCGGCTGGACGTTCGATGCCGCCGACGCGTCGATCGAGCTGATGATTCGCCGCGTCCTCTCCCCGGGATGCGTGGACTTCTTCCAGGTCGAGTCGTGGCGGGTCATCACCGACTCGTCCGACGACGGGGCGGTGTCCGAGGCGACGGTCAAGCTCGTCGCCGACGGGGCGCGGCACGTCGCCATCGGCGAGGGCAACGGCCCCGTCAACGCCGTCGACCATGCGCTGCGCCAGGCGCTCTGCACCGCCTACCCGGAGATCGACAAGCTCGAGCTCATCGACTACAAAGTGCGCATCCTCGAGGCCTCGCACGGCACGGACGCGGTGACGCGCGTGCTCATCGAGACCTCCGACGGCGAGAGCTCGTGGACGACGATCGGGGTGGCGGGCAGCATCCTCGCCGCCTCGTGGCGGGCGCTCGTCGACGGGGTCGTCTACGGGTTGCTGCGCCAGGACGTGCCCATCCGCTGAGCGAGGCCGGGCAGCCAGTGGGTGCTGCCCTGCCGGAACCGGGCCGGGTCGAGCCGGGAGGCCCGCTCGGGCAGCACGCCCAGCACCCCCTCCGGCAGCCGGCGCAGGTGCTCCACGTTGGACTGCTCGATCACGCTCGGCGTCGGCCCGAGGGACCCCACGACCACCCCGAGCTGCCGAAGTCCTCTGGCGCACAGGGCCTCTCGGGTCAGCATCGTGTGGTTGAGGGTGCCGAGCGTGGCGCGGGCCACGACGACGACACCGCAGCCGGGCAGGGCCAGGGCCAGGTCGGCGAGGGTCTCACCCGCCTCGGTGAGCTCGACGAGCAGGCCCCCCGCGCCCTCGACGAGGACGTGGTGACACCCGGCGGCGAGGTCGGTCACCGCGGTGACGTGGTCGGCCAGCCGGGGGAGGGCGGCGCGCTCGAGCGCTGCGGCGGCGCGCGGCGCCATCGGCGCGGCGAGCCGGCAGCCCTCCCGCGTCGGCACGCCGGCCAGCCGGGCAACCTCGGCCATGTCGGCCGTGACGTCCGCCGGAGCGTCCGTCGGCACGCCGGTCTGGGTCGGCTTGTATGCCGCCACCGACCGCCCGCGGCCGGCGAGGGCCGCCGCGATGGCTGCGGTGGCGACGGTCTTGCCGACGTCGGTGTCGGTCCCGGTCACGACGATGACCCCGGGAAGAGCGTCGACCGGCGGGTCGACCCGCGCCGTCATCAGGCGCGGGCTCCGGCGACCGCGGCCGCCCCGTGGTGGCCCGCGACCGCCGCCACCGTGTCGATCGCCTCGAGCAGGGCGTCGCGGGTCAGGTCGGCGCGGGCGGTGAGGCGGAGCCGCGAGATCCCGTCGGGCACGCTCGGCGGCCGGAAGCAGCCGACGAGGATGCCGCGGCGGCGCAGCTCGAGCGCGGCCTCGACGGCCTCCGCGGGGCCGGCCATGGGGATCGACTGGACCGCCCCGGCCGCCTGGAGGATGCCGCACCGATCGGCGATCAGGCGTGCGTTGCGGCGCACCGCTTCGGCGAGGCCGGGCTCCTCGATGACGAGACGCGCCGCGGCCGCGGCCGCGCCGGCGGCGGCCGGCGCGAGGCCGGTGTCGAAGATGAACGTCCGCGCGGTGTTGACCAGGTGTGACCGGACGACGGGCGGGCCGAGCACCGCCCCGCCCTGGGCACCGAGCGACTTCGAGAGCGTCGCCGTGACCAGGACGTCGGGGCTGGCCGCCAGCCCGAGCTCGTGGACCAGGCCGTGCCCCTGGCC
>NZ_DASSMH010000043.1:0-4630 GCF_035688975.1 Intrasporangium sp. | reverse complement strand
GCGCCGTGGCACCAGTCCTGCTGGAGGTCGACGTTCTCCTTGACCAGGTTGAGCGGCACGTGGCCGGGGCCCTCGACCATGACCTGCACGTCGTAGCGCCAGGCCCGCTCGGTGAGCTCGGCGAGCGTGCGCAGCTCGCTGAGCTGAGCCTCGTCGTTGGCGTCGGCGGTGCAGCCGGGCCGCAGGCCGTCGCCGAGGCTGAAGGCCACGTCGTAGCGGGCGAAGATCTCGCACAGCTCGTCGAAGTGCGTGTAGAGGAAGTTCTCCTCGTGGTGGGCAAGGCACCAGCCGGCCATGATCGCGCCTCCTCGGCTCACGATGCCGGTGATCCGCTCGGCGGTCAGCGGCACGTAGCGCAGCAGCACCCCCGCATGGATCGTCATGTAGTCGACGCCCTGCTCGCACTGCTCGATGACGGTGTCGCGGAAGACCTCCCAGCTCAGGCGCGACGCGTCGCCGTCGACCTTCTCGAGCGCCTGGTAGATCGGCACGGTGCCGATCGGCACCGGCGAGTTGCGCACGATCCACTCCCGCGTCGTGTGGATGTCGTCGCCGGTGGACAGGTCCATGACGGTGTCGGCGCCCCACTTCGTGGCCCACGTCAGCTTCTCGACCTCCTCTTCGATCGAGCTCGTGACCGCGGAGTTGCCGATGTTGGCGTTGACCTTGACGAGGAACGCGCGGCCGATGACCATCGGCTCGGACTCGGGGTGGTTGACGTTGGCCGGGATGATGGCACGGCCGGCGGCGACCTCCGAGCGGACGAGCTCGACGTCGCACTGCTCGCGGACGGCGACGAACTGCATCTCGGGCGTGGTGATCCCCGCCCTGGCGTAGGCCATCTGGGTCACCGTGCGGCCGTCCTTGCTGCGCAAGGGGTTTCGCCGCGCGCCACGCCATTCGCGGGATGACTGGCCACGGCGCAGGGCCGACCGGCCGTCGTCGGCGAGGTTGCGGTCACGGCCGACGTACACCTCCACGTCGCCGCGGTCCCGGATCCAGTCCTCGCGCAGCGGCGGGAGCCCGACCTCCGGGTCGCTGCCCGGTCCGGACGTGTCGTAGAGCCGGAACGGCGGGTTGGGACGGGGGCCGGCGGCGCTGGGTGAGTCGTCGAGGGAGACCTCGACGAAAGGGACCCGGACGTCCGGTCCGGGACCGGTCTCGTAGACCTTGGTGCGGGCGCTGGTCATGCGTTCCTCCTAAGGGGTTGGTCCGACGATGCGTGCAGAAGCGGGTCGAGGGGTGGGTGATGCAGGTGGCTGACCGGTCCGCGGCCGCGCCCGAGCCGCCACTCGGACGAGCGCAGCAGGGCCAGCCGGACGAACTCACCGGCCGACCGGACGGCCGCCTCGACCGGCGCCCCCCGGGCCAGCGCGGCTGCCGCGGCCGAGGCGAAGGTGCACCCCGTGCCGTGGTCGTTCGTCGTCGTGATGGACGGGGCGCGCAGCTCGATCGTGCGCTCGGGGGTGGCGAGCACGTCGACGCGGTCGAGCCCGTCCCGGCGCCCGGTCACCACGACGGCCGTGGGGCCGAGCCGGCGCAGGGCCTCGGCCTGCTCGCGCTGCTCGTCGGCGCTCTCGGCGGGGCGGGCGCCGAGCAGGGCCGCGGCCTCGTCGGTGTTGGGCGTGGCCAGCAGCGCTTGGGGGAGCAGCTGGCTCGCCATGGCCGAGGCCGCCTCCGCCGTGGCGAGGGCGTGGCCGCTCGTCGAGACGAGCACGGGGTCGACGACGAGGCGGGGGAGCAGGCCCCGGGCGGCGAGCATGCTCACGACCCGGACCACGTCGGCATCGCCGAGCATGCCCGTCTTGACGGCAGACACCGGAAGGTCCGCGAGGACCGCCTCGGCCTGAGCCGCGACGAGGTCGGCGGGGAGGGCGTGGACCCGGTGGACGCCTGTCGTGTCCTGGACGGTGACCGCGGTGACGGCGCTCGTGCCGTGGACGCCGTATGCCGCGAAGGTGGCGAGGTCGGCCTGGATGCCTGCGCCGCCTCCGCTGTCCGAGCCGGCGATGGTGAGCGCGACCGGTGGGTGCGTCGTCATCCGTGGTCCACGGCCGTGACCAGGGATCGCACGTATGCCGTGGGATCTGCGGCGCGCATGACACCGCCCATGACCGCGACCCCGCTGGCGCCCGCGAGGACCGCCGCCCGGGCGATGTCCGGGTCGACCCCCCCGAGCGCCAGGACCGGCGGCGGCTGCGCGCCGCGCCGACGCACCTCGTCGAGGAGGCGGGCGAAACCGTCCCTGCCGAGCGCGGGGCCGTATCCCGGCTTCGACGGGGAGGGGGCGACGGGGGAGAGGGTCACGTAGTCGACCCCGTCCGCGGTCGCTCCGGCGAGCTCGGTGGCGTCGTGGCACGACCTGCCGAGCAGGGGCGGGCGCGCAGCCGGAAGCGGGTCCCGGGCGCGCAGGTGCACGCCGCTGAGCCCGGCGCGCCGCTTCGAGCCGTGCTCGTCGGCTCCGTGCTCGTCGGCGCCGTGCTCGTCGGAGCCGTGCTCGTCGGGGCTCCTGCCGCCCGACGCCACGACGACCCAGGCCCCACGCGGGTCGGCGAGACCGTGGACGGCGGCGACAAGGCGGGTCCGCTCGGCGGGTGGCAGGTCGCGCTCGCGGACGACGATGCCACCGGCGCCGCCGTCGAGCGCCGCCTCCACGACCTCGAGCAGCGTGCGCCCCGGGGGCACCGCGGTGCGGTCGGTGAGCACGAGGACGCGGGGCACGGCATACGTCACCGGCCCACCAGCCCGGTCGTCGGGGAGGACGCGAAGGCCAGGCGGCGCACGGGCACCCGACCGGCGCCGCGGGCGAGGTGCCCCGCCTCGACCGCGCTGCGCATCGCGAGCGCCATCCGGACTGGGTCCTCGGCGCGGGTGACCGCGGTCGCGAGCAGCACGGCATCGCAGCCGAGCTCCATCGCCAGCGCCGCGTCGGACGCGGTGCCGATGCCGGCGTCGAGGACGACGGGCACGTCGACGAGCTCGCGGATGAGCTCGATGGCGTGCGGGTTGCGGATGCCCATGCCGCTGCCGATCGGTGACCCGAGCGGCATGACGGCCGAGCACCCCACGTCGACGAGGCGCTGCGCGACGACCGGGTCGTCGCTCGTGTAGGGCAGCACGACGAAGCCGTCGGCGACGAGCGCCTCGGCGGCGTCGAGGAGCTCGACGACGTCGGGGAGCAGGGTCCGGTCGTCCGCGATGACCTCGAGCTTGACCCAGTGGGTGCCGAGGGCCTCGCGCCCGAGCCGCGCCGTGAGCAGCGCCTCGCGCGCGGTGTGGCAGCCGGCCGTGTTGGGCAGGAGCCGGACGCCGCACGACGCGAGGACGTCGAGCAGCCCCCCGACGCCGTCGGCGGGGACGCGGCGCATCGCGACCGTGACGAGCTCGGTGCCCGAGGCACGGACCGCCGCCTCGAGGATGGCGAGGTTCGCCGCGCCGCCCGTGCCGAGGATGAGGCGCGAGGTCAGGGTCACCCCGTCGATGACGAGGGCCGAGGGGCCGGTCACCTCAGCCGCCCTGCATCGCGGTGACGACGTCGACCCGCGCCTTGTCCCTGACGGCGGTCGTCTCCCACTCCGACCGGCGCACCACGTCGCCGTCGATGGCGACCGCGATCCCGCGGGGCGGCAGGTCGAGCTCGGCGACGAGGGAAGCCACGGTGAGGCCGGGCGCACACGCCCGGTCGGTGCCGTTGACGCTGATGGTCATGCAGGACTCCGTTCCGCGGCGAACCGCTGGGGGTCGAGGGGCTCGGCGTGGTGCGGGGCCGGCGTGTCGAGGACGGCCGCGACGACGGCCTCGGTCGTCAGCGGGGTGAGGAGGATGCCGTCGCGGCCGTGGCCGACGGCGAGCAGCAGGCCGGGCGTGCTCGTCGCCCCCACGAGGGGCAGGTTGTCGAGCGTGGCCGGGCGCAGGCGGGCGGTCGCCTCGGCCAGCTCGAGCTCGGCCAGCTCGGGCACGACCGCGACGGCGGACCGGAGCAGGTCGTGCACGCCGCCAGCCGTGACCCGGGTGTCGACGCCGACGTCCTCGCTCGTCGCGCCGACGACCACCTCCCCGTCGGGGCGGGGCACGAGATAGACCTCGTCGCCGTGGACCGTGGCCCGGACGGTGTGGGTGAGCAGGCCTGGCTCGCCGCGGAGGCGCAGCACCTGCCCCTTGAGGGGCCGCAGCGCCCGCGCGAGGTCGAGCCCCGGCACCTGCGCGCGGCCTGCCGACCACCCGCTCGCGAGCACGACGGCGTCGGCCGGCCGCCGCTGCCCGGGCCGTGCCTCGTGTCCCTCGCCCGGCTCGGTCTCGACGCCGACGCACCGACCACCGTCGAGGAGCGGCCGGGCCCGGGCCCGCCGGACGGTGACCCCGAGCGAGGCAAGGGCGCGCAGGAGCAGCCGCACGACGCGGCGGGGATCGACCGAGTGCTCGTCGGGGAGCAGGAGGGCGCCGCAGAGCCGGGGCGACAGGGCCGGCTCGAGACGCCGCGCCGCCCGGGCCCCCAGCCGCTCTCCGGCGAGGCCCAGCCGGTCGAGCAGCTGGGCGTGCCGGTGGAGCACCGCCGCGTCGTCGGGGTCGCCGGCGACGAGGAGCGTGCCCGTGGAGTCCAGGGCGACCGACTCCGACGTGGCGCGCTCGA
>NZ_DASSMH010000042.1:0-27915 GCF_035688975.1 Intrasporangium sp. | reverse complement strand
AGGTCCTCACCGGTGCGCTCGGCGGAGCGGGTGTCACGTTGTCAGGCGATGTCCTCTCGCCGCAGACGGTGCGCCGGCTGGCGTGTGACGCGGCGGTCATCCCGATGGTGCTGGGCGGTAAGAGCCAACCGTTGGATGTGGGGCGGGAATGGCGGCTGGTGACCAAGGGGCTGCGGGTGGCGTTGTGGCAGCGGGACCGGGGGTGCACCTTCCCGGGGTGCACCGTCCCGGCGCAGTGGACCGACGCGCACCACGGGCGGCACTGGTGCCGTGGGGGGAAGACCTCGCTGCTGAACACGTGCCTGCTCTGCCCTCGGCACCACACCTACGTCCACGCCCACGACCTGGTCCCGACCATCACCGCCACCACCGTGACCTGGCACCTGTAGCCACCGCGCCCCGCACCCCCCGCCGGCCACCGCCCGCAGGGGGTAAGCGAGCGCGCCCGGGGGCGGGCGAGCGCGCCCCGGGGGGTGAACGGAAGTGGCCACTCGAGGTGGGGAGCGGGGCCGGGGGCGGGCGCGATCGTGCGCGCCCCGGGGGGTGAACGGAAGTGGCCACTCGAGGTGGGGAGGGAGCGGGACGTGACGTGACGGGGCGGGGCGCCCTTCGGCGCGACCGCTGAGCGGACGGTTCCCGGCGTGCCGTGAGTGACTGCTAGAGCGCGAGGTCGTGCCTGTCGACCCAGTGCTCGCACGGGTGGGTGGAGTTGGGCCGCACGCCGCGGCACTGCGGCAGGACGCCGGGTTCGAGGAGCTCGCCGGACGTGGGGTCGGGCTCCCACAGCGCGGCTGAGAGGCTCCACACGCGGCCGATCACCGCGCAGTCGCACGTCGCGCCGCGCCGCTGCAGCCGAGCCGCGAGAGCCGTGGCCCTGCGGGCACGCTCCGACCGCCAGCGCTCGACCCACCCCAGCACACCTGTGCACCCTCGATCGGCCACCATGCGGTGCACGAAGCACGCGAGGCACTCCCCCGGCCCCGGTGCGTCCCTGCCGTCGAGGCCGATGGGCTGCTTCGTGCGGATGTCGATGACGTTGGACATCGTCGCGCTCCTCTCGTCGTCCCCGAAGCCTCTCCCCTGGTGCCCGCGGCCGCGAAGCGTTCACCGGCGGCTGTGGACGACGCGGCCGGCCACGTGATCGGATGTGGACGTCGACTGCCGACCAGGGCAGCACACCGTCTAGCGTGGGTTCCCGTGAGCCCCGAGCGGATCGCCGTCATCGGTGCCGGCATCGTCGGCGCCTCCATCGCCCGTGCCCTCGTGCGCACCCATCCGGGCGTCGAGGTGACGATCCTTGAGAAGGAGCAGGTGCCGGGTCGCCACCAGACCAGCCGCAACAGCGGCGTCGTGCATGCCGGCCTCTACTACCTCCCCGGCTCGGCGAAGGCGCGGCTGTCCCGACGAGGGGTGGCGCTGCTGCGGGACTACTGCGCCGAGAAGGGGCTGCCCTACCTCGAGGTCGGCAAGCTGCTCATCGCCCTCGACGAGCCGGAGGAGGCTCGCCTCCGCGTCATCGCGGAGCGCTCGAGCGCCAACGGCGTCCCTTCGGTGCGTTGGCTCTCCGGAGCCGAGCTCACCGAGGTGGAGCCCCACGTTCGCGGCCGGTGCGGGCTGCACTCCCCCACCACCGCCATCGTCGACTTCGGCCGAGTCGCCGGGTCGATGGTCGACGACGCGGTGTCCGACGGGGCCCGACTGCTCACGGGCTTCGCGGTCACCGGTATCGACGTCGGCCGGACGACCCGGATCACGGCCGCATCCGGAGACGAGGTGGAGGCGGACCGGGTCATCATCGCGGCCGGGCTGCACGCCGACCGGCTGGCGGCCCTGGCGGGCGACACGGCATACCCGCGCATCGTGCCGTTCCGCGGGGAGTACCACCAGCTCGCGCCCGCCGCTCGCCACCTCGTCAAGGGACTGATCTATCCGGTCCCGGACCCGAGGTATCCCTTCCTCGGGGTGCACCTGACAAGACGCGTCGACGGATCCGTCCTCATCGGGCCGAACGCTGTCCTCGCCCTTGCCCGGGAGGGCTACACCAAAGGCGTCATCGACGTCCGCGAGCTGCGCGGCCTGATCTCCGACAAGGCGTTTCGCGAGTTCGCCCGGCGAAACCTCCGGACCGGCGCGGCGGAGACGTGGGGGTCGTTGGGCCGTCGCGCCTTCCTCAACGGGGCTCGGCGCTACGTGCCGGAGATCCGCGCCGCCGACATCCAGCCGGCCCCCGCCGGCGTGCGGGCGCAGGCGCTGGACGCCGACGGCGCGCTGGTCGAGGACTTCCGCTTCACCCGCGTGGGCAACGTCTTCTGCATCCGCAATGCGCCCTCCCCCGCTGCCACCGCGTCGCTCGCCATCGCCGACATGGTCGTGCACGAGCTCGGGCTACCGCTGCTCCTTGACTGACCGACCAGCATGGCCCGCCCCGGGCGCCGCCGACCGGCACACGCTGGCCGACTGGTCAGAGCCGCTCAGCGGCGCGAGGCGTCGGCGAGGAGCGCCTCGAACGGCGTCACGTCCGAAAAGGGGTCGACCGGCGGGGCGGGCGCCGCGCCGGTCACCAGCCGCGCGAACTGCGAGCCGGCCCGCTCGATCCGCACTCCCAGTTGGCCGGCCTCGACGCTGCCCCAGTCCTCCGACGCGGCGAAGACGCCCACGGGGGCGACGAGCGCCCCGAGGTGTGCGAAAAGCGGTCGCAGGGCGTGGTCGATGGCGAGCGAATGCCGCGAGGTGCCTCCCGTGGCGCCGAGCAGGACGGGTGTGTCGCGGAGCGAGTCCTGGGGCAGCACGTCGACGAGCATCTTGAACAGGCCGCTGTAGGAAGCGGCGTAGACCGGTGTCGAGACGATCAGCGCATCCGCGGCGGTGATGGCGTCGATCCGCTCCTGCAACGCCGGCGAGGCGAACCCGGTGAGGACGTTGTTGGTCAGGTCATGGGCGATGTCCCGGACCTCGACGACGTCCACGACCGCGTCGCGCTGCGCGCCGAGCCCGCGCACCGTCGCCTCGGTGAGGCGGTCGGCGAGGAGACGCGTCGAGGAGGGCCGGGTGATCCCGGCGGTGAGAACGGCGATCCGGACCGTGCTCATCGCGGCGCCACCTCCGGCGAGGCGCCGGTGACGTCGTCGACACCGGAGACCACGCTTGCCACCGGGCCGCCGGCGGCGGTGAGGAGGCTCTGGTGCGTGGGGGCGTCCGGCACGTGTGCCGGCTTGAGCGCCGCGAACTCCTTGCGCAGCACCGGCACAACCTCCTCACCGAGGAGGTCGAGCTGCTCGAGGACCGTCTTGAGCGGAAGCCCCGCATGGTCCATCAGCCACAGCTGTCGCTGGTAGTCACCGGCATACTCGCGGAAGCCGAGGGTGCGCTCGATCACCTCCTGCGGGCTGCCGACCGTGAGGGGCGTCTGCGCGGTGAAGTCCTCCAGGCTCGGGCCGTGGCCGTAGACGGGCGCATTGTCGAAGTAGGGTCGGAACTCGCGCACCGCGTCCTGGCTGTTCTTGCGCATGAAGACCTGTCCGCCGAGGCCGACGATGGCCTGGTCGGCGCCGCCGTGCCCGTAGTGCTCGAACCGCCGGCGGTAGAGCCCCACCATCTGCGCCGTGTGACTGGCGGGCCAGAAGATGTGGTTGGCGAAGAAGCCGTCGCCGTAGTACGCGGCCTGCTCGGCGATCTCGGGGGTGCGGATGGAGCCGTGCCAGACGAAGGGCGGTATGCCGTCGAGCGGGCGGGGGGTGGCCGTGAAGCCCTGGAGCGGCGTGCGGAAGCGGCCCTGCCAGTCGACGACGTCCTCGCGCCACAGCCGGTGCAGCAGGGCGTAGTTCTCGATGGCGAGCGGGACGCCGTCTCGGATGTCCTTGCCGAACCACGGGTAGACCGGGCCGGTGTTGCCGCGGCCCATCATGAGGTCCACTCGGCCGTCAGCGAGGTGCTGGAGCGTGGCGTAGTCCTCGGCGATCCGCACCGGGTCCGTCGTCGTGATGAGCGTCGTCGATGTCGAGAGGATGATCCGCTCCGTCTGCGCGGCGATGTAGGCCAGCGTCGTGGTCGGGGCGGAGGGGATGAAAGGCGGGTTGTGGTGCTCGCCGGTGGCGAAGACGTCGAGGCCGACCTCCTCGGCCTTCTTGGCGATGGCGATGGTCGCCTTGATCCGCTCGTGCTCCGTGGGGGTGCGCCCCGTCGTCGGGTCGGTGGTGACGTCGCCGACGGTGAAGATCCCGAACTGCATGTCGCTCCTTGGTTGACGGTTCAATCACTCTAACGGGTCCGCCCTCCTGCGCATTCCCGTGTGATTCCCGTATGTCATCCTGTGCCCGTGGCCTCCGAGACCAGTCCGAAGGACCGCTTCATCACCGTCTACGGGCGCAACCCGGTCCTCGAGGTCCTCTCCGACCCACAGCTGCACGTCGACAAGGTCGTCATCGCCGAGGGCGCCCGGGGACCCGGCATCCGGGAGATCGAGCAGTCCGCGCGCCGCCGCGGCGTGGCGGTGCAGCACGCGAGTGCCGAGCGCGTCAAGAAGCTCGCCGGCAACGGCCGCCAGGACCAGGGGGTCTTCGCCGACGTCATCGCCCCCCGGATGCTGCCCCTGGAGACGGCGCTGGGCCAGCCGGGGCTGCGGACCGTCATCGTCCTGGACGGCATCACGACACCGGCCAACGTCGGGATGATCCTGCGCTCGGCCACCGCGGCGGGCATCGACGGCATCGTCGTGCCCCGGCGCGGGGTGGCCTCGCTCGACCCGCTCGTGGTCAAGGCCTCCGCCGGTGTGGCCTTCCGAGCGCCCATCCTCAAGGCGTACACCGCCCACGAGGCCGTCGCCGCGCTCAAGGACCATGGCTTTGCGGTGATCGGCCTCGATGCCGGAGGCGACACCGACCTCTTCACGGCCCGCCTGCCGCAGCCTGTCGCCTTCGTGCTCGGGAGCGAGACCGCCGGGCTCGGACCGGACGTCGCCGCGCTCGTGGACACGTGGGTGAGGGTGCCGATGGCCTCGGGCGTCGAGTCGCTCAACGTCTCCGCCGCGGCGGCCGTCGTCTGCTTCGAGCTCGTCCGCCGCTCCCGGGCCTGAGCCGCGTCTCGCGCCCGTCCGGCGCGGTCAGCACCACTTCTCCACGAGCGCCCGCACCACCTTGATGTCTCGCGCGGTCGTGACGGCCGGGGTGGAGCGCCACAGGGGGGCCGTCGGGAACCTCGCCTCGTGGAAGCCCCTGTCGATCCAGAGCGCGATGTCCCGGCCCACCACGAGCGCCCGCTCCCCCGGCTCGGACCAGGCGTTGACCTGCTTCACCGTGGTGTCGCCGAGCGGGCCGCGGACGAAGACGACGTAGAGGCGGGCGGCAGCCCCGAGCGGTGACGGGAGCGCGTCCACGGCCGTCGCCAGGTCGCGGAGCTCGACCGGGGTCCGTGCGATGACCGGCACCTCGAAGCCGAACGTGCTGGAGATGAGCTCGCTCAGGGTCGCCTCGACCTTCGCGGCGGTGCGTGTCGGCGTCGTCACCCGCACGTTGCCGCTCTGGATGTGCGTCTGCACGTCGCCGAAGCCGTGCTCCTGGAGCAGGGCGCGCAGCTGGTCCATCTTGACCCACCGGGGCCGCACGTTGACGGCCCGCAGGAAGGCGACGTATGCCGGCACGGGGGCCTCGCTCCTCGCCTCAGTGCCCAGCGGTGAGGTGTCCGGCCCCGACCTCACGGACGCGGCCGCCGACCAGGATGTCCCCCTCGCCCGTGACCCTGAGCGACAGGCGGGACGGGCGGCCGACCGCGGTCCCCTGCGAGACCTCGAGGTGGACGTCTCGGCGCCCCGACGTGACGAACCACCCGCCGAGGTTGGCGCAGGCCGACCCGGTGGCCGGGTCCTCGAGCACGGCGTCGTCCTGGGTGAAGTAGAACCGGGCCTCCGCGGTCTGCGGGCCGGTCTCGGCCCAGACGTAGACCTGCGGGTTGCCGTGGGCCGGCATGGCTGAGGCGGTCAACCCGTCGTGCGTCGGTCGGCAGGCGCGCACGGCCTCGCTGTCCCGCAGCTGGACGATGAGCTGCTCGACGCCGCAGTCGATCCAGCGAGCGGCACCCGGCACGAGCTGGTCCGGCGACAGCCCGAGCGCCTCGGCGAGCTGCGCGGGCGAGGCAGTGACGTCGCGGGCGGTCGGGGGCCGGGACTGGAGCACCCACCGCAAGCCCTCCCGCGTGACCGGGATGGGCCCCGCGGGCAGGTGGAGGGTGACCCGGTCGAGGTGCTCACCGGT
Organism: Intrasporangium sp.; assembly: GCF_035688975.1. Lineage (GTDB taxonomy): Bacteria > Actinomycetota > Actinomycetes > Actinomycetales > Dermatophilaceae > CALMNV01. The sequence goes on along the minus strand of NZ_DASSMH010000042.1, from coordinate 21,670 downwards.
CAGGGTCCCGATCGCCTCGGCCACGACGTATGCCGTGCCCAGGGTCGGGTGCCCCGCGAACGGCATCTCGTGCGCCGGCGTGAAGATCCGGACGGCCGCCGCGGCCGACCGCACGTCGAAGGCCGTGACGAAGGTGGACTCGCTGAGGTTGAACTGCCGAGCCCAGGACTGCATGTCCGCCTCGGTGACGCTGGCGGCCTCCGTGATGACGCAGAGCGGGTTGCCCGAGAAGGGCTCGCCCTCGATCGAGAAGACGTTGAGCAGGCGAAAGGGCAGCTTCATGCCGCTCAGTCTGCCGGACGCGCCCGCCGGCAAGGCTCGACCGGCCGCTTCCGATCGCTTCGGCCCCTACTTGATGACGAGCGTGCCCTTCTCGCCCGCCGCGAAGTGCTGGGGGAAGGTGCACAGGTAGGTGTAGGTGCCCGCGGGGGCGGTGAAGGTGATCGTGTTGCTCTGGCCTCCCTCGATCAGGCGGGTGTGCGCGACGATGGCGGGGTCGTGCACGTCCAACCAGTCCTTGTCGTCACCGGCAGCCTGGCCGCTGGCCACGACGCGGCTCTCCTGGCCGGCCTTGACGAGCACCCAGTTGTGGCCGACCTCGTCCTTGGGGTCCGTGTGGTTGGAGAACTTCAGCCTGATCTTGGAGCCCACCGGCGCCTCGAGCGTGCCCTTGTCGTACCGGAACTCCCTGGCCCCACTGGCGCTGCCCACCTCCAGCTTCACGACCCCTGCGGCGACCGGAGCGCTGGCGCCCGGGTCCAGCGTCGCTGTTCCGACTTCGTCCGGGTCCGGGCCGGTGGAGGTCGACGCCGCGCTCGACGCCGTCCTGCTCGACGCCGCCCCGCTCGACGGGGCGGCGTTCGGCTTGCCGGCATCGCTACATGCCGCGAGCAGGGCGCTGCAGACTCCGAGGCCCATCACGCGGTGGAAACGCCGTCGCGTCAGGCTCCGGGCATCCGTCCAGGAAGACGCGCCCCCGGCGGCGTCACGCGCCTGCATGGTCCTGCTCATGGCTGTGCTCCATCCTTCGTCGCAGCGTCAGAACTCACCATCGGCAGCTTCGTCCTTGGCCTTGCGGCGGCGCAGGCGTGGAACGAGCGCGATGAGCATCAGGGCGACCGGGGTGCCGATCGCCACGGGCAGCACTCCCCCGGGGTTGCTCTTGGCGAAGGCCTTCACGGTGAGGTGGATCCCCGGGCTGGAGACCGGTTGCGTCGTCGCGTTGGGGCCACTGGGCTTGGGAAGCACGGTCAGGTAGACCATGTAGTCCCCCTCGAGGATGGCCTCGACCGTCCACGTCTGCTCACTCGATTCACCCGGGGCCAGAGGATCCACCTGCTGGGTCCGCTCAGGCGACCAGTCCTCGGGATCGACGGGATCCCCTTGGCCGGTCTTCACGATGTTCATCGCGACGTTCAGCGGGGGTGACTCTTCCGAGCCGGCGTTCATGACCACGGTGTTGAACTCCACCTCGTCGCTCGCGTTGACCGTCTTGTAGCCCAGGTCAGTCGAGATCTGCAGGCCCTGTCCCGACGCGGTGGTCATCGCCTGCGCTCTGGGCGCCGGCACCGACACGAGAGCCGCCGTGGCGCCGAGGATGAGCAGGACGCCCGCGACCCGACCCCACGCCGCCGAGCGCGGCGGCCCGGCCTCCGCGTCCAGCCGCAGCCGTGGCGCGGCATACAGGAAGACCACGGCGAGGATGCCGACCGCCGAGAAGATCGCGGCCATCAGGTAGGGCATCTTCTCGGCCACGGTCCTGTTGTTGACGAGAACCTTCTCGAGGAACTCGCTCGACGCCTGGAGCGGGTTGAACTGCTGGATCAGGTAGCCCAGGTCGCCCTTCTGGGCACTTCCCGGCCACTGGGTGGGGATCAGGAAGACCAGGTAGACGACCAGGCTGGCGAAGAGGCTGGCCCGGTTCGACTTGGCCCAGATGCTCACCAGCATGCCGAACCCGGTGAACGCCATCGCGAGCAGCCCGCCGAGGAGGGCGCCCAGCAGCAACCCTTGTTGCAGGCTGTCGTCGCCGCGGGCCAGCACGACGACGTACGGCACGGTGAGCAGGAAGGTCACGGGCCACGGTGACATGGCCGCGAGGAACTTGCCGAAGACGATCTGCCGTGGTCGTGCCGGGGTCAGCAGGAGCGGCTCAAGGGTCGCTCGCTCCCGCTCGCCGCTGATGCTGTCCGCCCCGATGACCATCCCGACGAAGAGCCCGAAGGAGATGCCGCTGAGGATGGTCAAAAAGGCCATCTCCACCGGCGGGATCAGGCTGAGCTCGCTCTCGATCTGCCTGAGAGCCGACGTCACGGACATCACGACACTGAAGAGGATCAGCAGGAGCAGGACCCGGCCTCCGGTCCACAGGTCGATGAACTCGCGCCTGAAGACCAGCCACCACACGGGCGGGGCGACGCCGTGCCGCTCGACCCGCTCGACGAGGTGGTCATGCGCAACGCTCATCGCAATGCCTCTCTGGGTGGTCCCTGTTGCACTTGTGGTTGGCCCGTCGCCTGCGGTCCGTCATCCCCCAGCCGTCAGACGCAGGCGCGGTGCGGAGTAGACGAAGAGCACCGAGAGGATGAGGACGGTCAGCACGGCGGGGGCGACGAGGTACACCCACACCTCGGCCACGGACCGGCCCTCTGCCAGCACCTTGGTCAGGAGCAGGCTCGAGGACTCCACCGGATCGACGGCCGAGACGAGCACTCCGCCAGACGAGTTGAGGAACTCGGTGGGCAGCTGCGCGGGGATCAGAGACCCGGCATACACCAGCAGGCACACGAAGAGACTGACCCGGCTCGAGTCCGTCCAGATGCTCACCAGCATGCCGAAGCCGACGAACGCCGTGGCCAGCAGACTGCCCATCACCGAACCCCAGAACAGGGCTCGCCACACCACCGGGTCTCCTTGGGACAGGGTCGCCACGTAGGGCACCGACAGGACCAGCGCGGCGGGCCAGGGCGTGAGCGCTGCAAGGAACTTCCCGGCGACGATCTGCCGGTGGCCGGACGGTGTGAGGAGCAGCGGCTCGAGGGTTGCCCGCTCCCGCTCGCCGCTGATGCTCTCGGCGCCGATGACCAGGCCGATGAACAGCCCGAAGGTCATGGCCGACGTGACGGCGACCACGACCGTCTGCTTCAACGTCACCAGCTTCAGCTCGTTGTTCGTGGCCAACAGGTAGGCCGTGACCGACATCAGGACGGTGTAGATCGCCAGGAACCTGAGGATCCGTCCCCCGGCCCACATCTCGATGCACTCCTGCTTGCACACGAGCCACCACGCAGGAGCGGTTCGACGTGGCGCGTGGACGCCCGCGTGGCCAACCGACAGCTGCTGGCTCATGGGATGGCAACCGCCGTGAGCTTCAGGAAGACGTCCTGCAGCCGCCCGCCGCCGGCATCGAAGCCCAGGATGGGCACGTCCGCCCGGATGAGCGCGTCGAGGATGCTGTTCCTCACCCGGGACACGTCATCGGGTCCGGAACCGTTCGCCGGACCAGCGAGCTCCACCGCGAGCCATCCCGACGACTCCTCGGTGAGAGCGGCATCCGCGATGCCCGGGACCGCGTCGAGCACCTCTCGGGTCACGGCGATCGACCCGACGGGCACACGTATCCGGACGCGATGGTCCAGGTTGGCGTCCGCCTGTCCGACCACCTCGGCGACCGAGCCCTTCGCCACGACGTCGCCGGCATTCATGATCACCACGTCGTCGCAGACGTCCTCGATCTCGGACAGCAGATGGCTGCACAACATGACCCCCTTGTTGCGCTCCCGAGCAATGCCCTGGATCAGGGTCAGCAGCTCTCGCTGTCCGCGGGGGTCCAGGCCGAGGGTGGGTTCGTCGAGAAAGACCACGGCCGGGTCGTTGACGAGCGCCCGTGCGATGCCGAGCCGTTGCCGCATGCCGTGGCTGAAGGATCCGATGGTGGACTCGGCCCGGTTCTGCAGCCCCACATCCTCCAGCAGGCGCGCTGCGACGTGTCGTGCCTCAGCCGCCGGCCGACCGTAGAGCTGGGCGAAATACGCCAGGTATCCGGTCGCTGTGAGCTGCTTGGGAAACCCCAGGCCCTCGGGCAGGACCCCGATCCTGCGCCGGATGGCCTCGGGATGCCGCGAGCTGATGCCGTCGACGACGAAGTGACCGGACGACGGCCGCAGGATCGTGGTGAGGATCCGCATCGAGGTGGTCTTGCCGGCGCCGTTCGGACCCAGGAAGCCGAGCACCCGTCCCGCCTTGAGGGAGAAGGTGAGCCCCTTGAGGGCCACCCTGTCCCCATAGGTCTTTCGCAGGTTCTCGGCCGCGAGAATCTCCGTCTCGCCGGCGTTCCGCGAGCCAAGGGCTTGGTTCATCCTGCCGACCCCCCCGATGTGGTCTGCGTAAGGACGTTCGATAAGCCGGGACCGAGTCGGTCCGTCAGCCGCGCGGCCGTCTCGGGACCCCGATCCTCGGGCCCGGCGCCAAGACCAGACTGGTGCGGCCAAACATGGTGCAAAAGGTGTCTCACACGATATTCCTGCTCGTGCGGCCAGGTCCCCGGAATCGGAAATAGTGGTGGTCGCTCGTCAGCGCCGTGCCGGCACCGGGATGCGGTCGAGGTCCCGGGCGGCGTGGGTCTCCGGGAACACCACGCGCGCCTGCTCCGCGAACCGAGCCTCGTCGGGGTGCCGCTGCGAGTAGTGGGTGAGGACGAGCCGGCGCGCCCGCGCCTGCGCTGCGATCCCCGCGGCGTCGGTGGCGGAGAGGTGGCCGTATGCCGCGGCCTGCGCGCCCTCTGCGGCGAGGAACGTCGACTCGCACACGAGCAGGTCCGCATCCTGCGCGAGGTCCACGGCGGCACGGCATACCCGGGTGTCCATCACGAAGGCGAACACCTGCCCCGGGCGTGGCTCACTGACCTCCTCCACCCGCACCCGCCGTCCGCCCACGTCGAGGACGCCCTCCCGCACGAGCCGCCCCACGTCAGGGCCGTGGATGCCTCGCTCTGCGAGCAGGTCGGCGCGCATGCGCCGCGCCACCGGCTCCTCGAACCGCCAGCCGTAGGTCGGGATGGGGTGGTCCAGGGCCCGGGCGTGCAGCGTGAAGGCCGGTCCGGCGTCCACCACGCCGTCCGCCGACACGGCATGCTCCCGCAGCGGCGGCAGCCGATGGGCGACGCTGGCGTGCACGAGCCGGTCGACGTACTCCTGGCCCGCCGCCGGGAAGTAGAGGTCGACCGGGCGCTCCACGCCGTCGAGCGCCAGCCGCTGCAGGATGCCCGGCAGACCAAGGCAGTGGTCGCCATGCAGATGGGTGATGCAGATCCGGGTGATCGCGCCCGCCGGCACGCCGGCCAGCGTGAGCTGGCGCTGGGTGCCCTCGCCGGGGTCGAGGAGCACGCCCTCGTCGTCCCAGCGCAGCAGCGCCCCGTGGTGCGCCCGCCGCCGGGTGGGCACCTGGGACGCCGTCCCGAGGACGACCAGCTCGCGGGCACTCACCGACCCGACCCCCTCCCCCGACCTGCCCCGCCGACCCTGTGCTGACCGCTTGCATCCTCTCAGGCGGCCGGTCCGCCACGTCAGTACATTGGTCGTCATGCACACTCCCGACGGCATCGTGCCCGGCAGCCTGGTCCTCGTCCGGCACGGTGAGACGGAGTGGTCGCGCAGCGGGCAGCACACCGGCGTGACGGACCTGCCGCTGCTGCCGGACGGTGAGCGCGCCGCGACGCGGCTCGCCGCCGCCCTCGCCGAGTACTCGTTCGTGCGGGTCCTGGTCTCTCCCCTCCAGCGGGCGCGCCGGACCGCGCAGCTGGCCGGGCTCTCGGACGTCGAGATCGACCCGCGCCTGGTCGAGTGGGACTACGGTGCCTACGAGGGCCTGACGACTCCGGAGATCCGCGAGCGTCTCGGTCACGCCTGGGAGGTCTTCAACGACCCCATCGAGCCCGGCGAGACCCCGGGCGAGTCGCTGTCCGAGGTGGCGCAGCGGGCCCAGTCGGTCCTCGACGACGTGGTGCCGGAGCTCGCGCGTGGTGACGTGGCGGTCTTCGGCCACGGCCACGCGCTGCGCATCCTCGCCGCCGTGTACCTCGGCGTGGACCCGGCCTTCGGCGCGCAGCTCGTCCTCGACGCGGGCTCTATCAGCGCCCTGACCCACCACCGCGCGACCCGGTGCATCGGCGCGTGGAACCTCACCCCCGGGAACGCGCTGCCCGCCTGACCGTATGCCGCCCCACCAAGGCCCGCCACCCCCGCGCGTCGAGTGGCCACTTTCGTACGCCCCCACCCGCTCGAGTGGCCACTTTCGTACACCCCCGCCGGGCTCAGCTGCGCGGCAGCTCCCACGTGTGCACCGGCTCGTTGCTGTGCATGCCGCCGATGTAGAGCCGCAGCATCTCCCGCAGCGCCTCGTGGCGCGGCAGGCCCCTCGCCTCGAAGGCCGCAACGCAGTCGGTCTGCCAGGAGGCGCCGTTGACACCCAGCACGCAGCGCCGCTCGATGATCGTCAGGTAGCGGTCCCGCACGGCCTGGGACACGCCCCAGCGCTGCAGCCCCTCGTTTGCCATCGGCAGGAGCCGGCGCAGGACCAGCTCGGTGGTCGGCACCTCACCGAAGTTGGGCCAGTAGGTGTTCGACTCGATCCCGAACCGAGCTCCCTGCTCGAAGTTCTCCTCGGCGGCGGAGAAGCTCATCTTCGTCCACACCGGCCGGTCGTCGTGCGCGAGCACCCGCAGCGTCCCGTAGTAGAAGGCCGCGTTGGCAAGCACGTCCGCCATGGTCGGCCCGGCGGGCAGCACCCGGTTCTCGACCCGCAGGTGCGGGCGGCCGGCGACGATGTCGTAGATGGGGCGGTTCCACCGGTAGATGGTGCCGTTGTGCAGCCGCAGCTCGCGCAGCTCCGGCACCCGGCCCGCCTCGAAGACCTCCTCCGGCTCCTCCTCCGTGACGACCGGGAGCAGCGCCGGGAAGTAGCGCACGTTCTCCTCGAAGAGGTCGAAGATCGAGGTGATCCACCGCTCCCCGAACCACACCCGCGGCCGGACGCCCTGGTTCTTCAGCTCGATGGGCCGGGTGTCGGTGGCCTGGGTGAAGAGCGGGATGCGGGTCTCGGCCCAGAGCCGTTGCCCCAGGAAGAAGGGCGAGTTCGCCCCGAGGGCGAGCTGGGGGCCGGCGAGGGCCTGCGCCGCGTTCCAGTGGTCGGCGAAGTGCTCCGGCTGGACCTGCAGGTGCAGCTGGATCGACGTGCACGCCGACTCGGGCGCGAGCGAGTCGGCATACCGCGCGATCCGCTCACCGGTCGGGCCCTGGATCTCGAGCCACACATGCTCCCCGCGGGCCTCGAGGACGGCGTTGTTGAGCGCCTCGTAGCGGATGTTCTCGCTGATCCAGTCACCCTCGAAGTGCTCGGGCATGACCGTCGGCAGGATGCCGATGGCGACGATGCCGATGCCGAGCTCGGCGGCCCGCTCCGAGGCGTGGTTGAGCGAGGCGCGCAGGTCCGCCTCGAGCTCGATGGCGGCGTCACCGGGCAGCGGGCGGGGCCGGACGTTGAGCTCGATGTTGTAGCGGGCGAGCTCGGTCTGGTAGTCCGGGTCGGCGATCTGGGCGAGCACGGACTTGTTGTCGAGCCGCGGCCCGAGGTCCTCGGAGACGAGGTTGAGCTCGATCTCGATGCCGGTCATCGGCCGGTCGAACTCGAACTGGCTGTGCCCGAGCATCCGCTCGAACACGTCGAGGTCACGACGGACCTTCTCCCGATAGGTCTGCCGCTGCTCCGGGGTGTACCTCGCCTGCTCGACGTCCGCGCCCACGAGGCGAGACAACCACATCCGAGGGTGCGGTGCGAGCCCTTCGCCGGCAGGGCGTCAGTACTCGAACGCCTCCGGCGGCGGGCACGAGCAGACGAGGTTCCGGTCGCCGTAGGCGCCGTCGATCCGGCTCACCGGAGGCCAGTACTTGTCCGGCGCGTGGACCCCCACGGGGAAGGCGGCGCTCGCCCGGTCGTAGGGGTGCCTCCACTCCCGCGCCAGGCCGTGCGCGGTGTGCGGCGCCTGGCGCAGCATGCTCTCCGCCACGGCCACCTCGCCGGCGGCGACCTGCTCGATCTCGCCCCGGATGGCGATCATGGCGTCACAGAAGCGGTCGAGCTCCGCGCGGGACTCCGACTCGGTGGGCTCGACCATGAGCGTGCCCGCGACGGGGAAGGACATCGTCGGGGCATGGAAGCCGTAGTCGACGAGCCGCTTGGCGACGTCGTCGACCGTCACGCCGGTGGCCGCTGTGAGGGGCCGCAGGTCGAGGATGCACTCGTGGGCCACGAGCCCGTGCTCGCCGGCGTAGAGGACCGGGTAGTGCGGCCGTAGCCGGGCCGCCACGTAGTTGGCGGACAGGACCGCCATCTCGGTGGCGTGGGTGAGCCCGGCGCCGCCCATGAGGCGGATGTAGGCCCACGAGATCGGCAGGATGCCGGCGGAGCCGTAGGGCGCCGCGGACACCGGCCCGACGCCGGTGGCGGGGCCGGCCTCCGGCGCGAGCGGGTGGTTGGGCAGGTGCGGGGCGAGGTGCGCCCGCACCGCGACCGGCCCGACCCCCGGTCCCCCGCCGCCATGCGGGATGCAGAAGGTCTTGTGCAGGTTGAGGTGCGACACGTCGGCCCCGAACTTGCCCGGCTGCGCAAGACCGACGAGGGCGTTGAGGTTGGCACCGTCGACGTAGACCTGCCCCCCGGCGTCGTGGACCAGCGCACAGAGCTCGGTGATGGTGTCCTCGTAGACCCCGTGCGTCGAGGGGTAGGTCACCATGATCGCCGCGAGGTCGTGGCGGTGCTCCTCGACCTTGCGCCGCAGGTCGTCGAGGTCCACGGTGCCGCCGGGCGCGGTCTTGACGACGACGACCTGCAGCCCGGCCATGACCGCCGAGGCGGCGTTGGTGCCGTGCGCGCTGGCCGGGATGAGGCAGATCCGGCGGTGCCCCTCTCCACGCGCCTGGTGGTAGGCGTGGATCGCGAGCAGCCCGGCGAGCTCGCCCTGGGCACCGGCGTTGGGCTGCAGGGAGACGGCGTCGTAGCCGGTGATCTCACAGAGCCAGTCGGCGAGCTGGCCGATGAGCGCGCGGATGCCCTCGGTCTGGTCCGCGGGGGCGAACGGGTGGAGGTCGGCGAACTCCGGCCACGAGATCGGCTCCATCTCGGTCGTGGCGTTGAGCTTCATCGTGCACGAGCCGAGCGGGATCATCCCGCGGTCGAGGGCGAAGTCCCGGTCGGAGAGGCGCCGCAGGTAGCGCAGCATGGCGGTCTCGGAGTGGTGCGTCGTGAAGGCCGGGTGGGTGAGGAAGTCGGACGTGCGAGCCAGGGCCGCCGGTATGCCGCCGACCCGGTCGGCCGCGTCGTGGGGGCCGTCGTGGGGACCCTCGTCGGGGCCGGTCCCCGCCGGCTCGACACCGAAGCCGGCGAGGACGGCGTCGACGGTGGCAGTTGAGGTCGTCTCGTCGAGGCTGACGCCGACGTGGTCGCGGTCCACGAGGCGCAGGTTGAGGCCGAGGTCGGCGAAGCGGCGCACGGTCTCCTCCGCGCGGCCGGGCAGGCGCACGGTGATCGTGTCGAAGAAGGTCTCCGCCGGCACGTCGACGCCGGCACCGACGAGGCCGGCGCGGAGCCGGCCGGTGTGCTGGTGCACTCTGCGGGCGATGTCGGTGAGGCCCTGCGGGCCGTGCCAGACGGCATACATGCTCGCCATCACCGCGAGCAGCACCTGGGCGGTGCAGATGTTGGAGGTCGCCTTCTCGCGGCGGATGTGCTGCTCGCGCGTCTGCAGGGCGAGCCGGTATGCCGGATGGCCCTCCGCGTCGACCGAGACCCCGACGAGGCGGCCGGGCATCGAGCGCTCCAGACCCGTGCGCACGGCCAGGTAACCGGCGTGCGGTCCACCGAAGGCCATGGGGACGCCGAAGCGCTGGGCGCTGCCGACGGCGACGTCGGCGCCCCACTCCCCCGGCGGGCGCAGCAGGATGAGGGCGAGCAGGTCCGCGCACGCCGTCACGAGCGCGCCCGCGTCGTGCGCGACGGCGGCGAGCGAGCTCCAGTCGTGGAGGCGGCCCGACGCGGCCGGGTACTGCACGACGACGCCGACGACGGGCCTGCCGCCCGCCACCGCAGACAGCTCGTCGCGCGTCGCCACGGTGGACAGGTCCGCAACGACGAGCGGCAGGCCGATCGCCTCTGCCCGCGTGCGCATCACGGCGATGGTCTGGGGGAAGACCTCCGCGTCGAGGAGCACGACCCCGTCCGTGGAGACCTTCGTCATCCGGCGCATCAGCGACATCGCCTCGGCCGCTGCCGTCGCCTCGTCGAGGAGCGAGGCCCCCGCGATGTCGAGCCCGGTGAGATCGGTGAGGACCGTCTGGAAGTTGAGCAGCGCCTCCAGCCGACCTTGGGAGATCTCCGGCTGGTAGGGCGTGTACGCGGTGTACCACGCAGGGTTCTCGAGGACGTTGCGGCGCACGACCGGCGGCGTGACGGTGCCGTAGTAGCCGAGCCCGATGAGCGAGGTCAGGACCCGGTTGCGCCCGGCGAGCGCGCGCAGCTCCTGCGTCACGGCGCTCTCGCTGGCCGCCGCCTCGAGCCGCAGCGGGGCCTCGGAACGGATGACCCCTGGGATGGCGCGGTCGCAGAGCGCCTCGACGCTCGGCTGGCCGACGACTTCGAGCATGGCCGGCACGTCGTCGGGCTGCGGGCCCACGTGACGGCCGACGAAGTCGGGCTGCGTCACGGCCTGGGCGGAGATCTGGGTGGTGGACACATCGGCTCCTGACGGTTGAGCGGCGGACTCACGCTCCCCGTCTGTCGCTCGCACAGCGCGCTCCAGAGTTGCCTCGCCCGCGTGGTCCTGGCGCCTGAGAGGTTCCGGGGATGTTGCCCCTTCGGCGCCCCGCAGGTGGTCTCCCACCTCGAGGTCTCTCCCACGCGGGGTCGTCGACGCCCGCCAATCTACCAGCCGCCGGGGGCTGCCCAGGCTCCCGGGCGTCGACCGGCTCAGGCCAGGCGGCGAGCGGTGCGCCTGGCTGTGAGCTCGTCGCCCGGGTGCGCGGCAGGGGTCTCCTCGGCCCGCTCGCTCGGGAGGTGGGCGAGCTCACCTTCGACCTCACGCCACACCCGACCGACGGCGATGCCGAAGACCCCCTGACCGCCCTGGACGAGGTCGATGACCTCGTCCGCCGAGGTGCACTCGTAGACCGAGGCGCCGTCGCTCATCAAGGTGATCTGGGCCAGGTCCTCGACCCCCCGCTCGCGCAGGTGCTCGATGGCGACCCGGATCTGCTGGAGGGAGACGCCCGTGGTGAGCAGCCGCTTGACCACCTTGAGCACGAGGATGTCCCGGAAGCCGTAGAGCCGCTGGGTGCCCGAGCCGCCGGCGCCGCGCACGGACGGCTCCACCAGCCCCGTGCGGGCCCAGTAGTCAAGCTGGCGGTAGGTGATCCCGGCAGCCCGGCACGCGGTGGGCCCGCGGTATCCCGTGTCCTCGTCGAGGTCGGGCAGGTCGTCGGTGAACAGCAGGCCCTGGGCTGCGACCGGCATCCGCTGTGTCTCGGATCGAGAATCCTCGATGGCGACCATCGCCGTCCTCCTAGTCCATGTCCGAGTACCTGCGGAGTACCTGCGGAGTACCGGTGGGGTAACTACAGCCGCGTCGTTTGCACCGACGGTAGGCCCGAGCGGGCCGCACCGTCAATCACCGCTGCAGGGTACGTGCCGGCGTGTCGCCGCGGTGTCGCCAACCTTAACCTTCTCGTTGAACGTGATGATTGCTACCGGCGTGGGGCCGGGCTCACGCCGGGCGGGGGGGCCCACCCCTGGGTTCCGTGGGGCCACCACCCTCGTCGCCTCCGTCGCCTCCCTCGCCCACCCCCGAGGTTCCCTCGGGGCCCTCGCCCGGGGGCTCCTCGACGGCCTCGAAGTCCTCCGCCGAGACCTGGTCCAGGAACTCCTTGAACCGCTCGACCTCGTCGTCCTCGTCGGAGGAGACGACGATCGCTGCCTCGTCCAGCACACCGGGGTCGACGAGCACCTTCGCGCCGGTGCGGACCGCGAGTGCGATGGCGTCGGAGGCGCGAGACCCGATCTCCGTCGTGCCGTCGATGATGAGGGCGGCGTGGAACACGGAGTCGCGCAGGGCGACGATCCGCACCTCGGTGAGCTCGTGTCCCAGGCCCGCGATGACGTCCCGGAGCAGATCGTGGGTTAACGGCCGCGGCGGCACCACGCCCTGCTGGGCGTAGGTGATGGCAGCCGCCTCGGCCGCGCCGATCCAGATGGGCAGGTAGCGGCCGCCCTCCTTCTCGCGAAGCAGGACGATCGGCTGGTTGGTCGGCATCTCAACGCGAACGCCGAGCACGTCGAGCTCTCTCACTCCTCCACCGTACCCCCGCCGCCGGGCAACCGGTCCCGGTGGCAGGCGCGTGCCGGAGCCGTGTCCCGACCCGACGTCAACGAGACAGGCCCGAGCGCACCAGCGCGACGTGCAGGGCGATGCAGGCGGACAGGATCTGCGCCGCCCGCTCCTCCCGGCCGCCACCCCGGCGGGTCGCGAGGACCTGCTCGACGAGGCCGATCTCGCGGTCGGCGGCGGTCCGGAAGGGGCGCAGGTGCCGGGGCTCCAAGCCGTGCTCTCCCAGCGTCCGCGCGGCCGCGGCCACCGCGAGCGCCGACTCGTCGAAGTGGCCGCTGTCCGACGGCTGGAGCAGGCCGAAGGTCTCCAGCGCCGTGAAGACCGGCTCGTCGAGCCCGGTGGCCCGGCGGACCTCCTCGCGGGTGAGCCACACCCGCGCGCCGGGCCGCAGCCGCTCCGGTCCCGGGACCTCCGGATCCGTGAGCGGCGCGGGCGGGCGGGGCAGGCCCGCGCCGGTGCCGGGGTCGTCGAGTCCCCGGTCGAGCGCGTCGAGCGCGTCACGGATCACCTTGAGTGGCCAGTAGCGCTCGCGCTGGGCCACGAGGATGTAGCGCAGGCGCTCGACGTCGGACTCGGAGTAGGTGCGGTAGCCCGCTGGCGTCCGCTCCGGCGTCACGAGCCCTTCCGCCTCGAGGAAGCGGACCTTCGACGGCGAGATGTCGGGGAAGTCGCCCCGCAGCCTGTCGAGCACCTTGCCGATGGTCAGACGGGCACCGGCGGACCGGTGCCCCGGGGTCGTCCCCCCGGGCGGCGCGGGCGTCATCGGGTCCGGTCAGGCGGAGTAGTAGTACACGAGCCGGAACTTGCCGATCTGCACCTCGTCGCCGGTGTGCAGCGGCGCCTCGTCGATCCGCTCGCGGTTGACGTAGGTGCCGTTGAGCGACTTGGCGTCGCGCACGGCATACCCGGCCTCGGAGCGCACGAACAGCGCGTGCTTGCGCGAGACCGTCACGTCGTCGAGGAAGATGTCGGAGTCCGGGTGGCGTCCGGCGGTCACCTCGGCGTCGTCGAGGAGGAAGCGCGCCCCCGAGTTGGGTCCACGCAGGACGACGAGCAGCGCCGTGCCGGGGCGCAGCGCCTCGATGGTCGCCTGGTCCTCGGCCGAGAGGCGGCGGGTGTCGGGCGCCTCGACGTGGTCCTCGTGTGCGGGCACGCCGTGGAACCGCATCGTGTGCGGCTCCTCGCTGAACCGGCGGCGGGGCCCATCCTGCTCGCTCGCCATGCGGTCCTCCTTGGTGCTCGGGTGGGCGTCGCTGCTTGCGCGCTCCACGATAGTTGGCCGGTCGGTCCTGCCTGCGGGGGGCGCAGGCGGCCGGTCAGGACAGGCTGGACGTGTAGGCGTCGGCGTCCATGAGGGAGTCGACGACCGTCGGGTCGGCCGGCTTGAGCTCGAACATCCAGCCTTCGCCATACGGGTCGGAGTTGATCAGCTCGGGCGCCCCGTCGAGTGCCTCGTTGACTGCCGTCACCTCGCCGTCGAACGGGGCGAACACGTCGCTCACCGACTTGGTCGACTCCACCTCGCCGCACGCCTCTCCCCCGGTCACCGCGTCCCCCACCGTCGGCAGCGACACGAAGACGACGTCGCCGAGGGCATCCTGCGCGAAGGCCGTGATGCCGATCCGGACGCTGCCGCCCTCACTGGAGCGGACCCACTCGTGGTCTGCGGTGTAGCGAAGGTCTGCGGGGTACTCGAGGCCGCTCATGGGGCTCCTGTCGACGGGTCCGGTTTCTGGACGGAACGGGTGTAGGCCGCCGCGAGAAGGGGAAGGGCACGCGGCCACTGGGGAAGAATGGCATGGACCGGCCGGTGCACGCAGCCATACCGGCCGAAGCGGGGGTCTGCTGCCGCTACTCGACCGGCGTGGCGTGGGTCAGGGTGAGCGGCTGGTGCAGCGAGGTGATCTCGACCGTGGTGACCGGCGTCACCGTGGCGCTCGCACCCTTCTGCCGGATCGTCTCGACGATGCCTCCTGGGATCGTCATGGCCGACGCCAGCGTGTCCGAGTCCCCGATGGCCTTGACGGTCAGGGGCCGCTGCAGCGGCGTGCCGTCGATGGAAAGGCGCCCGCCCGAGTCCCCGACGTACGAGGAGGCGACCACCCGGACGCTCCCGACGTCGATCGACTCAGCCCCGGCATCGCGCAGCTCCTGGATGAGGTCGAGCAGGAGCGGGCCGGTGACCTGGCTCTTCGGGTCCGAGATGGTCATGGTGATGCCCGGACCCCTTGCGGCGACGGTGCCCGCGAGGATCCCCAGGGTGTCCACCCGCTTCTGGGACTGGGCGAGCGCCTCGGCCGTGCTGCCGGTGCCGCTCTTGAGCCGGTCGCGCGTGGCCTCCAGCTCCCGCAGCTGCGCGTCGAGCCGGGACGAGCGCAGCGAGATGTCGTCGAGAACCCGCACGAGGTCGGTCTGGCTCAGCTCGCGCAGGCCTCGCTCCTGCGTGAGCTGGACCTGGGTGGCGATCCCGACGCCGAGGAGCACGGCGAGCGCGGCGACGAGGACGTTGGCCTTCGTGGCGCGGGGCCCCCCGATCCGTCGCAGTCGCCGCCAGGGACTCCCTCCTGGGCTGGGGGTGGCCGGGGTGCTGCTCATGCCTTGAAGAGGTGGCGCCGGATCGAGGCGACGTTGGAGAAGATGCGGACCCCGAGCACGACGACGACGCCGGTCGACAGCTGGGAACCCACGCCGAGCTGGTCGCCGAGGAAGACGATGAAGGCCGCCACGACGACGTTGGACAGGAACGAGACGACGAAGACCTTGTCGTTGAAGATGCCGTCGAGGACGGCCCGCACTCCCCCGAAGACCGCGTCGAGCGCCGCGATGACGGCGATGGGCAGGTAGGGCTGCAGCCACAGCGGCACCGAGGGGTTGAGCAGCAGCCCGAGCACGAGGCCGACGAGAAGGCCGAGGGCTGGGATCACCGTCCGCTCCTTGGTCCGCAGGTCATGGCGTGCTCGATCCGGTCGGGGACGGGTTCGGCGCAGAGCCTACGTCGCCGTGGATCGGCTCGGCGACCGACAGGCGCAGCGACGCGTCCCCCGGCACGGTGAGGGACGGGGCCGACGCCCAGGCCACGCGGATCTTGTACTCCTGGGCCAGCTGCGAGAGGTAGACGCCGGCGAACGCCGGCTCGAAGACGCGCCGGACTCGGTCCGCGTCACCGAGCACGGTGACGACGTAGGGGCGGGCCAGCGGCCGGAAGTCGACGATGATCGCCTGGCCGGCGAAGCGGATCGCCGCGGTGGAGGTGAGCCGGTGCCCGTTGACCGAGATGGCCTCCGCCCCGGCCGCCCACAGCCCGTTGACGACGATCTGCAGGTCGGCCGACGTGACCCGGCCGGAGGAGAACCCGCCGTCGGGCCGGGCGCCGGCGTCCGCTCCGGTCGCGGACCCTGGGGCGTCGTCGATGGTGAGGGTCAGGCCTGGGCCGGTCAGCGCGACGGCCCCGGCCTGGACCGCGAGGGCCCGCGCCTGGCTGGCGAGGCCGCTCCCGGAAGACTGCCGCAGCGCGAGTGCCTCGAGCGCCTGCACCTGCGTGCCGAGAGCGGCGAGGCGGGCCTCGGAGGCGCTGCTCTGCGCCTGGAGCGCCTCGATGCGCTGGACGAGCTGCGCCTTGACCGCAGCGGCGGCGGTCGGCTTCGGCCGAAGCGACCGCGCGCTGACGGCGAAGAGGAAACCGGTCAGCAGCACCATGACGAGGACGATGGCCGTGCGGGTCGACGTGGCCGCGGGAAGGCCCGCGGCGCGTCGACGGTCGGCCGCCTGCTGGTAGCCGGGGTCGAGCGGCCGCTCGAGCATCGACGTGAGCAGCGTCATCGACGCGTCCGGGCGGCGGGGCGGCGTGCTCATGGCGTGGCCACGCGCCGCCGGGACAGCACGAAGTGCGCCTGGACGGCATACAGCACCGCCGCGAACCAGTAGAGCACGATGCCCCACCAGGCGAACCCCCACCCGATGGGTCGCGCGAGGCTGCCGACCCAGTCGGTCCGGTGCGCGAGGAGCAGCAGCGGGAAGGCGTAGAGCAGGTTGAAGGTGGCGGCCTTGCCGACGAAGTGGACGGGGAGGCCGACCTGGCCCCGGCTGCGCAGGTAGAGCAGCATCACCGTCATCACGAGCTCGCGAGTGAGGAGCACGAGCACGAGCCAGAGCGGGATCATGTCCCGCCAGGCCAGGCCGACGAGGGTGGTCAGGATGTAGAGCCGGTCGGCGATCGGGTCGAGGAACTGCCCGAGCCGCGACTCCATGGCGAAGGTCCGCGCGATCTTGCCGTCCGCGTAGTCCGTCATGCCCGAGAGCACGAGGACGAGGACGGCGAGGCCGTCGTGCGCACGGACGATCGCCCAGAGGAAGAGGGGCACCCCGGCGAGCCGGATCACCGAGAGCACGTTGGGCAGCGTGAGGGCCCGCCGGGACACGGCTGGCGCCTGGCTGATCCGGTCGGCTCCCACGATCAGAGCCTAACCGGCCCCTCCGACGCCTCCAGCGCGCTCGGTGCCCAGCTCGGTGCCAAGCTCGGTGCCAAGCTCGGTGCAGCCGTGTTCAGGGGCTGGCTCAGATCGCGGCCTCGTCCCGCTCGCCAGTCCGGACCCGCACGATGGAGTCGACTGGCACCACCCACACCTTGCCGTCGCCGATCCGGCCGGTCTGCGCGGCGCTGGCGATGGTGCGCACGACGTCGGCGGCGTCGTGGTCGTCGGTGAGCAGCTCGAGGCGCAGCTTGGGGACGAGGTCCACCTCGTACTCCGCCCCTCGGTAGACCTCGGTGTGCCCGCGCTGGCGGCCGTGCCCGCTCGCCTCGGTCACCGTCATGCCGGTGACCCCGAGCGCCTCGAGCGCGTCCCGGACCTCTTGGAACATGTGGGGCTTGATGACGGCAGTGACGAGCTTCATCGGTCCTCTCCAGGTCGGGTCAGTGGGCGCAGCAGCCCGTGGCCGAGGGAGCGGCCGGTGGTGAGCGTGTGCAGGTCGTATGCCGTCTCCGCGTGGACGGCGAGGTCGATGCCTGCCACCTCGTCGTCCCGGTCGACGCGGAAGCCCATGAGCCGGTCGACCGCGAGACCGAGGACTCCCGAGACGATGAAGGCGTAGGCCATCACGGCGACGACGCCGACGAGCTGCTTGCCCAGCTGGCCGGCGCCGCCCCCGAGCAACAGACCGTCGACGTGCGTGGGAGCGCTCGCCGTGGCGAGCAGGCCGATGCCCAGGGTCCCGACGATCCCGCCGACCATGTGGACGCCGACGACGTCGAGGGAGTCGTCGTAGCCGAGGCGGTGCTTGAGGCCGATGGCGTAGGCGCACACGACTGCGCCGCCCGCACCGATGACGACGGCACCGAGCGGAGACACGGAGGCGCAGGACGGCGTGATGGCGACGAGGCCGGCGACCATGCCCGACGCGGCCCCGAGCGAGGTGGCATGGCCGTCGCGGAAGCGCTCGAGCACCAGCCAGCCGAGGGTCCCCGCCGCGCCGGCGACGAGCGTCGTCGTGAAGACCTCCGCGGCGGTCTGGTTGGCGGCCAGGGCGGAGCCGGCGTTGAAGCCGAACCAGCCGAACCACAGCAGTCCCGCGCCCAGCATGACGAGGGTGAGGTTGTGCGGCCGCAGCGGTTCGCTGCCGAACCCGACCCGGCGGCCGAGCACGAGGGCGAGGGCGAGCGCCGACGCGCCCGAGCAGATCTCGACCGCGGTGCCCCCGGCGAAGTCGATCAGACCGGTGCGGCTGACGAGCCAGCCGCCTCCCGGATTGGCCGGGGTGCCCGTGGCGAAGACCCAGTGCGCCACCGGCGCGTAGACGAGCAGGGTCCACACCGACACGAAGGCGATCCAGGCCCCGAACCGGGCCCGGTCGGCGATGGCGCCGGACACGAGCGCGCCGGTGATGACGCAGAAGAGCCCCTGGAACACGGCATACAGCACCATCGGCACGGTGCCCGAGCCGTTGCTCGCCCCGCCGAGGAGGTCGGCGAGGCCCAGGTGCTGCAGGGGGTCGCCGATCAGGCCCCCACCGAGGTCGTCGCCGAAGGCGAGCGAGTAGCCCACGACCGTCCACAGGACGACGACGACCGCGAGCGCGCCGAACGTCATCATCATCATGTTGAGCACGCTCTTGGAGCGGACCATGCCGCCGTAGAAGAGCGCGAGTCCGGGTGCCATGAGGAGCACGAGCGCCGTGGCCACGAGCAGCCAGGCGGTGTCGCCCGAGTCGAGCGCCGGCTGGGCGGCGGTGAGGACGGTCATCTACCGGCCCGAGCCCGCGCGTGGGAGCCCGAGCCGCCGAGCACGCTCGCCTCCCCCTTCTTGAGCCCCTCGAAGCCCTGCCGCGCGACTTGGGCCGGGTCGTCCTTGTCGGCGACGCCGACGAGGTGAACAGCTGAGAGTCGTCGCGGCAAGCGGCCGCCCAAGTGCGGTGACGGCGGCATACAGGCGGTGTGCGCCCTGCCGTTCGGCGAGCTCGTAGCCGATGCCGCACGACGCGCCGGTGACGAGGGCGAGCGGGCGGAAGTCGTCGGTGCTCACGGTCTTCTCCTCAAGCGGTCTGGGTGCCTGGCCCCCAATACCCGCCCCGGGTCGCGCCGAAGCGTCCGTGTCCCGGGTGCGCGTGGAGCCCACTTCCCCGAATCGAGACCGTGACCGTGACCGTGACCGCGGCACGGGCGAGCGCCGTCATTCTGTGGGCACTGCTTCGGCTTGACATACGATGTGGGCGTCCTCGTTCAAGAAGCGGCCGAACCCCAGCTCCCAGGGGACTCATGGGAGCGGTTGCGACGGAGGTGCAGGTGGCCGTCCCGCCAGAGACGTCCGACGGGTCGGGCGCCGCGACGATCGACTTCCGGGCCCTGTTCGACATCGTGCCGAGCGCGTGCGTCGTCCTCGACCCGGACCTCGTCATCCGGGACTGCAACGAGGCCTATGTGCACGTGGTAGGCCACACCAAGGCCGAGATGATCGGCCGGGGGCTCTTCCAGGTGTTCCCGGACATCAGCCCGGTGGACTTCGGTGCCGCGAGCAGTGTGCGGGACGTGCTGCAGACCGCGCTGTCGACGAAGCGCCCGACGGTGCTCGGGATGCAGCGCTACGACATCTCCCGGCCCGCCGGAGCTGCCGGTGGAGTTCCTGCGGGGAGGTACTGGGCGGGAACGGCGGTCCCGCTCCTGGGTGCCGGCGGCGACGCCCGGTTCGTGCTGTGGCACGTCTTCGAGGTGACAGCGCTCGCGTCACGGCTTGCCGGGTCCGGGGGCGGGGAGCGTGAGGCCGCGGTCATGTCGACGGGTGAGGCGATGCGCGCCGCCATGGCACTGATGGAGCAGGCGCACCTGTTCGACGAGGAGGTGGAGGCCGAGCGCCGCCTCGGGGTCGCGGTGCAGTCGGCGATGCTGCCCACGGGCGTCCCCGACACGGTGCGCAACCGCGTCGCCGTTGCGGTCCGGTACCGGCCGGCCTCGACGGCGGTGACCGTCGGCGGTGACTGGTACGACGTGACCGACATCGGCGACGGACGGGTGGCAGTGGCCGTCGGGGACGTCGTTGGCCATGGTTTGGTCGCCGCGTCCGTGATGGGTCAGCTGCGCAGCGCGCTGGCGGCCCTCACCGTCGCTGATGTCGGTCCCCCGCAGGCTCTGGCTGCCCTGGACCAGATCGCCCGGCACAACCCCAACGCGACCGCCTCGACCGCCGTGAAGCTGGTCCTGGACCCGGAGCTGGGATTCGCCGCCTACAGCAGCGCCGGGCACCTGCCGCCGCTCCTCGCCCATGCTGATGGCAGGGTCGACGAGCTCAACGACGCCCTCGGACCACCGCTGGCGGTCACGGAGCAGGTGACCCGCAGGCCGCTGAGCACGGTCAACATCACCCCCGGCAACACGCTGCTGCTCTACACCGACGGGTTGGTCGAGCGGCGCGACGAGGCCCTTGACGTCGGCATCGACAGACTCAAGCGGGCTCTGGCGAGGCACCGGCACCTGGGCGTCGAGGACCTGGCCGACCGGCTGCTGGAGGAACTGGCCCCCGGCTCCGGTCTGCGGGACGACGTGGCCATGGTGCTGCTGCGACCGTAGACACGCACTTCCGTCGCCTTGCCGGGGCAGGCGGGCGACGACGCACGAGCTGGCCTCGGGTACGCACCTGCGTCTACCCAAGCGGACACGTCCGCGACCAGGGTGGCAGGATTACCGGCGAACCGCGATCGGCACGGTGAGGGGTTTGGAGGTGCGGCGCGTGGGGCCCTACCCGACGAGGATGGCGTCACCGGCTCATGACCACTCGGCCCCGCAGTCTGTGCCATGAGCTGCCCGACCGCGAACACCGGTGCCGCTCCGGCGCACGCCACCTCACCGGGGGCGACACCCGCCCCACTACGGAAGCCTGGCCCCAGCCGGGTCGGACTGGGGTTGGCCGCGCTCGGCCGGCCGGCGTACATCACGGCCGGCCGGGGCCGGGACCTCGGACCGGACCGCTCGGTCGAGGACCTGCGGGCGCGCACCGCGCTCGTGCTCGACGCGGCCTACGAGGCCGGCGTGCGCTACCTCGACTGCGCCCGCTCGTACGGGCTGTCCGAGCGGTTCCTGGCTGCCTGGCTGCAGTCGCGGCCCAGGGTCACCGACGTCACGATCGCCTCGAAGTGGGGGTACCGCTACGTCGGCGACTGGCGCGCCGACGCAGACGTGCACGAGGTCAAGGACCACACGGTGGAGGCCTTCACCGCCCAGCTCGCCGAGACCCGGGCCGAGCTCGGCAATCGGCTCGACGCCTACCAGATCCACTCGCTGACCCCCGAGAGCCCCGCGCTGACGGATGCCACGCTGCACCGCCGGTTGGCCGGCCTGCGTGAGGACAACATGCGCGTCGGGTTCTCCACCTCAGGGCCCCGCCAGGGCGAGGCGATCCGCCGCGCCCTCGACCTCAGCGTGGACGGCCAGCCACTGTTCACGCTCGTGCAGTCGACGTGGAACCTCCTCGAGACCTCCGCAGGTCCCGCCCTCGGTGACGCGGCAGACGCCGGACTCACCGTCGTGATCAAGGAGGCCCTGGCCAACGGCCGGCTCGCCCCCGGCACCCGCGACACGCACCCGGCCGTGGGTGCAGCAAGCCGGGTCGCATCCCAGCTCGGCGTCCCCCTCGACCAGCTCGCCCTCGCCGCCGCACTTCACCAATCCTGGGCCTCCCGCGTCCTCTCAGGCGCCGTCACCCCCGAGCAGGTGACCAGCAACGCGGCATCCGAGTCCGTGCTCATTCCCGACGA